>JARLGQ010000261.1 GCA_031292675.1 Acidimicrobiales bacterium
CCGCGGCCGCCCTCGCCGCCGCCGGCCACCCCGTGGTGCTCGGGGCGCGCCGTCTGGACCGGTGCGAGGAGGTGGCCCGCGCCATCCGGGCCGCGGGCGGGGAGGCCCATGTGCGCCGGCTCGATCTCGCCGAGGCGGCCTCGGTGGAGGAATTCGCGCACGCCGCGCAGGACGCGCTGGGCCCGATCGACATCATGGTGTCGAGCGCGGGGCACGCCGTCCCCGGCACGGCGCTGGGCACCTCCCCCAAGGACTTCGCCCACACCGTGGAGGTGAACCTGCTGGGCGCCCACCGGCTCGTGGTCGCGCTGGCACCGGCCATGGTCCGACGGCACCACGGTGACCTCGTGTTCGTGAGCTCCGACATCCTCCGCATCCCCCGGCCCCTCATGGCGGCGTACATGGCGTCGAAGTGGGGGCTCGACGGGTTGGTGCGGGCCTTGCAGCTCGAGCTCGAGGGCACCGGGGTGCGGGCCACCATCATCCAGCCCGGCCAGACCCTGACCGACATGGGGACCGACTGGGGCCCCGACACCACCACCGAGGTCCTCGGCGAGTGGGTCCGCTTCGGCGCGGCGCGCCACAGCCACTTCCTCCGACCTCCCGCCGTCGCCGCCGCGGTGATGGCAGCGGTCACGACACCCCCGGGCAGCCATCTGCCGTTGATCGAGGTCCAGCCCGAGGCTCCCGTCACCCCCGACACCCCGCCCGACACCCCGCCCGATATCCACGACACCCGAAATGCAGGAGGCACACCATGACCGTCGACGTCGGACTTCGCGAACCGCCGCGGGTGTCGGGGGGAGGGGGTGAGCACGGGCACCTCGACGAGCTGCGCGTCGACCCCATCGGGCTCATGCGGCGCGTCCGGGAGGAATGCGGCGACGTGGGCCAGTTTCGCCTCGCCGGCCGTGACGTGGTGCTCCTCACGGGAGCCGAGGCCAACGAGCTGTTCTTCCGCGCCCCCGAGGAGGTGCTCGACCAGGCCGAGGCGTATCCCTTCATGACGCCGATCTTCGGAGAGGGCGTGGTGTTCGACGCGCCCCCCGAGCGCCGCCGCGAGATGCTGCACAACCAGGCGCTGCGCGACAAGTTCATGCGGGGCCACGCGTCGACGATCGCGGACGAGGTGGAGGCCATGGTGAGGCCATGGTCGACGTCGGAGTCGCGGGAGGGGACGATCGACCTTCTCGACTGGTTCGCCGAGCTCACCATCTACACGTCCTCGGCGTGCCTCATCGGGCGCAAGTTCCGCCACGAGCTCGACCGCCGCTTCGCCGAGCTCTACCACGACCTCGAACAGGGCACCGACGCCATCGCCTATGTCGACCCCTACGCGCCCATCGACAGCTTCCGCCGTCGCGACGAGGCCCGGCTCGGGCTCGTGGAGCTCGTCCAGGGGATCATGGACCGGCGCCGTGCCGGTCCCCCCGCCACCGACGAGGACCGCGACCTGCTCGACGTCCTGATGTCGATCCGCGACGAGGACGGCACCCCGCGCTTCTCGACGGACATGGTCACGGGGATGTTCATCTCGATGATGTTCGCCGGCCACCACACCACGTCGGGCACGGCGGCCTGGACCCTCATCGAGCTGCTGCGACACCCCCAGGAGCTCGACGCGGTGCGGGCCGAGCTCGACGAGCTGTACGCGCACGGCGAAGAGGTGAGCTACCAGGCGCTGCGCGACATGCCGCGTCTCGAGTCGGCCATCAAGGAGGCCCTGCGCCTCCATCCCCCGCTCATCCTGGTGCTGCGCGTCGCCAAGGAGGAGCTCGAGGTCGAGGGGTTCACCGTGGCGCCCGGAAAGCTCGTGGGGGCGAGCCCGGCCGTGTCGAACCGCATCGCGCCGGACTTCCCCGACCCCGACGCCTTCGTGCCGGCGCGCTATCTCGAGCCCCGCAACGAGGACCGGGCCAACCCCTGGACCTGGATCCCCTTCGGGGCCGGCCGCCACCGCTGCGTGGGGGCGCCCTTCGCCATGATGCAGCTGAAGGCCATCTTCTCGGTCCTGCTCCGGCACTGGGACTTCGAGCTGGCGCAACCCTCCGACACGTACCGCAACGACCACTCCAAGATGGTCGTGCAGCTGGCCCAGCCCTGCGTGGCCCGGTTCCGGCCGCGTGCCGCACCGTCCGCACCCGCACCGTCTGCACCTGCAACGTCCGCACCGTGAAAGTCGTCGTCGACCGCGACCTGTGCCAGGGTCATGGGGTGTGCGAATCCGAGGCGCCGGCCGTGTTCGAGGTGTCGAAGCAGAGCGTGCTCGTCATCCTCGACGAGTCGCCGCCCGAGGAACTGCGCGCCCAGGTCGAGGCGGCCGTGAAGTTCTGCCCCACCCATGCACTGACGATCATCGAGGAGGACTGACGTGGCCGCGTTCGCATACGACGAGCTCGAGGAGATGGTGCAGCGGTGGTTGGACGCCAACCGGCGCGCCCAGGAGGCCGGGGACTGGCGGCCGATGGCGGAGATGTACACCGAGGACGCCACCTACGGCTGGAACATCGGGCCGAACGAGGAGTTCATGGCCGTCGGCCGCGACGAGATCCGCGACGTCGCGCTCGGCCTCGAGATGGGAGGGCTCGACGGGTGGACCTACCCGTACCAGAAGGTGCTCATCGACCCCAACCAGGGCGAGGTGATCGGCCTGTGGAAGCAGATCGCCGACGCGTCCCGACCCGACGGCTCGCCCTACGTGATCGCGGGCCTGGGCGGGAGCTGGTTCCGGTACGGGGGGAACTGGAAGTGGTCGTGGCAGCGGGACTTCTTCGACGTCGGGAACGCGACGGCCCTCTTCATCGAGATGATCAAGGCCGACGCGCTGTCCGATGGCATGCGCCGCCGCATGGAGCGCGCCGCGTCGGGCGAGCTGCTCCCCGGGCACTACCCCCTCGGCAAGGCGCCCGCCGACCTCTGGGACTGAGCGGGCCGGAGGAAGCGTCGCCGTACCGTCGGGGCTACCGGGGGAGCGGCAGGCCGATGGGGTTGGGCACCGGGACCGAACCGCTGGCGCCGATGGCACTCGCAATCGGTGCCAGCACGGCGCGCAACGCGTCGGTTCCGTCCTCGCCGAGGCGCTCCCAGGGCTCGGCGGCGAGGAGGTCGGTGAGGTCCTCGATGTCTTCGCGCGCCTTTGCCCCCGAGGCGGTCTGGGTGCCGTCCTCGTTGATCCAGCCGCGCTCCACGAGCGTGCCGGCCGAGGCCTCCCACGCATCGTCGTCCCAACCGCGTGCCGCCTGGAGCATCTCCTTGGGCACCGCGCCCGTGGCGGTCATGGTGACGAGCGCCTGCCGGCCGTCGAGCCCCGCCGCCACGAGGGCCGCCACGTGTCCGTCGCCGCGGTGCTCACGGAGAACGGTGGCCGCGTGCCACAGCGCCAGACGCGGCTCCTCGGGCCAGGCCAGTGCGACGTTGGCGGCCGCCAAGGGACGGCCGTCGATGGTCAGTCCCTCGACCGCCGATCGCGCCAGTGCGGCGGCGCGGGCGATCTCGGGGGCGCCGATCCCGCGGGCGCCGATTCCGGCGACGTCCCCGTCGGCACCGGAGCCGGCGCCGAGGATCCGCTCCAGCGCCCGCGCCACCCCGGCCAGCCGGGCGTCGAGGACACGGTCGGGCGGGGCGAAGGACCACGCGTCGGGAAGCGCCCGTCTCACCCGGTCCGGGTTGAAGCTGAAGAAGGTGGCATCGACCACGGCCGGTCCTACCTCGCCCATGGGGGCGGCGCGCCCTGCGAAGTAGCCCATCCAGAAGCCCTTGAGCCCCGCCGTGCCGAATTCCTCGATGCACTCCGGGGCGAAATAGGTCAGGGCGTGCAGGGGCTCGAAGAGCTTCCACATGGCACGGGCGGTGCGAGGGGCGTCCATGGGGCAATGTTGCCACCGGCAGGAACAGCACGACAGAGAGAGGAGGATGTCCATGTTCGATCTCCGGAAGGCGGTGGCGGTGGTGACGGGCGCGTCGTCGGGTCTCGGGCGTCGATTCGCCTTGGACATGGCGGCGGGCGGCGCCACCGTGGTCGGCGTGGCGCGGCGCCAGGACCTGCTGGCGAGCCTGGCCGAGGAGATGCGGCGACTGTCGCCGGGTTCGACCACGGTCACCTGCGACGTGAGCGACACCGATCGCTTCACCTCGGTCCTGGCCCGGATCGAGAACGAACAGGGCCGTGTCGACGTGCTCGTCAACAACGCCGGCATGGGGCCGCCCCGTGGTGACCCCGGGCCCGAGATGGAGGTGCACCGAGCCGTCATGGCCACCAATTACTTCGCCACCGTGGCGGGCACCTTGGCCGTCCTCCCGGGAATGCTCGAACGTCACCACGGGGTGATCGTCAACGTGTCGTCGGACAGCGGGCGGGCACCCGGACCCCACGAGGCCGCCTACAGCGCCTCGAAGGCCGCGCTGAGCGCCTTCACCGAGAGCCTCTCGTTCGACACTGCGGGGCGGGGCGTGCACCTTCACGTCCTGTACCCGGGGTGGGTCCCCACCGTCATGGGCAACGAGGCCGTCGACGCCGGCATGCCCATGCCGCCGCGCATGGTCCGGAGATCGGCGCGCCAGGTGTCGCAGCTCGTGCTGGCCCGCATGGGCGGGCCCAAGCTCGACATCGACGCCGCGCCGATCGCCCGTCTGGCCCCGGTGGGCCGCGCCCTTTTCCCGAGCACCTACCGCAAGGCGCTGATCAAGGCGAGCGGCTGAAGCAGCCGGTCACAGTCCGAGCCCGTTCTCGAGGCAGGCCATCGACTCGTCGAGCCTGACGGCGAGGTCCACCGACGGATCGTCGGCGACGGCGAACATCGCCGCCATCGCCGCACCCACCACAGCTCCCGCCAGCGTGTGGACGGCGATGTCGCCGGCCGGGCGCCCCGTCCGCTCCGCCACGACTTCGGCGAGCAGGCCCATGGCCGAGGCGAACTGATCGACCATGGCGGCGCGTAATTCGGGAACCGAGAGCACGAGGATCATCCGACTCTGCTGGGTGGCGTGCTCCTCCGATGTGAGCTGGGTGAAAGCGGCACGAAAGGCGGCGCGCAACGCCTGGATGACGGTCGACCCGGGCGGTTGGGCACGGAAGGCATCGACGATCACCGGATCGAACTCATCGGCCAGCACGACGTCGGCCTTGGTCGGGAAGTAGCGGAAGAAGGTGCTCTCGGAGACCTCGACCTCTTCGATGATCTGCTGCACCGTGGTGGCGTCGTAGCCCTGCTCGGTGAAGAGGCGGAGCGCATGGGACTGGATGGCGGCGCGGGTCTTCGCCTTCTTGCGCTCCCGCAATCCCATCGTCGGCCCGCTACCGGACGCCAACGGGGAGCTCCTCGTCCTCGTCGGTGTGCGTCTCGGGACTCTCATGCGCGGCGGCGACCCGGGGCAAGAAGGCGAGGGCGAGCACGACGCCGCAAACTGCGACGCCGGCTGAGACCGTCAGGGCGACGTCCATGCCGTGGACGAACGCGGCGCGCACCGAGTGCAGCAGCGCGGCCGAGCCGAGCTGACGGGCGACGGCGACGCCCCCGAAGACGCTCTGGCGGACCGCTGTCGCGGCCGGGGCCGGAACACCGCCGAGGTGGAGTCGGCTGAGGTAGGCCGAGCTGAGCACACTGCCGAGGACCGCCGTGCCGAGGGGCCCACCGACCTTGTTCAGTGCTTGGAGCACCGCCGATCCCACGCCGGCGCGATCCTCGGACAGCTCCGACAGTGCCGTCGAGGCGGTGGTGGCCATGGCGATCCCCATACCGAAGCCGGTGATCGCCATCCAGGCAGCCACGAAGCCGGTGCCCGACGCCAGGCTCGTGGTCGTTCCGACGACCAGCCCCGCGCCGATCACCGCGAACCCGAGCGCGACGGTCAACTTCGCCCCCAACAGACGCGCCACCAGGCTCGCCGGCACCGCTCCCAACAGCAGTCCTCCGATCAGGGGAAGCAGCCGCAGTCCCGACCCCATGGCGTTGGCTCCGAGCACGCCCTGGAAGTACTGAGGCATGGTGAACAGCACCCCGATCATGGCGAGGATGACGACCGCGGCCAGGATCACGCCCCACAGGTACGACGTCGACCGGAAGAGATCGAGATCGAGGAGGGGTTGCCCACCGGGCCGGTGGTTGACCCGGCGCTCCCACGAGAAGAACCCGACCAGGACCACGAGCCCCGCCGCGATGAGGAGCCAGGCGCCGAGGTCGCCCCAGCCGTACTCGCCGGCCTGGATCAGTCCATAGGTGAGCCCCACCAACCCGGCGACGGACAACGTGACGCCGACGGGATCGAGGCCCGGAGGTCGCGACGCGCGTGACTCGGGCACGAGGAGCATCGTCGCCACCAGGCCCACCAGTGCCACCGGCACGTTCAACAGGAAGACCCAGCCCCACCAGTAATGCGTGAGCAACCATCCGCCGAGGATCGGGCCCAGGGGGAGGGCCACGAAGTTGGCGGCGGCCCAGACCCCCACCGCCTTGGGCCGCTCGTCCTCGGAGAACAGGACCGTGAGAGCCGACAGCGCCATCACGATCACACCGGCACCGGCCACGCCCAGCACCACCCGCGCCGCGATGAATTCGCCCACCGACGTCGAGTACGCACAGGCCGCCGAGCCCACGCCGAACAGCGCCAGCGAGGCGAGCATGACCTTCTTGCGGCCGTACCGGTCGCCCAACAGGCCCATGGGGAGCATTCCCGCCGCGAGCACGAGGAAGTACCCCGAGGAGAACCATTGGAGATCGGATTCCGAGGCGTGCAGGGCCTTGGCGAGCGTCGGCAGGGCCACGCTGAGCACCGTGCCGTCGAGGCCGACCGCCATCACCGCCAGGGTGAGCCCGCCCAACGCCCACCACCTGCGAGTTCCGATTGCTTCCATGGCAGTCACCTCAAAATACAAGTTACTGTATTCTGACTGTAACCCCCAGTTTTATCCGCCGTCAAGGCAGGCGGCGGAGAAGCGGTGGCGTGGTCGAGGACGACGCCACCGCGGGTCCGTGCTCACACGACCAGCCGCACCTGTGACACGGTGACCGCCTGGCCACCGAGCACGACGCGGTCCCCGTGGCGCCCCATTCGCACCATCCCGCCACGCGCCGAGGCCTGCTCCCCCACCAACTGATCGCGACCCAGGCGGTCCCCCCAGTACTCCGCCAACGCGCAGTGGGCGGAGCCGGTGACGGGATCCTCGGGGATGCCCGCGTTGGGCGCGAACACCCGGCTGACGCAGTCCACCCCCGGGCGGTCGCCGGCGGCGGTGACGATGACACAACGCGACCCCAGCGCGGCGACCGAAGCCTGGTCGGGGCGTACCGTGCGCACCGCGTCGGCGCCGGACAACTCCACCAGGAGATCGCTACGCGCCCGGGCGAAGGCCCGCACCGTCGGGTCTTCGACTCGCAGCGCAGGGGCGATCGACGGAGGAACCGCCTCGGGGGCGGGGGGGTCGGCGGGGAGGTCCATCTCGATCCAGCCCCGGGCCGCGGGGGTGCACACCAGCGCACCGCTGCGGGTGTGGAACGTCCCCGATCCCCCCAGCACGTGGGCGGCGGCCAGGGTGGCGTGGCCGCACAGGTCGACCTCCACCAGGGGCGTGAACCACCGCAGGTCATGAGCGCCGTCGGGGCGGGGCACCACGAACGCGGTCTCCGACAGGTTCATCTCCCGCGCCACGGCCTGCATGCGGTCCTCGTCGGGAAAGGCGTCGACCAGGGCGACGGCAGCGGGGTTGCCGGCGAAGGGTCGGTCGGTGAAGGAGTCGACGACGGTGAGGTCCATGGATCACGATACGCCTCCCCGGGGGCCGGATCTGACGGGGCGTTAGACTGCCCCGATGGCCGCCACCAAGACCCGTGTCCCCGCGGTGGAGGGATGGTTCACCACCGACGCAGGGGCCCCGGCACTGCTCGGGAGCAGGTGCCGGAGCTGTGGCACCTACGCCTTTCCCCGCGAGACCTTCTTCTGCCGCAACCCCAGGTGCGAGGGCACCGAATTCGACGACGTGCCCCTCAGCAGGCGGGGCAGGGTGTGGTCGTACACCGACGCCCGCTACACCCCCCCGGCGCCCTACGTAGCCGCCGACCCGTACGTGCCCTTCTGCATCGCCGCGGTGGAGCTCGCCGAGGAGAAGATGGTGGTGATGGGTCAGATGGTGCCCGAGGTCACGGTGGACGACCTGGCCGTGGGCACCGAGGTCGAGCTGGTCGTGGACGTGCTCTACGAGGACGACGACCACCAGTACCTGGTGTGGAAGTGGCGCCCGGTGACGGCCGGATCGGGGGGCTCGGGTGCCTGACGACCGCGCCGTGGCCGTCCTCGGGGTGGGTATGCACCCCTGGGGGAAGTGGGGCCGCAACTTCGTGGAGTACGGGCTGGCCGCGGCGCGCCACGCGCTGGCCGACGCCGGGTTGTCGTGGACCGACATCCAGTTCGTGTCGGGTGCCGACACGATCCGCAACGGCTACCCCGGCTTCATCTCCGGAGCCACCTTCGCCCAGGCGCTGGGTTGGTCGGGCGCCCGCGTGTCGAGTGCCTACGCAGCATGCGCGTCCGGCGCGACCGCCATCGCCGCGGCGCGCGCCCAGATCCTGGCCGGTCTGTGCGACGTCGCCCTCGTGGTCGGGGCCGACACCACCCCCAAGGGGTTCTTCGCCCCGGTCGGGGGCGAACGGAGAGACGACCCGGACTGGCTGCGGTTCCATCTGCTGGGCGCCACCAATCCCACGTACTTCGCCCTCTACGCACGCCGGCGCATGGAGCTCTTCGGGGCCACCGAGGACGACTTCGCCGCCGTCAAGGTCAAGAACGCGCGCGCCGGGGCTGCCAACCCGAATGCCCGCTACCGCCAAGAGGTGAGCGCCGAGGAGGTGCTGGCGTCGCCCATGGTGGCCGACCCGCTGCGCCTGCTCGAGATCTGCGCCACCTCCGACGGAGGTGCGGCCCTGGTGCTGTCGAGCACGGACTTCGCGAGGCGCCACGGCCGGGGCGACACCGCGGTGTCGATCCCCGCTGTTTCCACCGTCACCCCGCGCTTTCCCCAGACCGTCATCGAGATGCCCAACTTCGCCACCGACTCCGCCGTGGCCGTGGGTGCGGTGGACGGACCGGCCTTCCGACGGTCCATCGCCTTCGCCGCCTACGAAGAGGCCGGGATCGGTCCCGAGGACGTGGACGTCGCCGAGGTGTACGACCTGTCGTCGGCCTTGGAGCTCGACTGGTACGAGGACGTGGGCCTGTGCAAGGAGGGGGAGGCGGAGCGACTCCTGCGCGACGGCGACACCGCCCTGGGCGGGCGAATCCCTGTCAACCCGAGCGGTGGGCTTTCGAGCTTCGGGGAGGCCATCCCCGCTCAGGCCATCGCCCAGGTGTGCGAGCTCGTATGGCAATTGCGAGGCCAGGCCGCCGGACGCCAGGTCGAGGGGGCCCGGGTGGGCGTCACGGCCAACCAGGGCCTGTTCGGCCACGGATCGAGCGTCGTCGTCACCCGCTGACGGACCCGAACCCCGCGCACCATCCGTCGTGCCAGCCGTCGTGCCAGAGGTCGCGCTCCTCGAGGTGGCCGAGGGGGTCGCCCTCGTCACGCTGAACCGGCCCGAGGCGCGCAACGCCCTGTCGAGCGAGCTCATTCGCACGCTGAAGCGCCTGGTGGGCGAGGCCGACGGGCGCGACGACGTGCACGTGCTCATCCTCACCGGCACCGATCCCGCCTTCTGTGCCGGGCTCGACCTGAAGGAGCTCGGCAACGACGGCGGGCCCCTCAAGCGTGCACCGGGGAGCGGAGCGCACGGCGGTGGCCCGAGCGGGGATGCCGTCGCTCCGCGTCGGGGCCGGGGGACGACACTTCCGACCTCGAAGCCGATCATCGGCGCCGTCAACGGTGTGGCCGTCACCGGCGGGCTCGAGTTGGCGCTCAACTGCGACTTCCTCATCGCCTCGGAGCGCGCCCGCTTCGCCGATACCCACGCCCGAGTGGGTGTGCATCCCCTGTGGGGACTGACCGTGCTCCTCCCGCAAGCGGTGGGCATCCGGCGCGCCCGCGAGATGAGCGCCACGGGGAACTTCGTCGATGCCGGGACGGCTCTCGAGTGGGGCCTCGTGAACCACGTCGTGGCTCACGGCGAGCTGCTTCCCACGGCCCGGAGGCTCGCCGCCGACATCGTCTCGAGCGACCAACGCGCCGTGCGCGCCATCCTCGCCACCTACGAAGAAGCGAGCCGGGTCCCGGGAGGCGAGGCATGGGACGTCGAGGCCCGCGCCGCCGCGGAGTTCCAACGGGGAGGCGTCGACCCCGACGACATCGAACGCCGTCGTCAGGGCGTGGTCGACCGGGGTCGTTCCCAGGTCTGAGGGCCTCGCCCGACACCGCCGGCCCCGGATTTCACGTCTGCTCTCGCTGCTCTCGCTGCTCTCGCTCGTCCCGCTCGTCCCGTCTCACCGAGGGGGGACGAGAACGATCTTGCCCAGCTTGCCGCCCTGGCGGAAGCCTTCGTAGGCCTCGCCGGCGCGGTCCATGGGAACGGTCGCCTCGAGCGGCACCCGCACGTCGCCCGCCTCGAGGAGCGGTACCACGTGGCGCTCCACCTCCGTGGCCACGACCGCCTTCTCGACGAGCGAGCGTGCTCGCAGCGTGGAGCCGCTGATGCGCAGCCGGCGCTGCATGACGACGAGGAGGTCGACCCCGGCCTGAGCCCCGCCGCCCACGCCGATGACCGCGATCCTCCCGCCCAAGGCCATCGCACCGAGCACCCCGGGGAGGCTCGACGCGCCGACGAGCTCGAGGACCACGTCGAAGGGACCGAGGCCCAGGGCGGCGTCGGGATCGGCAGCGGTCGCCCCCAACGCGGCGACGGAGTCTCGCAGGTGCGCGTGACGCACCGACGCCACGCAACGGGCACCGGTGGCCGCGCTGAGCTGCACGCCCGCGGTCCCCACGCCGCCGGCCGCGCCGGTGACCAGGACGCGCTCGCCGAAGGCGAGCCCGCACTGGGTGAAGAGGGCGTCATAGGCGGTGGAGAACGCCTCGGGGAAGCCGCCCGCATCGGGCCAGGGCAGGGCACTCGGCACGGGCAGTGCGCAGCGCTCGTCCACCACGGCCAGCTCGGCCTGGGCGCCCCCGCCCACAACGGCCATGACGCGGTCCCCGATCGAAAATCGCGTCGTCCGCCTCCCGGTGGCGACGACCTCGCCGGCCAGCTCCATCCCGGGGATGTCGGACGGCGCACCGGGCGGAGCGGGGTAGAGCCCGAGCCGCTGCATCAGGTCGGCGTTGTTGATCCCGGCGGCCTCGACGGAAACGAGCAGTTCGTTGTCACCGGGCTCGGGATCGGGGTGTTCCTGGTAGCGAAGGTCCCCGTCGACGATGGTCACCGCTCGCACGGACCGCAACCTAATGGGGATCGACCGACTCGGCCCTCCGCCACCGCCACCGCCCCGATTACTTCGACCGGCGCGCCGCCTTCTCGGCCTTCCGCCGTCGGCGCATGGCCCTCCGTTCGGGTACACCCAACATGTAGCCGAGCACTGTCCCCGCCACGAGGCATGCGAGCACCAGCCAGATGAGGTGGACCTTGTGGGTGAAGAACCAGAAGTGCACGGTCACGAGCTGGGAGTTCTGGACGACGAACGCGACCACCAGGACGACCAGGGCCAGGACGAGGACGCCCCGAATTGCCCGCCGTCGGCGCCGGCGAAGCACGTGGTCCATCTCTGCGTGCCCCGATACCGGCTCCTGTGACTCGGTCACGGCGCGACACCTCCTGCTGCGGGAACGTGCCCCGGCGCAGCGCGGCGCGCTATACCGCGATGTGAGACTCGTCCCACAGCCTGATCCCGCCGAGGATACCGGCGGCGTTGTCCACCATGGACACGTCGGATCCGAGGGTGCCGTGAATCTTCTTGGCGTTGCCCCCACCGATGTAACAGTGGTCGAAGAACGACAGGGCGCGGAAGGTGGCGACGGCCTTGCGCACCCTTTTGTTCCAACGCTGATTGCCGATCTCCTTCCGGGCGGCGTCTCCGATCTGCTCGTTGTAGGTGTCGCCTTTCAAGAACGGGTGGTGGGCGAACTCGAGGTGCGGCAGGAGTCTTCCGTCGTAGAAGAAGGCGGTTCCCACACCCGTTCCCAGAGTGATCACGAGCTCGAGCCCCTTGCCCTTGACCACCGCGGCGCCCTGGATGTCGGCGTCGTTGGCCACCCGGGTCGGCTTGCCCAGCCGTGCCGCGAGCGCGCCGGCGAGATCGAACGCGGCCCACTGCTTCACCAGGCCGGGGTCGATGGTGGTGCCAGGACCGTGGAGGGTCACGAAGTGCGGTGCCGAGAGCACGAGGCCGTTGCGGACCATCCCGGGGAACCCGGCCGACACGCGATCTGCGGGGGGCAGCGGTGCGACCAGTGCAGCCAGATCGTCGATCATCTTCGAGGGTGGACAGGGATACGTGGTCTTCACCACGACGCGGTCGGCGACCATGGCGCCGGTGGCGTCGAGCACCGAGGCTTTGAGTCCGGTACCGCCGATGTCGATGGCCAGGGTGAACGGCGCTTGAGGTTTGTGGCCGGGCACCGGCGTTGATGTGGGCGCAGGGGTGGTGGCCGGCGCCTGCGGTGTGGTCGACGCGGCTGACGCGGCCGGCGCGGCTGACGCGGCCGGCGCGGCTGACGCGGCTGACGGGTGGGTATCGCTCATGGCTCAGGCCTTTCGGACTCAGGACCGCCGCTCACCATGGCCGGGTCCACGGCCCGGCTCCGGGCGGCGGTGATGATCACCTCGGGGTCACGACGATCCCAGTGGTCGAGGTGCAGCGCCGCCTCGAGCGGCAACCGCGTCCTCCAGCCGGCGCGTTCGAGGTCGGGTGTGTCCTGCAAGGTGCCCACCGGCCCGACACACAGCCATGCCACGGGTCGGATGCCGTCGGGGATGCCGAGAAGCTCGCGCAGGAACGATTCCCGGTAGAACGACACCCAACCCATCCCCCACCCCTCCGCCGTGCACGCCAGCCACATGTTCTCGATGGCGAGGCAGACCGAGTAGAGCCCGGCATCGGCAATGGCGTGGCGCCCGAGGACGCCGGGCGCGCCACGGGCGGGATCGTAGGTGACCACCACCGACAGGCTGGCTTCGAGGATGCCGTCGATCTTGATGCCGGCGAACCGCTCGGCGCGCTCTCCCTCGAGCGAGGCCGCGAACTCGCTGCGCTCTTCTTGGACATGTGCCCAGAACGCCCGGCGGACCGTTTCGTCCGACACGAGGATGAAGTCCCACGGTTGGGAGAGGCCCACGCTGGGCGCGCTGTGCGCGGCGTCGAGGACTCGCCGCAGAACCTCCTCGTCGACGGGCTCGCCGCTGAACTCGGCTCGGACGTCGCGCCGGCGATGGATCACGTCGTAGAAGCCCGGGAGCACGTCCGAACCTTACAAGCGCCGGGACGACACACCCTCCGGCCAGGTCTCGGCGGCTCGGCACGAGGTCTCGGCGGCTCGGCACGCGGTCTCGACAGGTCGGCACGCGGTCTCACCGTCCCGGGCCGGTTCGGCGGGCCCGAGGGGCGGGATCGGCACTAGCCTCACTTCCGATGGCAAACGACGCCTGGACCGGGGACGCGTGCTCACTCGTCGACTCCTTCCGCAAGGGCGAGATCACCCCGCCCGAGGCCCTGGAGCTGTCTCTTGCCGCCATCGCGGGCTCGGCGCTGAACGCCTTCAGCTACGTCGACGCCGACACGGCACGCCGTGCCGCCGAGCAGGCCGACGTGACGCTCCCCTTCGGGGGGGTACCCATCGGGATCAAGGAGCTCGAGTCGGTCGAGGGCTGGCCTCTCACCGAGGGATCGCTCGTCTTTGCGGAGCGGATGGCCACCTATACCTCCACACACGTACGCAGAATGCTCGGCGCGGGCGCGGTCCTCGCCGGCCAGACGACAGCCAGCGAGTTCGGGGGGATCAACGTCACCTCGACGCGTCTGCACGGCATCACGCGCAACCCCTGGAATCTCGAGCGCACCCCGGGGGGGTCATCGGGGGGGACGGCCGCGGCGGTGGCAGGGGGCCTCGTCCCGATCGCTTCGGGAGGTGATGGCGGCGGGTCGATTCGCATCCCGGCCGGCTTCACGGGGATGTTCGGGTTGAAGTCGAACTTCGGGCGCATCCCCAAGGGCCCGTTCGTGCACCAGGTCCCTCACACCGTCACGATCGGCTGCATCAGCAGGTCCGTGCGCGACACGGCGCGCTGGTACGACGTCTGCAACGGGTACGACCCGCACGACACCCACAGCCTGCCCCGCGTCGAGGGATGGGAGGCCGGTCTCGGGAGCCATCGCCAGGAGCTGCGAGGCAAGAAGGCGGTGGTGACGGTGGATCTGGGCGTGGCGGTCGTCCACCCCGAGGTGGCAGCCCTGGTGAGGGCTGGCGCCGATGCACTCATCGCCGACGCCGGGTTGGCACGGGTCGACGTGGCGGTGAGTTTTCCACCGGCGCTCTTCGAATGGGCGATGGCGAACCTGGTGACGCTGGCAGCCGACCTGGGCGACAAGTACCCGGCGTGCGAGCCCGACCTGACTCCCGAGATCATGCTCGGCATGAACATCGCCTCCCACCACTACGACCTGGCCATGGCGGCCACTGCGGAGCGTTTCCGAGTCGGCGCGCACGAGGTGATGGCAGACCTCCTCGATGAGGTCGACTTCATCTTCTGCTCGACCAACCCCGACGTCGCCTTCGGTGCCGAAGGCCCCCTCCCGACCAAGGTGGGGGACGTCGATCTCATGGACAGGTTCGGCGACATCATGCGGGTCGGTGCCAACCAGGGCAACCTCACCTTCCCTGCCAACTTCGCCGGCAACCCGGCGGTGTCGGTCCCGGTGGGTGCCGTCGACGGCCTGCCCGTCGGGATGCAGATCATCGGTCGCCACTATGAAGAAGAACTGCTCCTCGACCTCTCCCTCATGGCCGAGCGCGAACGGCCCTGGCCCCTGGTGGTCCCCGGATCGCCTCACTGACGCTCGGGCCGAGACCGGTGGACCCGAGGTGAGGGGTGCGCGGGCTCAGGCCGAGAGGCGCACCGGAAGGGACTCGAGACCCCGGAGGACGATGTTCTCCTTGTAGGAGAGCTCGTCATTCGTACGCTCGAGACGGCGGGCCCGGCGCAACAAGGCAGGCAACGCGATCTGCGCCTCGAGTCGCGCCAGCGGTGCGCCCAGGCAGTGATGGATGCCGAAGCCGAAGCCCAGATGGTTGTTGTCGGTCCGCGTCACGTCGAAGGCGTCGGGATCGTCGAAGGCCTCGGGGTCACGGTTGGCCGACGCCACGAGGAGCATCGAGAATTCGCCCGCCGCGATGGTCACTCCACCCACCTCCATCTCTTCGAGCGCGACGCGGCCGGTGAGCTGGACGGGGCACACATAGCGAAGCATCTCCTCGACGCCGCTGCGGATGACCGCTGGGTCGTCACGTACCAACGTCAGCTGGTCGGGTCTTTCCAACAGGGCGAGTGCCCCGCCTGAGATGAGGTTCACCGTCGTCTCGTGCCCAGCCACCAAGAGCAGGATGCATGTGGACAGCAGCTCGCCCTGGGTCAGCATGTCCCCTTGCTCTTCGGCCTGGATCAGCCGGGACAGGAGGTCGTCGCCGGGCTTCTGGCGCCGGTCTTCGATGAGCGAGGCGAAGTACTGCACGAAAGACAGGATGGCCCCCAGGCGCTGTTGCACCGCCTCGGGGGGAAGGAGGAAGTCGGGATCGAGGCCGCGCGCCAGCGCGTGGGACCACACCCGGAACTGCTCGTGGTCCTCGGCCGGCACCCCCAGCATCTCCACGATGATCTGGACAGGGAGCGGGTACGCATAGTCCGCTACGAGGTCGATCTCGCCTCGGTCGAAGGCGGAGTCGAGCAGTCCGTCACAGATCTCCTCGAGCCGCGGCCGCAGACCCTCGACGACCCGGGGCGTGAACGCCTTCTGCACGAGCCCGCGCAGGCGCGTGTGGTCGGGTGGGTCGCGGAACAAGAACGGTGCCATCTCGGCCAACATGGCCTCGGGACCCTGCTGCAATGGAAGGTCGACGGCCCGCACCTCGCGGAACGTGGTGGCGTCGACGTTGCGCCCGTCGCTGCTCGAGCGCCGGTCGCGCAGGATCGCCAGACAGTCGGCATGGCGGGTGAAGACCCAGAAACCCAGCGCATTGCGGTGCACGGGATTGCTCCGGCGCAGCTCTGCGTAGACCGCGTAAGGGTCCTCGACCCATGCCGGGTCGTAGGGGTCCCACACCAGGGTTCCCGCCGCAGCGGCCTCGTCGCGCACGGCACGGGCCGCCTCGTTGTACTCCGCGGTGCGTCGGGCCACGAACTCGGCGATCCCCGGGTCCGGAACCCCTGCCGGCTCCGAGCTCGTCATGGCCCCACCGTACCCATCGACCGACGGCCCCACCATCTCGACGCCGGGCCGTCGGCTCCGGTCTCGGCGCGGGCGCGCAGGGTCCGGTCGTTCTGCCACGGACGCAGCCGCAACCGGATCGGCGCCAGGTGCCCCGACACCACCACGGCGTCTCCGGGCGGGATCCGCCGCAGGCTGTCGGCCGGTGCCAGGCGGCGCAGGGCCGGGGAATCGGTCAACGACGTGGCGCCGTACCCGTCCACCGTGGTCGTCCACGACCGTAGCTCGGTCTCGCCGATGAGCGTGCTGGCATGTTCGAGAGTGCCGGGGTCGGCGATCCCCGACAGGAAGACCTTCACACGATGGTTGTTCACCACGCTGCCGGCCCGGGTGCCATAGCGCGCCTGCAGCTGGGCGAGGTCCTGCCACACCGTGACGAGCTGCACGCCATGACCCGCGGCCGTTGACGCCAACACGTCGAGCTCGGCCAGCGGGGCCACGTTGGCGGCCTCGTCGAGCACGACGAGCAGAGGGGGGTCGAGCGGTTCGCCCTGACGACCCGAGCGCTCGTAGGCGGCCTCGATGACCTGGGTCACGAGCGTGGCGAAGAGCGGCCGAAGGCGGCGCTGATCATGTGCCGGCGCACACAGGTACAGGGTGTCGTTCCCGTCGGGCAACCGGATGGGGTCGATGCGATCCCCGGGGCCGGCGGTCGTTCCTGTCGATTCGTTGGCGGCCACCGCAGGGTCGGCGAAGACCTCGACCACCGTCTCGGCGGTGGTGTAGACGGCGCTGCGCTGGCGTTCGTCTCGTCCCCACGCCGCCTGCATCGCCTGGAGCGCGGAGCGGGCCCCGGCGGCGGTGAGCGCCTCGAAGACCTCTTCGACCTCCTGGACGTCCACCCAGCGGACGACGTCGGCCATCGTCCTGTTTGACGTGGCCGCCGCCAACAGCAGGGGCGCCAGGAGCTTGGCGGCGGTGGCGTACCAGAAGTCGCCGTCGGTGAGCGATCCCGGCGACGACCGTGCGACCTCGGTGAGCGACGCCGCGGTGCGGCGCGCACCCTCCCATGTCATCGAAGACTGCAGAGGCGACCACGACGCGTGAGAGAGTCCTGTCGACGCAGAGGGGTCGTACACCCACACCCTCCCGTGGGGGCGGGGCCCCCAAACAAA
>JARLGQ010000262.1 GCA_031292675.1 Acidimicrobiales bacterium
GGAAGGCCCCCCACGTGCTCACCACCACGTGGCGGCCGGGCCCCGCCCACTTGCGGGCCAGCTTGAGCGCACATTCGTTGGCTTCGGCCCCCGAGTTGGTGAAGAACACCTGTCCCCCGGCGCGGCTCTCTCCCCCGCCCACCAGGCGGTCGAGCGTCGCCGCCACCTCGGGGCCCACGACGTTGCCGAACAGGTTCGACACGTGGACGAGGGTGCGCGCCTGCTCGGCCACGGCCTCGGCCACGGCCCGATGGGCGTGGCCGAGCGCGGTGACGGCCAACCCGGACAGGAAGTCCAGGTACCGCCGGCCGTCGGTGTCCCACAGGTACGAGCCCGCGCCACGCACGAAGGTCACCGGCGGCTCCGCGTAGGTGTGCATGAGGGCGCTGCGATCGACGACACCGCTCATGCCAGCACCTCCCCCTGGCGGTAGATCATCGTGCCCACCCCCTTGTCGCTGAACACCTCGAGCAGGAGCGCGTGCGGCACCCGGCCGTCGAGGATGTGGGCCCGGGGGACCCCGGCCCGCACGGCGCGGGCGCACGCCTCGACTTTGGGGATCATCCCCGACGACGCCGCGCCCGACGCCACCATGGCGTCGATCTCGTCGACCGAGATCTGGGCCAGCCGTGAGCCCGGGTCGTCGGGATCGGCGCGCAGGCCGGTCACGTCGGTGAGGCACACGAGCTTCTCGGCGTGCAGCGCCGCCGCGATCGCTCCTGCCACGGCGTCGGCGTTGATGTTGTAGGACTGGCCCTTGGCGTCGCCGGCGATGGTGGCCACCACGGGGATCAACCCCTGGGCCAGCAGGCGCTGCAGGATGGAGGGGTCGACCACCTCGACGTCGCCCACGAAACCGAGTGCGGCATCCCGGGCGGTGGCGGTGATCATGTTGGCGTCCTCGCCCGACAGGCCCACCGCCAGTGAGCCGTGCACGTTCATGGCCGAAACGATCTCCCGGTTGACCTTGCCGATGAGGACCATGCTGGCGATCTCGAGCGTCTCGGCGTCGGTCACGCGCATCCCGTCGACGAACTCCGGCACCTTGCCCAGCTTGGCCATGAGGTCACCGATCTGCGGTCCGCCGCCGTGGACCACCACCGGCAGCATGCCGACCGAGCGCATGAGCACCACGTCCTGCGCGAACGACGCCAGCGCCTCGGTCTCCCCGGCAAGCTCGCCCACCGTCATCGGTTCCCCGTCGACGGGCGTGAGCACGTTGCCCCCGTACTTGATGACGACGACCTTCCCCCAGAAGCGCAAGATGTAGGGCAGGGCCTCCACCAGGACCGCGGCGCGCTCGGTCGGGCCGAGCTCGGGGCTCACGACGTCGTCCTGTTCTCGTCGATGTAGCCGTAACCGAGGTCGGTGAACAGCACGGCCCCGGTCCCCGCGCCCAGCCCGAGGTCGCAGGTCAGCTCGATCGCCCTGCCCTGCATGTGGTCGCGCACGGCCTTGTCGTCGTGCTCGACCGCCACTCCCGCCCGGCACACCGCCACGCCGCCGTAGGACAGCTCCACCCGGTCCAGATCGAAGGCCACACCGGCCGACCCCAGCTCGCTCACCACGCGCCCCCAGTACGGGTCCTCCCCGTTGAGCGAGCACTTGACGAGGGCGGAGTCCGCCACCTTGCGCGCGGCGCGGTGGGCCTCGTCGTCCGACACCGCGCCCGTCACCACCACGTGCGCCACCTTGGTGGCACCCTCGGCGTCGGCCGCCATCATGCCGGCCAGGTCACCGCAGGCTCGGCCCAGGGCATCGGTGAGAGCCTCGCGACCCACCGCCGTCGCACTCTCGCCGTTCGCCAGCACCACGACCGTGTCGTTGGTCGACGTGCACCCGTCGACGGTCATCCGGTTGAAGGTCCCCTCGACCGCGGCGCGCAGCGCACCGGAAAGGAGGGCGGGATCACAGCGGGCGTCCGTCGTGAGCACGGCCAACATGGTCGCCATGTTGGGGGCGAGCATGGCCGCGCCCTTGGCCATGGCCCCCACCGTGAACCCGGCCGCCTCGACCACGACCTCTTTGCACATGGTGTCGGTGGTCATGATGGCGGTGGCGGCACGCCGGGCGGCCTCCCGATCGGCGAGGCGCGCCTGCACGAGCAACGGGATGCCGGCCTCGACCGGTGGCAGCGGGAACGGGATGCCGATCAGGCCCGTCTGGCACACCAGCACCTCGTCGGCGCCCACGCCGAGGCCTTCGCCGACGAGCGCGCACATGCGTTCGGCGCCCGCCACCCCGGGAGCACCGGTGGCGGCATTGGCGTTCCCGCTCGAGAGCACCACGGCGGCGGCACGGCCGGCCGAGGCGGCCAGATGGGCCCGGCTCACCTGCACCGGGGCAGCCGCGGCCAGGTTGGCGGTGAAGACCCCGGCGGCGGGAACGGCTCCGGCCGCCGACGCCACCAGCGCCAGGTCGGGAGCCCCCGTTGCCTTGATCCCGCACGCCAAACCCGACGCCACGAACCCCCGGGGCGCGGTGACGCTCACGGGTACACCCCCACCGCGCAGAGCCCGGTGGCCTCGGGAAGCCCGAGCGCGATGTTTGCGCACTGCAGTGCCTGGCCCGACGCCCCCTTGACCAGGTTGTCGAGCGCGCACAGGGCGAGCACCCATCCGGTGCGGGGGTCGACGCGTGCCGTCACGTGCGCGCAATTCGACCCGTTGGTGGCCTTGGTCGAAGGCGGGCGCTCGCTCACCACCACGAAGGGCTCGCCGGCGTAGGCGTCGCGCAGGACGGCCAGGACGTCGTCGGTGTCGAGCGCAGCCTGCGGGCGCGCGTAACAGGTGGCCAGGATCCCGCGGTTCATGGGAGCCAGATGCGGCGTGAACAGGACCTGGGCCCCGGTGGCCTGTTCGATCTCGGGTGTGTGGCGGTGGTCGAGCAGACCGTAGGCGGTGAAGTCCTCGTCCACCGTGTTGAACTGCGTCGTGTGCGAGAGCTTGCGGCCCGCGCCCGACACACCGCTGGCGGCGTCCACGACGACGCCTGTCGCCTCGACCACCCCGGCGCGGACCAGAGGGGTGAGCGCCAGCGCCGCCGCGGTCGGATAGCACCCCGGTGCAGCCACCAACCGGGCCCCGGTGATCTCGGCGCGGAACAGCTCGGGAAGCCCGTATGCGAATGCACCGAGCAACTCGGGGGCCAGATGCTCGTGCCCGTACCACTGCAGGTAGGCGCCGGGGTCGCGCAGCCGGAAGTCGGCGGACAGGTCCACGAGAACGCCGACCCGGTCGACGAGGGCGGGAGCCAGGGTATGGGACTCGCCGTGGGGAAGGGCCAGGAACACCACGTCGAGACCGGCGAGGTCCTCGGCCCCGATCTTCGAGAACTCGAGGGTCCGGTAGGCGGCCGCCAGTGACGGGTAGAGCGCCGAGACGGGCTGGCCCGCTTGGGTGTCCGCCCCGGCCACGACCACGTCGAGGTCAGGGTGGCCGGCGCACAACCTCATCAGCTCCGCCCCGGCGTACCCCGAGGCCCCGGCGATCCCGACACGCATTCGCAAGAAAATACGACACTCTGCATGGATATGCAAACCAGGCCGACCGTCCGGGTCGGTCGACACTCACTCTTGACAGCTTTCCTGTCTTTCCATAGCTTTTCGATCGTGATGGACCAGGAAGTCGCCGTCGTGCTCGAGGCTGCGCCCGGGTTCGTGGACCGCTATCTCGACCTGGTCGAAGCCACCGACGGCGACCCCGGCCTGGCGGCGACGTTCACCGAGCTGGCCGACTACGTGGCCGGGCTCGCCGTGGAGATCGAACGCCGCCGACCGGTCCTGGCGCGCTGCCTCGAGGGAGTCGAGTCGGTGGCGGCCGGCTCCCAGGACGGGGCCGAGGTGGTGGCGTGGGCGTTCCTCGACAGCCTGTCTCCCGACGACCGGCGGCGGATCGCCGGCTGGCTCGGCCCCCGCACCCGGGCCCTCCTCGACGACGTCGATCCCGATCCCGATCCCGATCCCGGTCCCGGTCCCGATCCCGGGTCGTGAGCGAATCCCGGTCGCCTACGCCGGGGGACCCAGGGCCCCGAGGAGCGTCGGGGGGAGCTCGCATGTGCCGGACCCGTCGGTGCGGACCGCCACGTACACCGTGCTGGCCTCGGCTGCCACACGCGCCGACGACTCCACGCGGAAACGCAGCGTGAACGATTTCCGCCCGACGTGCGCCACGGCGACCCGGACACCCACCGGGTCGCCCAGGCCCAGGGGGCCGTGCCAATCCAGCTCGGTGTGCACGACCTGGACGTCATAGCCCGCGGCCAGCATTTCCCCGTAGGGCATGCCGCCTTCGCACAGAAATGCCGTCATGGCGTCGTCAAGGTACGCCAGGTACCACATGTTGAAGACCACTCCCTGACGATCGACCTCGAGATAGCGCACGGTGATCGGATGGACGAACGGCACCGGACGCGACACGGACCTCAGTCTCCCAGGTCACCGCCGCGCCGGGCGCCGCGGCGCGCTTCGACGCGCCCCGTGGGTCTCGGCTATAAGTGTGCGCCATGCCGGGGCCTGTGCGCGTCGCCAACCGGGCCGACGCCGGCCCACTTTCCGCCAGCCTGGCGCGCGCCTTCTTCGACGATCCGGTCATGAGCTACCTGGTGCCGCACGAGCCGACCCGTCGACAGCACGTGGCGCAGTACTTCGAGGTCGCGCTGACCATTCAACACCTCCCTCACGGCGCGTCCTACACCGACACCGACCGGGCCGGCGGCGCCCTGTGGGATCCGCCGGGACACTGGAAGCTGAGCTTCGGACAGATCGCGCGGGGCTCGCCCAAGCTGATCGCGGCGTTCGGCCTCAATGTCCCGAGGGCGTTGCGCGTGCTGTCGGCGATCGAGCGCCAACACCCCCGCACACCGCACTGGTACCTCGCCGTCCTCGGCACCGATCCCATCCACCAGGGAAAGGGCATCGGCTCCGCGCTCCTCGCGCCCATCCTCGAGCGCTGCGACCGTGACGGCACAGGGGCCTATCTCGAGTCGTCCAAGGAGAGCAACATCGCCTTCTACCGCCGGCACCGTTTCGAGGTCACCGGGGAGATCGCCCTGCCCGGCGGCCCCAAGGTGTGGCCCATGTGGCGCGATCCCCTCCCACCCGAAGAAGGCTGAGGCTCCGCACCCCGGGCCTGCCGCGACCGGGTCGGCTCACGCCAGAACCGGACCGACGGCGTCGAGGAACGCCGAGGGGGCCTCGAGCATCGGGTAGTGCCCGATGTCTTCCAACCAGGTGAGGCTGGCGTCGGGCCGGACCCCGTGGAGCCTGGTGGCCATGTCCCGCACCGCGATGGGGTCGTCGGTACCCCACACGATCGCCAGGGGCGAGGGGTGGGACTCGATGGCTCCCGTGAAGCGGACCTGGTTCCGGCGTCGCTCCTCGATGTAGCGGATGGTCCGGGGCAGCAGGAGATGGCCCTGGTCGTGGGAGATGAGCTCCCACTCCCCCGCCAAGTCGGAGTCCTCGGCACGAGAGTGCGCCGAGAACGTGGCCGCCAGGCTCGCCTGCATGCTCGGGCCGTCGATGCCAGCGGTGTCGGGCAAGCGCTCGTCGGGGAGGCTCAGCAGGAGCAACTGGCCCGGGCTCAGATGCGCCATCTCGATGTAGATGCTGCCGTTGGTGATGACACGCCTCGTGATCTCGACAGGCCACCGGCCCTCGGCCTGACGCGCCAAGAGCTCGCCCCCGACGGTGTCGCCGAGGTCATGGGTGAGCAGCGCCAGCGTCGACACACCGGTGTCGGCGACGAACGCTTCGGCCACGTCGGCTTGGAGGTCGATGGTGTAGGCGCGGTCGGGCTTGGCGGAGAGCCCGTAGCCGATCATGTCGAAGAGCAGCACGCGACGGTGCTCGGCCATGGCATCGACCACCCGGTGGTAGTCGAAGGAGCTGCTCGGGAACCCGTGCACGACGAGAAGGGGCTCCAGGGTCTCGGGCCCCGTGGACGCGACGTCGACGGTGAAGGTCCTGAACGCGCCCAACGTCCGGTATGTCCCCCGCCCTTCCCACGCCGCCACCGAAGGCGACCGCCACTGCATCGTCAGCGGCCCTGCGCCTCGGCCTGGGCGTCGAGCACCCGGTCGGCACGCACCGCTTCACGCTCCTCGAAGCGCATCCAGTGGTAGACGATGAGCGCCATGGCCACGAAGGTCGTGATCTCTCCGACGACCCAGAGGATGGACCCTCCGCTGCGGGTGTCGGCCACGGTGTGGAAGAGCGGGGCGATCGAGAGACGGGCACCGGTGAGGCTCACCCCGAGCACAGCGGTGACCGGGATGCCGATGGCCAGGATCCCGAGCTTGGCCGGGTACGACAGGCGCCACCGAGAGGGATCGCGTCCCACCACGAGCCACCAGAACAGGCACCCCGAGACGAGGAAGTGGAGGTGTGTCAGGTCGTGCACGAGAGGGTGCTCGAGCGAGAAGTTGTAGAAGGGCGTGAGGAAGTACACGATCATCGTGCCGTAGCCGACGAGCACGACGAACACGGGGTTGGTGACGAGCTCGACGACCGGGTTGTGCAGGACCTTGAGCAGACCCTGTTGGGTCCTGCGGTCCGAGGATTGCAGGGCCAAGGTCACGGGCGCGCTGAGAGCGAAGAGGATCGGCGCGAAGTTCATGAGCAACAGGTGCTGGACCACATGGGCCGCGAAGACCTGGTCGTCGTAGGAGGCCAGTCCCGACTGCACGGCGATGACCACGAGGGCGGTCCCACCGAGGAACGAGGCGGTACGCCACCGCGACCAGCCACGGCCCCGCCCGGCCAGGCGCCGCACCGAGGTCACGTACCACAACGCCAGGGCGAGCTCGATGGCGAGAGCCACCAGGCTCAACCCGTCGGTCTGCCAACCCGTGAACAGCTGGTGCAGTCGGATGGGCGGAGAGATGGCGTCGGCGATCAGCACGGGTGGCCGGCCTCAGCCCATCCGCTCGGATCGGTCCATCGAGGCTCGACGGTAGCCCTCCATGTCCCGCCGCCGCACATCACCGGGCATCGCGGTCGCTCTCGCGGCGGTACGCCTCCACGCACTCGACCCCGTCGCCCCCCACGGTGGCGGCGTGCCCGACCCCGGAGGGGATCTCCATGCGATCCCCCGGCCCCAGCGCCACGTCGCCGGCGTCGGTGTGGAAGACGATGGACCCCGACACGCACACCAGCACCTTGTGGTCCCCGTGCACATGACGGCCGTAGGAGAAGGCCGCACCGTGGGACCAGGAATGCGGCGTCAAGCCCTCGGCGTGCAGGCCGGCCTCGATGTCGACGCGCGTCGGGGCGCCCCTCGGGGAAGGCACGACCTCCACCTGGTGCGGGTGTCCGGGGTGCGGTGGTTCGCCGGGCACGACCGGGTCAACTGCGTAGCGGCGCGCCGTGAGCCTGCTCCACCGCCGCGATGCACCGGGCACGCACCGCGGCGACCTCCTCGTCGGTCAAGGTGTGGTCCGGTGCGCACAACCTGAGGCGGTGCGCCAGGCTGCGGGTGTCGGGCGGTGTCCCGACCCCCCGATAGACGTCGAACAGCTCCAGCGACTCGAGCAGCTCGCCGGCGGCACGGCGAAGCGTCTTCTCCACCGCGGCAGCGGGCACGGCGACGTCCACCACGAAAGCCAGGTCCACGTCACTCGAGGGGAACCTGCTCACCGGGGACATGAACGGGCTGCGGCGCGGCGCATCGGTCAGGAGCGCTTCGAGGTCCACCTCGAGCCACCCCACACGACGGTGCTCGGCATCGAGCCCGAATTCCCCGAGCACGCCGGGGTCCACCTCACCCACGACGCCGATCGCCCGCCGGGTTCCTCCCGCCCCGTCGGGTAGGACGAGGCGCGCCGAACGTGTCGGGTGCAAGCCGGCGGGCACCGAGGCGAGCCCGGGGTCGTCAGCCGAACCCGGTGCGACGACCTCGACATCCTCGATCCCGAAGGCATCGGTGAGCACCCGCCACGCTGCAGACGCGCTGCGGGCGTCGTCGTCGCCTCGGGCCAGGGCAACCGCCAGCACGTCGTGCTCCGCGATCACCGTGTCCCCGCTGCGCGCCAGCGCCCGGGCCACGTGCTCGGCATCGGGAGGGGGGAAGACATGGCCCACTTCGAAGAGGCGGACCTCTCCCTGACGGCGGTCCGCGTTGAAGGCGAGGGCACGCAGCATCCCCGGCAGCAGGCTCTGGCGGAGGACGACCTCGTCGGGCGTGAGGGGATTCGCCACCCGGACCCCGCCTTCGATCCCCACCCGCGGGTGGTCGTCGGGACCGAGCAACGACGGTGTCCAGGCCTCGTGGGCGCCGAGGCCGGCCACCACCTCACGGGCCAGGCGCCGCTCGCGCTGGTAGGGGGTGAGACGACCCACCTGAGGTGCGAACGGGCGGCGCCGAGGCAGGTTTGCATATCCGTGGTGCCGTGCCACCTCCTCGATGACATCGATCTCGCGCTCGGTGTCGGGGCGGAACGTGGGCACGGTCACCTCGATCACGCCGCCGGGCTGCCGCTCGCACCCGAATCCGATGGGCGCGAGGTATCCGACCACCTGGTCGTCGTCGAGGTCGCTGCCGAGCACGGCGTTGAGGCGGGCCGTGCGCAGGCGCACGCGGGCGGGCCCGGGCACCGGGCCGCGCACGTCGATGACACCGGCGGCGCTGCGACAGCGCTCCCCGGCCGTCTCGCCCAGGAGCCGGCACAGACGCCGGGCGGCGCGGTCGATCCCTTCGGGATCACACCCGCGCTCGAACCGCACCGAAGCCTCGGACCGCAGGTTCAGGCGCTTGGAGGTCCGGGCGATCGCCATCGGCGTGAAGTACGCCGCCTCGAGGAGGACCCGGCGCGTCGACTGCGATATCTCGCTCGTCGCCCCACCCATGATGCCGCCGATGCCGACGGGGGCGTCGTTGGCGTCGCAGATGACACAGTCGCGCCGGTCGTCGCCGATGCCCACCGAGCGCTCGCCCATCCGGCGCTCGGCGCCGTCGAGCGTGACGACGACCTCTCCGGGCCGGGCCGCCCGCACCCGCAGCCCGCTCCCGCCCACCAGGTCGAGGTCATAGGGGTGCGTGGGCTGGCCCAGCTCGAGCATCACGTAGTTCGAGGCGTCGACGACGTTGTTGATGGGGCGCATGCCGGCCAGGGTCAGCCGGCGTGCCAACCAATCGGGCGAGGGCGCCACGGAGACGTCGAGAAGCACCCGGGCGGTGAAGCGCGGGCACAGGTCCTGGTCGAGCACCTCGACGCTGGTCAGGGTCTCCACCGGTGTCGTCGTGCCGGTGGCCGGATCGGGGGGCTCGGGCACGGAGAAGGGGATGTGCAGCTTGGCCGCCAGGTCGCGGGCGATCCCGGCCACGCACCACGCATCGGGACGGTTCGCCTCCACCGCGATGTCGAACACCGTGTCCTGCCCGATCCCCAGGGCGTCGACCAGGAACGTGCCCGGTGTCGGGGCCCCGGGAGCTCGGGCCCCCCCCGAGCCGCCCGCGATCTCGGCTCTCTGCACCACGAGGATCCCGTCGTGGTCCTCGGACAGCCCGAGTTCGCGCCCCGAGCACAGCATCCCGTTGGACACGACACCTTTCATCTTGCGCCGCGTGATCTCGAAACCGCCGGGGAGCACCGACCCCACCGGAACGAAGGGCACGATGTCGCCCTCGTCGAAGTTCCAGGCCCCGCACACCACCTCGACCGGCTCACCACCCGCCTCGACCGTGACGCGCCGGATGCGGTCCGCGCCCGGAATGGCGCCGATCTCCAGGACGCGGGCCAGCACGACGTCACCCAGGCCCTCCCCGACGTGCTGGACCTCTTCGACGACGAGGCCCAGGTCGTCGAGGGCGGCCGCCAGGTCGGCGGGATCGCCCTCGAAGGGGGCGAAGTCGACCAGCCACGACAGGGGGACGCGCACAGGTCCGGTTCAGATCTGGCGCAGGACGCGCACGTCGTTGTCGAAGAAGACGCGCATGTCAGGGATCTCGTGGCGCATCTGGGTACAACGGTCGATACCGAACCCGAAGGCGAAGCCGGTCCATTCGTCCGCGTCGAGCCCCACGGCTTCGAAGACCGCCGGGTCGACCATGCCGCAGCCACCGAGCTCGACCCACCCCGTCTGTGAACAGGTCCGGCATCCCTTGCCCTTGCAGATGGTGCACGTGATCTCGTATTCCGCCGAAGGCTCGGTGAAGGGGAAGTAGGAGGGCCGCAGCCGGCTGTGGATGTCGGGCCCGAAGTACGCCGTGGTGAACGTCTCGATCGTGCCCGCCAGGTCGGCGAAGCTGATGCCGTGGTCCACCACCAACCCCTCGATCTGGTGGAACGTCGGGATGTGGCGTGCGTCGGGCGTGTCGCGGCGGTAGCACTTGCCGGGTATCACGGCGTAGATGGGCGGGCCCTGGGTCTCCATGAGGCGAATCTGTACCGGGGACGTGTGGGTGCGCAGCATGACGGTCTCGGGCTCTCCGAGCTCGAGGTACAAGGTGTCCCACATCCCCCGGGCCGGGTGCGCGGGTGGCATGTTCAACGCCTCGAAGTTGTACCAGTCGGTCTCGACCTCAGGGCCCTCGGCCACGGCGAACCCCATACCGACGAAGACGTCTTCGAGCTCGTCTCGTGTGCGCTGCACGACGTGCAGACGACCTCGCAACGGGGGCGCGATGACCTCGGTCGGGTCCAGTCGGTCCGCGTGCAGCCGGGCGGCCCGTTCGCTGCCCTGGAGCTCTCGGCGTCGATCGGCGAGATGGGACTCGATGCGCCGGCGCGCCTCGTTGAGACGCCGTCCCGCTTCGGGACGTTCCCCGGGCTCGAGGGAGACCAGAGCCTGATGGGCGCGCGCCAGCGGCGATCGCTTTCCGAGCAGATCGGTCTGCGCCTCGTCGAGTGCGGCCAGCGTGGTGGCCGCACCCAAGACCTCGATGGCCGACGACACCAGGGCCTCGGTGTCGTCGTCCGGGGTCCCCGACCCGTCACCCCGGTCCGGCGCCGGGGTCATGGGGCGTCCTCCATGGCGTGCAGGTTAGAACGCCGCCGTGCGACCTCGAAGCACAACACGGCGGCCGCCGTCGACACGTTGAGGGACTCGGCGCCTCCTCCCATGGGGATCGTCACCCGGGCGTCGAGGCGGTCCTCGAGCTGTGGCGGCAGCCCGTTCGCCTCGTTGCCCAGTACCAGGGCCAACGGCGCGGCCAGGTCGACGTCGGTGTAGGGAGTCCCACCCTTCGACAGCGCGGCCAGGCGCCGCATGCCGTGGCGGCCGAGCGTGTCGAGGACCTCCCCGGCATCACCGGCCACCGCGATCGGGATGTGCAGGACCGATCCGGCGGATGCCCGCACCGTCTTGGGGTTGAAGGGATCGACCGTTCCTCCGCAGCACACCACACCCCCCGCACCGGCGGCATGGGCCACGCGGATCACGGCGCCGGCATTGCCGGGGTCCCGTACGTCCACGCACACCACGACGAAGGTGCTCGCGGCCAGATCCTCGAGCGAGGCGTCGGGCATGCCCACCACGGCCAGTACCGGCTGGGGGGTGACGGTGTCGGCCACCCGCTCGAGGACACCCGGGGCGAGGTCGAAGACTCGCGCCCCGAGGCGCAATGCCTCGTCGACGACGGCGGACACGCCGGCCTGGGCCCGGGCCCGGTCGTCGACGAAGACCGCCTCCACCGGCGCGCCGGCCTCGAGCGCGCTCGCCAGCAGCTTGACCCCCTCGACCACGAAGGCGCCCTCCGAACGGCGCACACTGCGCCGCGCCAGCAACCGCCGCAGGCGCTGTACCCGCTGGTGCCGGAAGGCGAGCGCAGTGGTCAGGAGCGGTCCCCGGCCTCCGCCGCAACCGGCGTCGGGGGGCCGTCTGCCAGGGGCGACGACGCCACTGCGACCAGGCGGGTGAATGCCTCGGGGTCCGTGACCGCCAAGTCGGCCAGCACCTTGCGGTCCACGTCGACCTCGGCCTGGCGCAATCCGGCGATCAGCCGGCTGTAGCTGGTGCCGTTGGCCCGGGCCGCGGCGTTGATGCGCTGGATCCACAGACGCCTGAAATCCCCCTTGCGGGCGCGGCGGTCCCGGTACGCGTACTGCAGCGAGTGCATGACCGCCTCGTTGGCGGACCGGAAGCTGCGGCTCCTGTTGCCGTAGTAACCCTGGGCCGACTCGAGAACAGCGCGACGGTGCTTCTTGCCGTTGACGGCGCGCTTCACCCTGGCCATGACCAGCTCCTTTCGTGGACGACATCTGCAACTACGCGCACCGTGCCCGGTGCGACGAGCCCGACCGACGGGGCGTGCCCCTCCCGGGCCTACCGACCGAGGAGCCGACGCACCTCGCGGCGGTCGGCGGGGGCGACCTCGACCTCACGCCCCAGCCGGCGCGTGCGGACGCTCGACTTCTTCTCGAGCAGGTGCGACCGATTGGCCTGGCGTCGCCGCAGTCGGCCCGTGCCCGTGACCTTGAAGCGCTTGGCGGCGCCCCTGTCGGTCTTCATCTTCGGCATGTCACGTTCCTTCCTGGCGGCCCGACGCCTCGTCGGTGGCCGCTGCTGGCGCCCCGGCAGTCGTTGCGCCGTTCCCACTCTTTGCTGGTGGTGCCGGCTCCCCCGTGGCCTGATGGTGGTCGTCTTCGTCGTGCTGGGCGGCCCGGGCGGCCGCTGACTGCTTGGCCCGCTTGTCGGGCGCGAGCACCATCACCATGTTGCGACCGTCGAGCCTCGGATCGGACTCCACGCGCGCCGTGCCGTCGACATGCTCGGCGACACGATCGAGGATCCTCTTGCCCAGTTCCGGATGGAAGACCTCCCGCCCCCGGAACATGATCGTGACCTTCACCTTGTGACCTTCGTTGAGGAACTTGAGCACCTGCCGGGTCTTGGTGTCGAAGTCGCCGGGACCGATCTTCGGCCGGTACTTCATCTCCTTGATCCCGACGCTCGTGGTCTTGCGCCGGGACTCCTTGGCCTTCTGCGCCTCGTCGAACTTGTACTTGCCGTAGTCCATGATCCGGCAGACCGGCGGGTTGGCCAGCGGTGCGACCTCGACCAGGTCAAGGTCGAGCTGGCGGGCGATGGCCAAGGCCTCCGGCAACGGACGTATGCCGAGCTGTTGGCCGTCGGGGTCCACCAGGCGCACATCACGTGCACGGATGCGATCGTTGATCCTGGTCTCGTTGGTCGTCATGGGTGTGGCGATCCGA
>JARLGQ010000263.1 GCA_031292675.1 Acidimicrobiales bacterium
CGGCGGCTGCACGCCGCCGCCGCGGCGCTGTGCGCCCAGGCCGGGCGCCGGGCCCACGCCCCGGTACTGGCGGCGATGCCGTCGGGCTGGCGCAACAACCCCTCGGTGCCCCAGACAGCCGCCTACACCACCGCCGACGGGCGCATCGAAGTGGCCTACCGGTTCGACCGGGCCGGGAGATGCACGCACGTCGCCGTCGACGGCGACGTGCGAGGCGACGTCTCGGTGCTGTCGTGCACCCCTGACGACGTGGTGCTGGAGGTGGACGGCGTGGCGCGGCGCTACGAGGTCGAACGGGCCGGGCCGACGACATTCGTCGACGGGCCCGACGGGGCCAGTGCGCTCACCGAGGTCGACCGCTTCCCGCTCCCGGGGAGCCAGCTGGCCGCCGGCGCCCTCGTCGCCCCGCTCCCGGGGACCGTGGTCAAGGTGGCCGTGGCGGCGGGCGATCTCGTCGCCGCGGGCGACACCCTCGTCGCCATCGAGGCCATGAAGATGGAGCACGAGGTGCGCGCCCCCTCGGAGGGGACCGTGACCGAGGTCCACGTCACCGCGGGCGAGCAGGTCGAGGCGGGCCGACTCCTCGTGGTCGTCGACAGCCCGGCTCCCGACGGCCCGAGTGCCGAGCGCGGGGACGAGGGGACCTGATGCCCGAAGTCCTGCGCATCGCCAACTGCTCGGGCTTCTTCGGGGACCGGCTCGCGGCGCCGCGTGAATTGCTCGAGGGAGGCCCGATCGACGTCCTCACCGGCGACTACCTCGCCGAGCTCACCATGCTCATCTTGTGGAAGTCGCGCCGACGCGACCCGTCGCTGGGCTTCGCCCGCACCTTCTACCGGCAGATGGAGGACGTGCTCGGCACCTGCGTCGACCGGGGCGTGAAGGTGGTCGCCAACGCGGGCGGGCTCAACCCCGCCGGCCTGGCGCAGCGCCTGCGCGAGCTGGCGGTCAAGCTCGGCATCGACGTGTCGGTCGCGCATGTGGAGGGCGACGACATCCTCGACCGCCTGGGGCCCCTGCAGGCGGCGGGCGACCCGCTGGCCCACCTCGACACCGGCCGGCCCCTGGCCGAGGCCGGGAGCGAGCCCGTGAGCGCCAACGCCTACCTCGGCGGGTTCGGCATCGCCGAGGCCCTGGCGGGCGGGGCCGACGTCGTGGTCACCGGGCGCGTCACCGACGCGTCGCTCGTGGTGGGGCCGGCGGCGTGGCGCTTCGGATGGGCGCGCACCGACTGGGACCGCCTGGCCGGCGCGGTGGTGGTGGGGCACGTCATCGAGTGCGGCACCCAGGCCACGGGGGGCAACTACGCGTTCTTCGGCGAGGTGCCGGGGCTCGAGCACCCCGGCTTTCCCATCGCCGAGATGGTCGAGGACGGCTCGGCGGTCATCACCAAGCACCCCCGCACCGGCGGCGAGGTGTCGGTCGGGACGGTCACCGCCCAGCTCCTCTACGAGATCGGCGGGCCCCTGTACGCCAACCCCGACGTGGTGGCGGACTTCTCGACCATCCACCTCGAGCAGCTGGGCCGCGACCGGGTGCGGGTGTCGGGCGTGCACGGACGGCCGGCTCCCGAGAAGCTCAAGGTGTCGATCAACCTGCTGGGCGGGTGGCGCAACACGATGACGTTCGTGCTCACGGGCCTCGACGTCGAGGAGAAGGCGTCGCTGGTGGCGCGCACCATGGACGACCTTGTGGGAGGGGCGTCACGCTTCGCCGACTACGACGTCCGCCTGATCCGCACCGACGTCCCCGACGCGCCCACCAACGAACAGGCCAGCGCCCAGCTGCGCGTCACCGTGAAGGACCCGGACCCCGACGTGGTGGGCCGGCGCTTCTCCAACGCCGCCACCGAGCTGGCCCTGGCGAGCTACCCGGGCTTCTACCTGACCTCCCCACCGGGCGAGGGCAGCGCCTACGGCGTGTTCTGGCCGACGCTCGTGTCGCGCCACGACGTCGACGAGACGGTGGTCCACCACGACGGACGGCGCACCCCCGTCGAGCCCGGGACCGGCGCGCCAACACCGGCGCCCGCCGGCGCGGCAACACCGGCGCCCGCCGTGCGCCCGGCGGTGCCGGCTCCACCCCCGGGGGAGACGCGCCGGATGCCGCTGGGGACGGTGATCGGGGCCCGGTCCGGCGACAAGGGTGGCAACGCCAACGTGGGCCTGTGGGCGCGCAGCGCGGCCGGGTTCGCATGGCTGGCGGACGAGCTCACCGTGGAGCGCTTCCGGCAGTTGCTCCCCGAGGCCGCCGATCTCAAGGTCGACCGCTACCAGCTCGAGAACCTGTGGGCGCTCAACTTCGTGGTGCACGGGCTCCTGGGCGAAGGCGTGGCCTCGTCGACCCGGCCCGACCCCCAGGCCAAGAGCTTGGGCGAGTACCTGCGCTCCCGCCTGGTCGACGTACCGGTGGCATTGCTCTCGGACCCACCCCCGGCCGACCGCGACGCGGCCGGCACTCCTGCAGCACACGACACGAGGTGACCCATGGACTTCCGTGAGACCGAAGAGCAGCAGATGCTGCGCGACGCAGTGGGCGGCATCGCCGCCAAGTACGGCCACAGCTACTTCGCCGAGAAGGCCCACGCCGACGAACGCGCCGACGAGCTGTGGGACGAGCTCGCCGAGGGCGGTTATCTCGGGGTCAACGTCCCCGCCGAGTACGGCGGGGGCGGCATGGGGATCTCCGAGCTCGCCATCGTCCTCGAGGAGCTGGCCGCCAACGGCTGCCCCCTGCTCCTGCTCGTGGTGTCGCCCGCCATCTGCGCCACGATCATCGCCCATTTCGGCCTGGAGGAGCAGAAGAAGAAGTGGCTGCCGCGCTTCGGCTCGGGCGAGCTCAAGATGGCCTTCGCCATCACCGAGCCCGACGCCGGCTCCAACAGCCACCGCATCGCCACCGCGGCGGTGCGCGACGGTGACGTCTACCGGCTGTCGGGGACGAAGTACTACATCTCGGGCGCGGACGAGTCCGAGGCGGTGCTGGTGGTGACCCGCACGGGGGTGGACGAGGACACGGGCCGAGGCCGCCTGTCGTTGTTCATCGTGGACCTCGACAGCCCCGGCCTCGACAAGACGCTCATCCCCGTCGAGATCGTCGCCCCCGAGAAGCAGTACACGCTGTTCTTCGACAACGTCGAGGTCCCCGCCGACCGCCTGCTGGGCACCGAGGGCGACGGCCTGCGCCAGGTGTTCGTGGGACTGAACCCCGAGCGCATCATGACGGCGGCGATGGCCAACGGCATCGGGCGCTACGCGCTCGACAAGGCCGCCGCCTACGCCCGGGACCGGTCGGTGTGGGGAACGCCCATCGCCCGGC
>JARLGQ010000033.1 GCA_031292675.1 Acidimicrobiales bacterium
ACCGACAAGAAGGGAACCCCGGCCTCTCCGGCCACGGCCCGGGCCAGGAGCGTCTTGCCCGTGCCCGGCGGTCCCACGAGCAGGATCCCCTTGGGGATCTTGGCCCCGATGTCCCGGAAGCGGTGCGGCGACTTCAGGAAGTCGACCACCTCGCTGATCTCGATCTTCACGCCCTGATAGCCGGCCACGTCGGCGAAGGTCGTCCGGGGCCGTTCGGTCGTGTAGAGGCGCGCTCGGGAGCGCCCGATCGACATGATCCCCGACATCTGGCCCTGGGCCCTCCGGCTTATCCAGAAGAAGATGCCCACGAAGGCCAGGAGGATGAGGATGGTGGGAAGCCATTGGTCGAGGCCGCTCTGCTGGGGGGTGAGGAACTTGACGGTGGGGATGTCCTTCTTCATCACCGCCACATCGGCCTCGAGGGACGGGTCAGGGCCGTTGACCGAGTAGCTCTGGCCGTTCGTGAGCTTCCCGGTGATGATCCCGGTGTTGTTGTCGACGGTGGCCGACTGGACCAGAGAAGGGTGGGCTTCGACGTATTTCTGAAGGAACGGCTTGTACTCGATCTGCTTGACGGCGGGCTTGGACAGAAGCGGCGGGATGATCACGACGGCGATCACCGCCAGGATCAGCAGGGCGAACACCCAGCGCCAGCTCTGGTCACCCCCCGACGACGCCTGGCCGCCCGGTCCCCCGGTGGAAGGACCGCCCGTCCCACCAGGCATGGGACGTCCCGAGCGGCGGTCGGGAAGAGAGGGGGGACTCATTTCTCCATGGTACGCGCCCAAGCACCCGATCATGCACGCATGGCGGATGGGGTCCCGGGCCCGTTTCGTGGCCCTGCGCGTGCGTTCGATCGGGCGCCGACGGTCCTGAGGAGCAGTTTCACGCCTCTCCGCTCCCCGGGATCACCGATCCACACCGGCGTCGAGGCCGGGCGCGAGCGAGCACGGCCCTGCACCCGGGGCCGCCCGTAGCCGGGTGATCGCTAACCTTTGGCCCGATGGCGAGCACCGCTCCCGGCCCGAGCGACGGGGAGCACGAGCGCCGCACGCCCAACCCCGCCGCCGCCGGCCGCCCCGCCGAGCCGGGCCCCGCACCTCCTCCACCGAGATACCCGCCACCGGGATCGGTGGAGGGCGACCACCGGGAGACGAGCGAAGGCGATGCCGGGGAGCTCGTCCCTCGCACCGAGCGCGACGCCGGTGCGTGGCTGTTGTGCGCGGGGCTCGGCTTCGTCGTCGGGCAGGTGGCGAGCGCCATACTCCTGTACGCCGTGGCCGCCGCCACGGGCCACTCGTCGGACGTGGCGCGGTTGGCGGCACAACCCGTGCCACCGGCGTGGGTGGTGGTGTCGGGCCTCGTGGGCCTGTGGTTCGGGTTCGTCGGTGCTGTCGTCTTCGCGTCGCGTTCACGGGGGACGGGGAGCCTGCGCCGCGACATGGGCCTCGAGGTGCGCCCCTGGGACATCCTCATCGGCCCGGCCCTCGGGCTGGCCGGGCAGTTGTTGCTGTTGCCCCTGCTCTACTTCCCCCTGGAGCACGTGGTGCGCCACCTCGACCAAAGGCTGAACGCGCCCGCCAAGCACCTCACCGGCGGTTTCCCCGGTTCGGACCTCGCCGTCATCGCCGTCCTGACCGTGGTCGTCGTGCCTGTCGTCGAGGAACTGTTCTTCCGGGGTCTCGTGTTGCGCGCCCTGCTCCGTGTGTTCGCGCGCGCCGGCCCGGTGGTGGGTGTCGCGCTGGCGGCGGTGGCGGACGGGGTCATCTTCGGCCTCGCCCACTTCGAGCTGCTCCAGCTGCTCGGCCTGGCCGCCTTCGGCGTCGTGCTGGCGCTCATGGCCTACAAGTTCCGTCGGCTGGGCCCGGGGATCTTCGCCCACGGCATGTTCAACCTGCTGGCGATCCTGTCGGTGGGCGGCGTCCTGCACTGACCCGGCATCGTGGTCGGCCCCACCCCAACCCCCGGGCCGTCCACCCCTGACCGGCGGCTCGGCGCCCCGAACAGCCCGGTGCTGCTTCTTGGGCGTCGGTTTCGGGCACGATGGATCTGATGCGACGACCGTCCCCGCCCGCTCTGGCCACCTTCGTGGCGGTCGGTGCCGTGATCGTCATCGTCATCTGGCAGTGCGATCCGGCCCTCCTCCTGGCCAACACGATGACGACAGGAGGCGACACCGGGGCGCACTTCGGCGCGGCCGCCTTCTTGAAGTCGAACCTGCTGCCCCACTTCCAGGTCACCGGCTGGTTCCCCGGCGCCTACGACGGCATGCCCCTCAACACCTTCTATTTCCCCCTCCCCGACACCCTGGCGGCGCTCCTGGGGTACGTCATCCCCTTCGACATCGCCTTCAAGTTCGTGACCATCCTCGGGTCGATCACCCTTCCCGTCGCGGCGTGGGCGTTCGGCCGCCTGGCGGGCATGGAGCGCCCCCGGCCGGCGGTGCTCGCCGCCTTCACCCTCCCGTTCCTCTTCGACCAGACCTACACCATCTACGGCGGGAACCTGTACTCGACGATGGCGGGCGAGTACGCCTTCTCGCTGGGGCTGTCGGTGGCCCTCGTCTTCCTGGGAGTCGTGGTCCGCGGCATGCGCACCGGCCGCTCCAGGGTGCCGGCCATCCTCCTGCTGTCGGCGTGCGTGTTGTGCCACCTCGTGCCCACCCTGTTCTGCTTCGTGGGGGCGGCCGCGGCGCTCGTCTTCTTCGGCCCCACCCGCAAGCACGTGTGGTGGATGGTCTCGGTCATCGGCACCAGCTTCCTGCTCGTGGCGTGGTGGGCCGTCCCCTTCCTCATGGAGCAGGCCTACAGCACCACCATGGGGTGGCAGAACGTGACCACCTTCGGGGCCCTCCTGGCTCCCGTCGCCGACCGATGGGCACTCGTGGTCGCCTTCGTCGGCCTCGTGATCGCGTGCATCCGGTTCGACCGCCCCGTCCTGGCGCTGGCGGTGCCGGGGATCGCCTCCGCCCTGTTCGTGTGGAAGGCGCCGCAGGGCGCGCTCTACAACACGCGCGTGCTCCCGCTGTGGTGGCTGTGCGTCTACCTGGTGGCCGGCTACGCGGTGGGCGAGGTGCTGGTGTTGGCGGCACGGGGCTGGCGGAGCCTGCGCGACGCCCTGCGGTGGGCGCCACCCCCTGTGCCCGTGGGCGTCGTCCCGGGCGGGGCGACGGCGGCCTTCGCCACCGGAGGGCCCGTCTCGACCTTCACCCCCCACTTCGTGCCCGGGACGTCGGCCACCACAGACCTCACGGGCGGACCCGCCGGCCCCGGCACCGAGACGATGCCGAGACCCGGCTCCCCGAGCCACGACGACGACGGCGACTCGTGGTGGCGCCCGCCACCGAGCCTCCCTGCGCAGGTGGCGCCCCGCCCTCCCCGACGCAGGTCCTGGGCACCGGGGGCGGTGATGGTGCCCCTCGTGGCCCTGGCCCTGTCGGCACTGGTGGTGCTCCCGCCGCTCCTGGTCGCGCCGGGGAGCGTCTACAAGCTCGGGCCCGTCAACGTCAGGCCCAGCAACGTCTCGGCATGGGCGCAGTGGAATTACTCCGGGGTCGAGCGCAAGGGTGGATGGCCCGAGCTCCAGGGCATCATCCGGACCATGGACAAGGTGACCGCCCGTTACGGCTGCGGCCGCGACATGTGGGAGTACAACTCGAACCTCAACCGGTTCGGCACGCCGATGTCGTTGATGCTGCTGCCCAATTACACCGGCGGGTGCGTCGACTCCATGGAGGGCCTGTTCTTCGAGTCGGCGACCTCGACTCCGTACCACTTCATCGACCAGGCCGAGCTGTCCGTGGCGCCGTCGGAGGCCATGGTGCCGGCGACCACGGGGATCACCTACGGTCCCGTCAACGTCCCGTTGGGGATCGAGCACTTGCAGCTGCTGGGCGTGAAGTACTTCATGGCGGCGTCACCGGTGATCCAGGACCAGGCTGACGCGGACCCCGCGTTGACCCTCGTCGCCACGACGGGGCCGTGGCGCACCACCTACTCGGGGCAGACCCTCACGACCACGTGGAAGGTGTACCTGATCCACAACTCGTCGTTGGTGGCCCCCCTCACCGAGACCCCCGACGTGCTCACGGGGGTGGGGGCCGACCTGAAGTCGTGGCTCCCGGTCTCCCAGCGCTGGTACGCGAACCCCGCCGAGTGGTCACAGCAGTTGGTGGCGGGGGGACCGGCCTCTTGGACCGAGGCACCCAAGGGCGTGGCGCCGGCCGAGCATCACGCGCTCCCCGCGGTGACGGTGACCGACGTGCACTCGACCGACGATCAGGTGAGCTTCCACGTCAGTCGCACCGGGGTACCGGTGTTGGTGCGCGTGTCGTACTTCCCCTCGTGGCACGCCACCGGGGCCCTGGGACCGTGGCGCTCGGAGCCCAACCTCATGGTCGTCGTCCCCACTTCGCACCACGTCACGCTCACCTACGGGATGAGCGGACCGGACAAGCTCGGACTGGCATTGAGCGTCATCGGCCTCGTGGTGCTCCTCGTTCTCGTGTGGCGGCGCTTCACCTTCTCCACCTGAGAAACCCCGCCTCCACCTGAGGAACCCCGCCTCCACCTGAGGAACCCCGCCCGAGGGACGGGTCCCTCCTTGCGGACGGCCGCGCCCGGGGGACGGCCCTCCCCCGAAGGACGGCCCGGCTCTCACCAGACGAGGGCCCTTCACCGACGTGCGACGGTCCCGCGAGGATCACGATTCCCTAACTTCCCGCACACGGCTCCCACATGGCGGGGTCCGATCATTGACCCAGGCCCCGAAACGGGAACGCCCCTCAAGAGGTCTCTGCAGGAGACCGATCACAAGGGGAACTCTCGACGGGACCGCTAGGCACGAGGAGGGACGGGAGATGACGAAACGGAAGCTCGTCACCGCAACGTTGTTCGCCGGGGCCAGCTTGGCCCTGACGGCATGCGGCGCGGCCAGCGCGTCGCACATCGTGGCGCGAGTCACCACCACGACGTCTCTGCCGTCCACGTCCACCACGGCGCCGACGGTGCCGGGCTCGGTCCCGGCCTCCGTCCCGCCCGCGGGGACGCCGACGACCACACCCTCCAACGGGCTCAGCTCACAGTCACTCAATCAGGTCGCCGCCGACCTGGGGTCACTGGACGACAACCTCAACACGGCGAACTCCGACCTGAACCACCCGCAAGGAGACTCCTGAGATGAAGCACAACTTCCCACGTCGCATGGCGGCAGGCGCGCTGTCGGCAGGAGCGGTCGCCGGGCTGATCTTCATGGTCCCGGGAGCCGCCTACGCGGCACCGGCGACGACCGCCACCACCGCGGGGTCGAACTCGACGTCGCCGGTGTCGAGCCCCCGGTGCACACCGGCGACATTCAGTCAGGCGCAGCAGCTGGTCGAGGCGGCCCTGTCGGCCCGGGTCACCCAACTCGGCGCGTTGGCGAGCGAGGCGAACAACTCGGCCAACCACCTGAGCACCGGCGACCGCCAGACATTGCAGAACGACATCTCCAACGTGGAGCTCCCGGGCATCCAGGCGCTGCAGCCCCAGGCGCAGCAGGCCACCACGTGTGCCGCGTTGCGCACGGTGGCCCACGACATGGTCTTCACCTACCGCGTCTACGTCGTCATGACGCCACAGACGCACCTGACCATCGTGACGGACGACGAGACCTACATCGAGGGCGTGTTCGTCAACCTCGAGCCGCAGATCGCGACCGCCATCGCCAACGCGCAGGCGGCCGGCAAGAACGTGACAGCCGCCCAGGCCGCGTTCGGCGACCTCAAGAGCCAGGTGAGCTCGGCCCAGGGCGAGACCGCCGGGCAGTCGGCTCAGATCCTGGCGCAGACGCCCAGCGGGTACCCCGGGAACTGGCAGGTCTTCCTGGCGGCACGCACCAATGCCACCAACGCGCACTCCGACCTGCACGCGGCGTACGCTGACGCCCAGCAGATCCGGACCGACCTGCAGTAACCCCGGTCCGGCGTACGTACCCCTGCCGGTGCGACCGGGGCGGTCGCCACCGGTGCGGCACCGGGCCGCCGGGAGGGGAGGGGGTAGGCTTCGGGCGCCATGACCGCACTCGACGCCGTGTTCAAGGCCTACGACGTGCGCGGGACGGTGCCCGACCAGCTCGACAGCCGTAGCTGTCGTGCCATCGGATGGGCCTTCGCGCGCTTCGCGGGCACACGTCGCATCCTCGTGGCGCGCGACATGCGGGAGTCGGGGGTGGAGCTCTCGGCGGCCTTCGCAGCGGGGGCCCGCAGTGCAGGGGCCGACGTCGTGGACCTCGGTTTGGCGTCCACCGACATGATGTATTTCGCCTCGGGCCGGCTCGACGCCCCCGGGGCCATGTTCACGGCCTCGCACAACCCGGCCGCCTACAACGGGATCAAGATGTGCCTGGCCGGGGCCCGGCCCGTCGGTCAGGACACGGGGCTGGCCGAGGTCCGCGACCAGGCTGCAGAGGCGCTCGTCTCGGCCGCCGACGACACGCCGGAGACCGGCGGCTACGAGCAGCGGGAGATGCTCGAGGAGTACGCCGAGCACGTCCGTTCCTTCATCGACCCCGCGGCGCTGCGCCCCCTCAAGGTCGTCGCCGACACGGCCAACGGCATGGGGGGCCTCGTGGTCCCGAAGGCCTTCGAGGGGATCCCCGTCAAGCTCGAGATCCTCTTCGGCGAGCTCGACGGCACGTTCCCCAACCATCCCGCCGACCCCATCCAGGACGAGAACCTGCGCGACCTCAAGGATGCGGTGCTCGCCTCGGAGGCCGACGTCGGCCTGGCCTTCGACGGTGACGCCGACCGGGTGTTCCTCGTCGACGAGAAGGCGCAACCCGTGTCGGGCTCGCTCACCACCGCGCTGGTGGCGCGCGCCATGCTCGAGAAGTCCCCCGGTGCGACGGTGCTCTACAACCTCATCTGCTCCAAGATCGTGCCCGAGACGATCGAGAAGGACGGAGGGAAGCCGGTGCGGACCCGGGTCGGGCACTCGTTCATCAAGGAGGTGATGGTCGAGACCGGCGCCGTCTTCGGGGGGGAGCACTCGGGGCACTACTACTTCCGTGACAACTACCGGGCCGACTCCGGGCTCATCGCCGCCATGGTCGTCCTCGAGGAGCTCTCGGCATCGGGTCTCCCGCTCTCGGAGCTGCTCGCCCCGTACCGCAAGTACGCCGACTCAGGTGAGATCAACACCGAGGTCGAGGACCCCGACGCCGCGGTCGAGGCCATGGCCCGGCACTTCGCGGCGAGCGGCTTCGGGTGCGACCGCACCGACGGTTTGACGGTGGAGCTCGAGGACTGGTGGTTCAACGTCCGCACCTCGAACACCGAGCCGCTGCTCCGGCTCAACGTCGAGGCGAACACCCCCGAAGAGTGCGAGCGCCATGTCGCAGAGCTGTTGGAGCTCGTGGCCGAGGTGTCGGGCGGGAACCCCACCGGCGGAGGCTGAAACACGACACTGTCAAACACGCCTCGATCAACACACGACTCGACCAACACACGACTCGACCACCACGACTGATCCGCACACCCACGACAACCAAGGACGATACGGAGCGCGACGACCGATGGCACTGGACCCCTTGCTACTGGAGGTGCTGGCCTGTCCCGAGGACAAGGGCCCGCTCCTGTACTTCGAGGACGAGGACCGGCTCTACAATCCCCGCTTGCACCGTAGCTACGAGGTGCGCGACGGGATCCCCGTCATGCTCGTCGACGAAGCCACCACCGTCGACGACTCCGAGCACGAGCGGCTCATGACGAAGGCCAAGGCACAAGGCATCGACGACACCATGAAGACCGGAAACGAACCATGACCGACGTTCCCGTGGCACAGGGCGTGCTCGACTCGCTCGACATGTTCGAGGCCACCGCCGGGCTGCCCGAGCAGGTGGCCGCGGCCGTAGGCGCCGCGCACGGCCTCGACGGCCTCCCCGAGCGCGAGTACGTGGAGAACGTGGTGGTCCTGGGCATGGGTGGCAGCGGACTGGCCGGCGACGTGATGGTGGCCGTGGCCGGCCCCTTCGTGCCCGTGCCCATCACGGTGGTGAAGTCCTACGACCTGCCCGACTTCGTGGGCCGCGGCTCGCTCGTGTTCGCCATCTCGTTCTCGGGCAACACCGAGGAGACGGTGGAGGCCGCGGGGGAGGCGGCCAACGCGGGCGCCAGCCTGGTGGCGGTCACCGCCGGCGGGGAGCTCGGTCGGTTGGCCGAAGAGTGGGGCGCGCCGGTGGTGCCCGTCCCCACCGACATCCCCCAGCCGCGTGCGGGGCTGGGGGCCATGGCGATCCCGCCCCTGGTGGTCCTCGAGGACATCGGGCTCTTCCCGGGGGCGGCCACGTGGGTGGCCCTGGCCGTCGACCAGCTCAAGTACCGGCGCGACCGGCTGGTCCTGCCGGGGAGCACCGCCGAGGAGGTGGCCCGCCGCATCGGACGGACGATTCCCCTGGTCCACGGGGCCCAGGCCGTCGGGGCCGCGGCCGCCACCCGCTGGAAGGCGCAGGTCAACGAGAACGCCAAGGCACCCGCCTTCGCGGCGGTCTACCCCGAGCTCTGCCACAACGAGATCGCCGGTTGGGGCCAGCACGGGGACGTCACGCGGCAGGTCATCACGCTGGTCAACCTGCGCCACGACGCCGAGCACCCCCAGCTGGCCCGGCGCTTCGCCTTCGTCTCGGATGTGCTTCGGGAAGTCGTAGCTGACATCATCGAGGTGCGCGCCCAGGGTGAGGGGGACCTGGCTCAGCTCCTCGATCTGATACTCGTCGGGGACGTCGTTTCGCTCCACCTCGCTGCCCGTGAAGGCATCGACCCTGGGCCGGTGCCGGTCCT
>JARLGQ010000264.1 GCA_031292675.1 Acidimicrobiales bacterium
CGGTCGTCGATCTCCACGACATGAACGTAGAACGATTCGTCTCACTACGAGCGGACGATTGGGCCGCCCTCGAGGCCCTGGCCCAACGGGCCAGGGGCCGCGGCGATCGGCTGTCCCCGGCAGAGGTGCTGCGCCTCGGCCACCTGTACCGCTCCGCCGCCGCCGACCTGGCCGTGGCGCGGCGGCGCTATCCCGAGGCCCCGGGCACCGCCCGGCTCCAGACCCTCGTCGCCCAGGGCCACGGGTTGGTCTACGGCAAGGCGGGACGGCAGGACCCGGTCCGCCGTTTCGTGACCACCCGCTTCTGGCAGCGTGTGCACGCCGGGGGGAGGTGCCTCGCCCTGTCGGGCGGCATCCTGGTGGGGTTCGCCGCCCTGGGCGCGCTGTGGGCATCGGTCGAGCCGGTGGCCGCGGCCGGGATCCTTCCCGCCGGCTTCCACGCCTCGGCCCACCCCGGTGCGAACGGCGTGGTCGGCATCTCGATCCCGGCGCGCTCGGGGCTGGCCGTCGCCATCTTCACCAACAACATCGTCGTGTCTCTGGAGGTGCTGGCCGGAGGCTTCACCCTGGGGCTGCTGTCCGCGTACGCGCTGGCGACGAACGGGGCCATGGTCGGCGTCCTCGGCGTCCTGGAGCTCAAGGCGGGCGGCTTCGAGCAGTTCGTCCGCTTGATCGTGCCCCACGGACTTCTCGAATTGTCCTGCATCGCGGTGGCGGGTTCGGCCGGACTGATGATCGCCCGCGCCCTCATCGACCCCGGTCGTCGGACGCGCGCCGAAGCGCTCACCGATCTCGTGCCGTGGGTCGGAGACATCATCCTCGGTGTGGCCGGGTGCCTGGTCATCGCCGGGCTGACCGAAGGCATCGTGACGACCTGGGATCTCCCTCTGGGGCTGGCCCTCGGCATCGGGCTGCTCCTGGCCGGGGGGTTCTGGGGTCTCGTGGTGTGGCGCGGACGCGGGGTCCCCTCCGCCGGCACCGGCGCATTCGCCGTCGCCGCTACAACCGGGCCCGCTGCTTCAACCTGACGTAGCCCGCCACGCACGCCGCCCCGAATTGCTCGGGCTCGGCGTCGACCACCACCGCTCCCAGGGCGCGCAGCACCGCCAGGGCCCGGCGCCGGCTCTCGAGGACCTCGAGGGCGACCGCCGAGCGGTAGACGTCGAAGAGGCGGCCCGGCGAGGCCTCGGCGGTGGCCACCACGTCGGGGTCGCGGCAGGTCGCGATCAGCACGGCATGACGACGGAGGAGGACGGGGACGGCCTCGATGAGCGGACGCGCCGCGGTGCCGTCCATGACGTCGGTGAACAGGGCCAGCAGGGCGCGCTTGCGACCGCTCGCGGCCTGGAAGGCCTCGTCGTAGGCGGATTCCTCCTCGACGGGCTCGAGGTCGTACAGGGCGCGCACCACGGCCTCGGCCCCTCGCCGACGCGGAGACAGCACGCGACGCACGGCGCTGTCGAAGGCCATGGCGCCCACGCGGTCACCGGCGTCGTCGACGGCCACGGCCAGCGCCGCCACGGCGTCGAGGGCCACGTCGAGCCGGGTCCCGCCGGCGAGCGGCGCGGCCATCAACCTCCCGGTGTCGACCATGCAGAGCAGGTCGCGGTTCTCGTCCACCCGGTACTGGTTGCTCATGGGACGACCCACCCGCGACGTCGCCATCCAATTGATCTGCCGCACGTCGTCGTCGGGGGAGTAGTCGCGCACGGTCTCGAACTCCGTGCCGAGCCCCAGGCGCGACCGGATGCGACCTTCCTCGGCCGAGCGCGCCGTGCGGCGCGCCATCGCCATACGGCGGGCCTTGGGAAGGTCGGGGAAGACCGTCACCGGAGTCGGGTCGAGCACCGTCCGGTCACGACGGGCGAGCCCGAGGGGACCCGACGATCGCACCACGGCGGGTGGCACGACGTGGGTGCCCCGGTGCCGGGCGAGCAACGTGGCGCGCAGGGACCGTCCGGGAGCCTCGGCGGGCTCCAGTCCCAGCTCGGGAGGCACGGGCTGTCTGACCCGGACCGAGCGCGCCGAGTCCAGCGTCACGTCCACCTCGAAGGGGACCTTCGCCCCACGGGCGAGGACGGGCGGTCGGCTGCGCGTGGCCTGCGGGACCTGTCGCCGCAGCACGAACGCATCGGCCAACCCCAGTCCGACGACGGCACAGGCGGCCAGGACCACCACCACCGGTGCGACGGGCGCGAGCGCCGCCCCGAGGGCGACGAGGGCGAGGAGCGCGGCGCACCAGCGGGTGGGAGTCACGGTGTGCGCGCGCCCGGCGTCGGGCTCACGCCGGGCACCGGTACGGGCTCAACGCGGGACGGGGACGCTCGAGAGCACGGTGCGCAGGGCGTCGTCGGGCCGGAACCGGTCCAGCTCTGCTTCGGGAGTGAGGAGGAGCCGGTGCCGCAGCACAGGCCCGGCGATGTTGACGACGTCGTCGGGCACGACGTAGTTGCGTCCCCACATGCACGCAACCGCCTTGGCCGCGGCGAGCAGGTGGACCGCGGCACGGGGGCTCGCTCCGAGTGCCACGCTCGGGACCTCGCGCGTCCGGCGCACGACCGCGGCCACGTAGCCGATCACGGCGTCGCTCGCCGTCACGGCGTCGACCTGGGCCCGTGCCGCTTGCAGCTGTGCGATCCCTCCTACCGCGACGACGTCCTCGAGCGTGGTGGGGACAACCCCGGAGTGCCGGAGCCGCAGCATGGCCTCCTCGTCGGGCGCACTCGGATACCCCACGTCGAGTTTCATGAGGAAGCGATCGAGCTGCGCTTCGGGAAGGGGGTACGTGCCTTCGTACTCGATGGGGTTCTCCGTGGCGACGACGAGGAACGGGTCCGGAAGCCGGCGGGCCACGCCGTCCACACTGACCTGCGCTTCCTGCATGGCTTCGAGCAGCGCGGCCTGGGTCTTGGGCGGCGTGCGGTTGATCTCGTCGGCCACCAGCAGGTTGGTGAACACCGGGCCCTGGCGGAACACGAGCTCGGCCCCCCGCAGGATCAGTGTGCCGGTGAGGTCGGTCGGCAGGAGGTCGGGTGTGAATTGCACGCGGCGCACCTCGAGCCCCAGCGCCCGGCCCACGGCGGTGGCGAGCAGGGTCTTGGCCACCCCGGGCGCCCCTTCGAGCAACAGGTGGCCACCGACGGCCATCGACGTCAACATGGCATCGACGATCGGCTGCTGGCCGACGACGACCTTGGCCACCTCGACGCTGACCCGGGCGCGCAGGTCGGCAAGAGCCGACCCCGGCGGCGCGCCCGACATGCCGGGGGTGCCCGGTGTGCCGGGTTGCTGCGGCGTCGCGGGTGGTCCCGGCGTTCCCCGGTCCGTCATGGGTGGGACCTCCGCTCGTGTTCGAGCCACGCGTATGCCCGTCCTGTCGCCAACGCGCTCTCCTTGTCCGTCGGTGCCGCCAGTGCCACGTGCACGAGAGCATCGGACAACCCGGTGGAGCGTGCCGCGGCGGCCACCGAGTCGTCGGAGGAATCGTCGGGGACCCCGGCGTAGCGGCACAGCGACGACCGGGCGGCGCGGTGCACGGGCACCACGGCTTCGCCCAGACGTCGGGCATCGGTGGCCGCCAATACCGTGGCCAGTCCCTCGACGTACTCGACACGCGCCGGGGGAAGGACGCGCTCGGCGCGCTCGGGCGGTCCGAGCCGGCGGGCGGCCGACCACATCCACACCGCCACCGCCAACCCGGCCATCAGCAGGGCCCACTTCCAATGCGACGGGAGCGCACCCAGCCCGCCCTCGCCGAAGCCGTGGACGTATTCGTCGAACGCCACGGCCCGGCCGGGGCCGGCGGCGAGGTCGAGAGCGAAGGCCGCGTTGTCGGCTTCGCCCAGGAACCCGTTGCGCAGCGGCGAGGCCGACGCCAGGAGCACGACCCGGCCCGCACCGGCGTTCGCCACGACGGCAAGACTGGCTCCACTGCTCCGCAAGACGGGGGTGGTGCTGCCCACTTCGTCCCAGGCCCCGTCGGAGGGATCCGCGTCCACGACCGACACACCCTTGACCTCGGGCGCGTCTCCCACGGCGTGCGCGGAGGCAACTCCCACCGGCGAGAGCAAGGGAACGTCGGGAGTCCCGAGGAGGGTTCGCAGGACCGAGCTGTTGAACGGCCCCCCGGCGAGCACGACGCGGCCGCCCGAGCGCACGAAGGACTCGAGGGCACCTGTCTGCCCCGAGTCCCACTTGACGGGATCGGCCACGACCAATGTGGTCGACACCGGGATGGCCGTGGCCGAGAAGGGCTCCTGCAATCGGCTGACGGGATGTCCGAACTTCGACAAGAGGTCGGCCATCGCTTCGGTGCCATCGGGGGACGCATCAAAGCTCGACGAAGCCCCCGACGCCCCTTGGGTGCCGGTCGAACCGAAGTCCCGTGCCACGGCCACCACTGCATCCACTCCCGCCACCGCGGCCAGGATTGCGAGCGTGATCCGCCACCGACGGGGGACAGCTCGCCAACGCTCACCTGCGCTCGGATGGGATCCGCCCGCTCCGCCGATCGTGGTTCCGGGCGCCACAGGAGCCTCGAGGGCGTCGCTGTCGAGGTCCGGGGTCGTCGTCCCGATGGGTGCCTGCACGGTCACGACGGCGTCGTCGGCTGAGGGGGTTCGTGGTCCGCGCCCGCTCCCGCTCCCGCTCCGGCGCCGACCGTGGCCGCCTGGCGTGCCTCGACCGGGATCCGGGGCCAACCCGAGCGCGCCGCCCCCACGTGGTCGGCTGTGGCGGGGAGCCCGGCGTACACGATGCGGTCGAGGTGACCGGCCAGGGAGTCGAACGTCGGTGATCGAAGGAGCTGTGCCAGCTGCGAGCTGGTATGCGTTCGGCGCCCGGTGATGAGGCCGGAACGCTCGAGTCGTGCCAGCCCGGCGCGAAATCGAAGGCGCACGGCGAGCTCGTAGTCACCCACGGTCTCGGCTTGGTCTGCAGCGCGCTCGAGCTCGCCGGGATCCTCGTCTCGCATCTGGGCGGCACTCTGGGCGCGCGTCACCCCGACGCGCGCGCGCGTGCGAGCGAGTCGGAGCCCGACCACGACGGCGACCACGACCACAGCCATCCCCAGTGGTACCGGCCACCACGAGCCGAAAGGCCCCGAGAGCCCGTCACGCACCGGGTTGAAAAGATGGCGGACCAGGAAGCGCCACACCGGGCCGACCACGTCGGAGAGCCAGTGTCCGAGATCGTGGAAGAAACGGTCGAATGCCGAACGATGCGTGGACGGCCTGAACGGGGGTTGCGAGAGGATGTGCCGAGCCTGACGGCGCGCCTGGTCCGCCAGACCCGAAGAATCAACGGGCACGCGGCATCAACTCGACGGCGCCGGTCCTGGTGGGTCACCACGCTCGGGCGGGCGAGCCGAGGGATGACGCTCAGGTGGGTACCACTGTCCGTCCGACGCCATCCACCAACCGGGTCCCGGAGGGTCCGGTGCGGCCGCCGAGGGATGACGCTCGGGCGGGTACCACTGTCCGTCCGACGCCATCCACCAACCGGGTCCCGGAGGGGCCGGCGGCGAAGCTGCCGGCGGTGCAGCGGCCGGCGGTTGGGCGCGTTGTGGGGGTGGGTAGCCGAAGGGGGGTGGGTCGGGGGGCTGCGGCTGGGAGCCGTAGGGAGGCGGGTAGCCGGGCTGGGGTGGGTAGCCAGGCGGAGCCGCCCCGGAGGGCGGACCACCCCAGTAGCCGCCCGGTGCCGGGTAGCCGCCCGGTGCCGGGTAGCCGGTCAGGTGCGGACCCGTGGCGTAGCGCGAGTAGGGAAGGCTGACCGTGGAGGCGTCGACCCCGAGCTGAGAGGCCAGCAGCGCGACGTCGTACCCCTCCTTGCGCACCCGGAGATCGATCGACAAGACGACCAGCACCGCGCCCTCGAAGGGATGGATGCACACGTAGGTCACCCCGAACAGGATGAAGTCGACGAGGATCCTGCCCGCGGTGGTCCCCCCCAACGCGGCGCGCAGGGCGACGCCGAACAACACGTCGGCAATGAGGCTCACGACACCGGACAAGATCCCGGTGACGAGTAGGAGCCCGAACGTCCGCCACCAATTGCCCCGCACCAAGAAGAACGCTCGACGGTACGCCTTGAACCCCTTGTGACCCTCCATCATGAAGGTCGGCACCGCCAGGCCGGCGGGCAGGGCGAGCCAGATGAACACCACGGCGAGTGCAAGTCCCGCAATGACCCCGAGTCCGGCCGCCACATGCGCCAGAAGGGCAACGACCAGAACACCACCCACGAGCACGAGCCCGAAGAAGGCGAAGATGACGATGGCCACCCACAGGATCGAGAGCACGCGCCGGGCGGTGAAACTCAGGGCGACCCGCCAGTCGGGTCGCTGTCCTACGTAGGCGTCACCGACGACCTTGTACACGATGGCCGAAGCCAACAGCGCGGCGATGAGCGTGACCAGGTACACCGCGGAGAACTCTCCCGCAACGGTGCTGAGGTCGGAGGAGCTGATCTGCCCCGTCTGGGGGTTGACCACGCTCGTGGTCGAGACCTCGCCCTCGATCACGGCCACGATCAGCGCCGCGGGCAGGATCACCACGGCGATCGACTTGGCGAGGGTCAAGAAGTTCCGGACCAGGATCTTCAGGGCGGCGTCGAGGATCTCACCTACCGAGAGCGGGCGCAGCACGGGGACTGGCACGGACCCCAAACTAACGATCCGAACGCCCATGTGACGGGATCGTCCGGGTGCATCACGAATGGCCTGCGAGGGGCGGGTTCGAGTGGCGCTGGTACCGTCAGGCGTGCTCGACTCGCATCCGGCCTCGCCCACGAGCCGACAGACGCCAGTGACCCAGGGCCTGCCGTCCCTGGTCGGAGAACAGGGGGGACAGGACTCATGAGCCCGGCAGTCGGCTTCCAGGACGCCACCGCCATCGCCGGCATCGCCCAGACGCCGTTCTCCAAGCATCTCGAGCCCACCGAGGCGGAGCTGGCCTGCACGGTGATCGTCGACGCGTGCGCCGATGCCGGCATCGACCCTTCGGAGATCGACGCCCTGTGCTCCTACACGATGGAGGGCACAGAGGAGGTCGACATCGTCCGCAACATCGGCTGCGGGGAGATCACCTTCTTCAGCCAGATCGGCTACGGGGGCGGAGCGGGCTGCGGTGTCGTGGGGCACGCCGCTCTGGCTGTGGCCAGCGGCCAAGCCGAGGTGGCCGTGGCGTGGCGGTCCCGCAAGCGCGGATCAGGGCCCCGGCCCTGGACGAGCACCTCGGTCCAGCTGCGGGTCCCGGGCGCCTGGACCCGACCGTTCGGGATGCTGCGGCCCGTGGACGAGATCGCCATGCTCACCCGGCGCTACATGCACGAGTACGGCGCCACGCGCGATCACCTCGCCAACGTGGCGATGGCCGTGCGCAAGCACGCCAACATGAACCCGGCGGCCATCATGTTCGACAAGCCGATGACCCGCGAGGACTACATGGCGTCGCGCTGGGTGTCCGAACCGCTCTGCTTGTTCGACAACTGCCTCGAGACAGATGGCGCGCTGGCGTGCGTCGTGGTGTCGGCCGAGCGGGCCCGTGACCTGCGCCACCCGCCCGTCTATGTCCACGCCTTCGCCCAGGGGCTTCCGCCCGAGCACCAGACGATGGTCAACTTCTTCAACGACGACCCGCTCACCGGCCCGGCCTGGGCGTGTGCCCGACGGTTGTGGGCGAACGCCGCCTTCGGACCCGCCGACGTCAACGTGGCGCAGATCTACGACGCCTTTTCGCCGCTCATCCTTCTTTCGCTCGAGGGGTACGGCTTCTGCAAGCGCGGTGAGGCCGGGGGCATGACCGAGGACGGCAACCTCCAATGGGGCACGGGCTCGCTCCCGGTGAACACCGCCGGCGGCGGCTTGTCGGAGGCCTACGTGCACGGCTTCAACCTGATCAACGAGGGCGTGCGCCAGATGCGGGGCACGTCGACCGCCCAGGTGGAAGGGGCAGAGACCTGCCTGGTGACCTCGGGAGAGGGCGTGCCCACGAGCGCGCTTCTCCTCCGGCGCTGATCGCCGGACGACAGCATCGAGACAAGGAAGAGGAAGCACATGTCCAACGCAGCGGCGTTCTCCGGAGGCTACGTGGCCAACCTCGGCCCGTCGGAGGAAGGGTTCCTCATGCCGGCGGTCGACAACGAGGGTGGTTTCTTCTGGGAGGGGACCCTCGCCGGCGAGCTGCGCATCCAGGCGTGCAACTCGTGCGGCAAGCTCCGTCATCCGCCGCGTCCGATGTGCCCGTCGTGCCGGTCCACCTCACGCGGCTGGAAGCGCGTCGAAAGCAAGGGGACGATCTGGTCCTTCGTGGTCCCCCATCCGCCCCTGCTCGAGCCGTACTCGAGCCTCGCCCCCTACAACGTGATCGTCGTCGCCCTCGACGAGCACCCCACCATCCGGTTCGTCGGGAACCTCGTGAGCGGGCCCGAAGGCGAGCTGAACGAGATCGACCCGAACTCGATCCGCATCGGCGAACCGGTCGAGGTCGTCTTCAAGCGCTTCCGCCGCACCGACGGCAGCCAAGAGGCGCTCCCGTTCTGGGTACGGGCGTAGGCCGGGCCAGCACCGGCGCCATTCCCGAGCACATCCACCAGCGGTCGCATCACGCCGGGGTGCACGCCCGAATGGCGGCGTCTGCAGCTGTCTCGGCGCCGAGCAGCGCCCCTTCGGCCAGCCGGGCCATGGCCTCGACGCGTTCGGGGTGCTCGGCGAAGTAGCGCTCGATGGCTTCGTTGTTGGGCGTCCCGTCCATGTTGGAGAGCTTGAAGACCTCCTCGTCGACACTCCCGTCGGTGGCCCTGTCGCCGATGACCCGGAACACCGACCAGGGGATGCCGCGTCGTTCGCACAGAGCGGCGATGGCCGCCGTCTCCATGTCCAGCGACACCACGCCGCGGGCGCGCAGGCGGGCGATCTCGTCGAGGTCGGTCGTCAGGTGGTCCGTGGTCCACATCGTCCCCGAAGGTGAGCCCTCCCCCAACGGGGCGGGGCGGAACTCGTCGCCCGTGGCCGAGTTCACCACGACCTCGGGAAGGACGAGCGTGCCGATCGGGGTCTCGTTCTCGACGGCCCCCGTGATGCCCACGACCACCACCCGCTCGACCTGCACGGCGTCGAGCAGCCGCGTGGTGCCGGCCGTGGCCAGCTCGGTGCCCATGCCGGTTACGACGGCCACCACCGGTTGCCCGCCCAGGGACCCGCGGTGCACGGTGAGGTCGCCGAGGGTCGACTCCTGGAGGTCGAGCTTCCGGACGAGCGGCTCGATCTCCATGGGCATGGCGCAGATGAACGCGATCTGGGCGACGGCGGCCGGGGTCGAGGTTGGGCTCATCCGCACAGCCTGCCTCAGGGCGAACCTCAGTGCAGGAGCGACAGCACGAGACCGGCCTGGCCCAGGTGGTAGGTCACCATGATCCCGACATCGGCGGCCCGCAGCGGCCGTACGAACCGGTTCCAGGCGATCATGGCGTCGGACGACACGACCAGCGTCGCCCCGATCCCGGCCAGCACGTTCCCGGTCGCCAAGGCGGTGGCGAGCATCACCGAGATCACCACCATGTACAGCGCCACCGGGCCACGGAGCCCCCGTCGCCCTCCGATCGCACCGAGAATGCGACGGCCCAGCGGCACCACGACGACGACCACCACGGCCGAGGTGACGACGAAGGCGATCCCGCTCGGTCCATCGGCCCAGAAGCCGGCGACGTAGCAGAGGTGGCCGACGAGGAACGCGGCCAGGCCCGCCACGAAGCGGTCGGTGGGGAACATGAGCAGGACGTCCCCCGCCAGCGAGCACACGAGCGCGGCCACGAACCACACACGCCGGGCGCCGGCGTCGTGAACCGGGACGAGTGCCACCGCCGCGCCGATGAGCGCGGCGAGGGTGGCTGGCTTGCACAGATACTCGAGCGGCGCGTTCTTGGAGGCACGTGCCACCCAGTCGCCGACGGCGAACACCCCCGCCGCCAGCAACAGGGCGAGCGCCGGGGCGGTCATGGAGTGCCGTAGGGGGGGCCGGCGGCGATCACCGCGGCGCCGACCACCCGATGGGCCCGAGCTTCTGCGCCATGGCGGCCATCGCCGCCTTCTCGCGCTGCCACACCTCGGAGATCCGTTCCGCGTAGCCCTCGCGCAAGAGGGCCTTGTTCGCCGTCAACGCCTCGACACTGTGGCGGGCGAGAGCCCCGGCGACGGCCAAGCCTTCGGCCAGTGCATGCCCGGCTGGTGCGCTCGCGACGGCGAAGCCGATGTCCACCGCTTCGCCCGCGCTGAGGGGCGATCCCGACAGCATCATCCACGACGCCCGCTGCGGCCCGACACGGAGAGGAAGGAGCCAGCTGCTGCCGGCCTCGGCACACGTGCCCAGCGCCACGAAAGGCATGCGGATCTCGGCGTTCTGATCCACTACCACGAGATCGCAATGCAGGAGGATCGTGGCGCCGAATCCAACCGCCAGGCCGTTCACCGCCGCCACGAGCGGTTTCGGGAAGCCCGCCAGGCAGTCGAGGAGCGGGTCGAAGTCCACGCCCAGCTCGGCGCTGCCACCGGGGCGGCTCATCTCGTTGAGGTCCACCCCCGCCGAGAACGCCCTCCCCCGACCGGTGAGCACGCACACCGAAACGCTCGGGTCAGAAGCAGCCGTGTCTAGTTGCGACCGCAGAGCGCGATAGCCCTCGGCGGTGAAGGCGTTGAGCTTGGAAGGCCGGTCGAGGAACAGGACGCGCACGGCGTCGTGATCCTCGACCGACACCGCGTATGTCGACAC
>JARLGQ010000265.1 GCA_031292675.1 Acidimicrobiales bacterium
CCCTCGACGAGCAGGTTGGCGGCGTAGTGGTAGTAGTAGGCGTCGCCGCCCGGCTGGCGGTAGGGGCGTCCGAGGACGGTGCCGAGGCGGATCCCGAACCCGACGACGTAGATGAGACCCAGCCACGCCCACCACCGGCGCGTGGCGCGGCGATTCGAGGTCGCCGTCGTGCGCGGCGTGCCTTCCGTCGCCGTCGGCGCGGACGGTGCGGTGGCCGTCGTCACGTCGGCGCATCCGGACGGGCCGCTTCGTCACCGCGGGGCGTCACGGCGCGGTCCCGCGACGGCGGAGCACGAGAAGCAGGTTCCAGGTCGCCACTTCGCGCACCACGGGGACGGCCACGAGCCAGCGCAGCCAGTCGGGGTAGTACCGGGGCAGCGCGTCCACCACGTCGACGCCGGGATGCGTCCGGGCCATGCGCAGGGTGGCGCCCACGTGGCAGGCGAAGAGCGACGACCCGAATTCGTTGCCGGGCCGATGGCCGTGGCGACGCTCGTAGCGCCGGGCGGCCCGGTGCCCGCCCAGATAGTGCCACGGGGCCGTTTCGTGTCCCCCCCACGGGGAGTACCACGCCGTGAACGACAGGTAGACGGTGCCGTGGGGGCGGGTCACCCGGACCATCTCGTCGAGGAAGCGTCCCGGATGGGGGACGTGCTCGAGCACGTTGGAGGAGAACACCACGTCCGCCACGCCGTCGCCCAGCGGGAGCTGGTTGCCGTCGCCCGCGATCGTGCGCCCGGACGCCAGACGCCCGGGCATGACGGCCCGCCGATGGCGCTCTCGCCGTGCCGCCTCCGTCGGGATCTGCGCAGCGAAGCCGGCGTCGCAGGCCGAGAGCCCGGGCTCGTGGTCCTCGGGCGCACCGGCCTCGGGCTCGATCAGGATGCAGCGCGCCCCGGCCGCCACGAATGCTTCGGTGAAGTACCCACCCCCCCCGCCCACGTCCACGACGAGCTTTCCGTCCACCGCCGCGTAGCGGTGCAACTGGGCCACCGAGTCCGCGGCCTGGATCCGGTAGAAGTGATCGGGATCAGTCTGCTCGACGCGAAAAGCCCGGAACAGCTCCACCGACCGGCGCACTCCCCCGCTGCGGGTGCGGACCGGGGACGGGGCCACGCTCCGCGACGTCGTCACGTCGGCACATGGTAACGGCCGTGTCCCTGAGGGTCCCTCCTCGCCCACCGACTACGTGAACGGGCCCGCCGAGGTGGGCCGCGCCAGGCTCCTCCAAGCGATGAGGGCGACCAGGTAGGCGGCGAGCCCGAGCCACAGCACGACGTGGAATCCGTAGGCCATCGACAGGAGCGTGGCCAGGACCGCCCCCACCACCGAGGCGAAGCCGTTCACCGCCCAACCCCAGGCCACGTACTCGCGCGGTGCGTCGCTCATGGCCGAGACGGTTCGCACCCCCAGGGGCATGAACATGCCCAGGCACAACCCGAGGGGAGCGAGCACCACGAAGGCGATCGGCACCCGTAGCGCCAAGGGGAGCCCGAGCAGCGCGTCGGTGAAGGGGGTGAGCCCCAGTACGTAGAACGCGGTGAGCGCCGTGATCCCGGCCAGGAGCGCCGGGACGGTGCGGGGGTGATGTCCGAATCTTCCACTGAGCAGGGCACCGAGGCCGGTGAAGATCAGCAGCGACATCAAGGTCACGGTCAACGCGTAGGTCGGGTACCCGAGAAAGAGGTTGAGCAGCTGCATCAACGTCACCTCGAAGAACATGAACCCGAGGCCGATGGTGGCGAAGAAGAGCGCCGAGATCCCCTTGCGCGGCAAGCGGCGCCACGTCGTCCGGATGGCCACGAACGGCAGCAAGAGGAACACGGCCGAGATCAAAGCGGCCAGGACGAAGAGGAATACCAGGACGCGCTCACCCACCTGGTATTCGCGGTCGGTGCCCGTGATGGGGTGGAAGAAATCCCGCAGGACAGTGCCGAAACGGGCGAAGTGCCAGAAGTAGGGATCGTTGTCCGTCGTCGGCACCACGTTGTACCGATAGGTGGAAGAGAAGGACCGAAGCTGTGTCGGGGTGTCGGACACGACGGCGTCGACCGGGTTCTTGCTCACGGGCTGGCCGGGCGCGTACTGCACGGTGGTCCCCGGCACGGCCGCCAATGACGCCATGAAGCGGTTGACCTCAGAGGTCGAGAGCGGGGCCCGCTTGACGATGATCGTGGACAACGTGAACGATCCGAAGAATCGCGCCGGGGAGCTCGCCACCAGGATGTGGTCGCGGGGGTCGGCAACACCGAGCTCCGCCAGCGCTTGGCGTGCCGTGGCGACGAACCGCGTGGTCCGGTACGGGCTGTCCTGGTAGTTGATCTCCCCGAACTGGGCTACGAAGATGCCGTCGGGAGCGAGGTGGTGCAAGCTGTCGACCACGGCGTTGGTCGTGTAGAGATAGCTCTCGGAGAGGACGAAGGCGCTGGCGGTGGAGGCGTTCGTGGCCGCGTAGCTGTCGGGGGCGGGATACCAGATCATGTTGTACGCCTGGTGGCTCCGGGCGATGAACGACCTCCCATCGGCGTTGACATAGGTGACGGCCCGGTTCTGGGCGAGGTGCCCGTCGTAGTCGGCGAACGTGGTCTTCACGAGGGAGTACGTGACGGGATTGAGCTCGACGGCGTCGACGTGCCTGGCTCCGAACCACAACGACGCCAGCACCTCGTGCCCGCCGGCGGCCCCGATGATGGCCTCGCGTGGCGGTGGCGCCTTGTCCAGGGAGAAGGGGATCGACCGGGGATCGGCACCGAAGTCGTAATGGGCGAGCGATGCCACCTTGCCGTTCCAACGGTA
>JARLGQ010000034.1 GCA_031292675.1 Acidimicrobiales bacterium
AAGCAGGGACCGGTCGGCCACCAGGCGCTGCCACTGGTCGGGGTGCTCGAAGAAGGCGTCCATCGCCCCCGAGATCAGGTTCCGCGTCGTCTCGTTGCCGGCCACGGTGAGGAGGAGGAAGAACAGCTCGAGCTCGAGCTCCGAGAGCTTGTCGCCGTCGACCTCGACGTTGGCGAGCACGCTCATGAGGTCCTCGGTGGGATCGGCCTTCTTCTTGGCGTACAGCTCAGCGGCATAGGCGTAGAGCTCCATCGCCGCCTCGTTGGCGTATTCCTCGCCGTCCACGTTGGTCTGGAACTCGGGGTCCTCCTGCCCGATCATCCGGTTGGACCAGTTGAACATGTTGTGGCGGTCGGCCTGGGGCACCCCGAGGAGATCCGCGATGACCTGCAACGGGAGCTCGGCGGAGATGTCGGTGACGAAGTCGGCCTGGCCCTTCTCGATGACGGCGTCGATGATGGTGTCAGCCGACTCGTGGATCTTCTTCTCGAGCTGGTTCACCATGCGCGGCGTGAAGCCCTTGTTGACCAGACGCCGGTAGCGCGTGTGCAGCGGCGGGTCCATGTTGAGCATCATGAGCCGAAGCTGTTCGAGCTGCTCCTCGGGCATCTCCCACAGGAACGTGGCCCGCTTGGCCGAGGAGAAGTGCTCGTAGTCGCGGTTGACGTTGACGCAGTCGTCGTACTTCGTCACGCACCAGAAGCCGGGGCCGTCCGCCTCCTCGTGCCAGTACACCGGCGCCCGGCGACGCAGCTCGGCGAACCACTCGTGGGGGACGGCGGGGACGAACTTCGTGGAGTCGGTGAGGTCGATCTCGTTGAGCTCCATGGCGGGTCCCTCCTCGGTACGTGTCCTCGACGTCCCGGCCCGAGATATGCGGGCCGCCGCGGGCCCTGGGCCCGTGCCCGCCACGAGGGCCGCCCCGCGTTTTCAGAACGTGTTCCAGTGATGATAGGCCTCTGCTCCGGCCCGGGCCAACAAGGCCGCCCCGCCGCCCGTTTGCCGCCGGACCGGGAAACCGCAGGCGCCCCGGTCCCCGCCGGCCACGGGACCAGGCACGATTGTCCGGCCCCGCGGCCGGGCTGGTACGGTGCCAAACTAGAACGAGTTACAGCAACGAGCGAGTGGACGTGCCGCCGCCGCGAGCTGCGGCCACGAGTGTACGAGTGACAGCCATGGCCGGGACCGGGCGATCCGGCCCGGACCGGTAGTAGGACGGCGCCATGTTCCTGGAGGAGACCCCCGAGCAGCTGGCCCTGCGTCAGGAGCTGCGCGCGTATTTCGCCGACCTGCTCACCGACGAGGTGCGGCGGGGGATCGGCGAAGTCGGCGAGGGTGGCGAGCTGTGGCGCCAGGTCGTGGGGCGCATCGGCAAGGACGGCTGGCTCGGCATCGGGTGGCCCAAGGAGTACGGCGGCCAAGGCCGCCCCGCCACCGACCAATTCATCTTCTTCGACGAGACCCGCCGCGCCGGCGCCCCCTTCCCGTTCGTCACCGTGAACACCGTCGGGCCCACGATCATGCGCTTCGGCAGCGACGAGCAGAAGAGCTTCTTCCTCCCCGCCATCCTGGCCGGTGAGGTCAACTTCGCCATCGGCTACACCGAGCCCGAGGCGGGCACCGACCTGGCCTCGCTGCAGACGCGGGCCGTGCGTGACGGCGACGAGTACGTCGTGAACGGGGCCAAGGTCTTCACGAGCGGCGCCGACATGGCGGACTACGTGTGGCTGGCGGTGCGCACCGATCCCGACGCCCCCAAACACAAGGGCATCTCCATCCTGGCCATGTCCACCGACTCCCCGGGCTTCTCCTGGAGCCCCATCGTCACCGTGGCGGGAGCGCGCACGACGGCCACGTACTACTCCGACGTCCGGGTGCCGGTCGAGCAACTGGTGGGGGCCGAGAACGAGGGCTGGCGCATGATCACCACCCAGCTCAACCACGAGCGCGTGGGACTGGCCGCCTGGAGCGGCTTCGCCTCCCAGCTCTACGAGGAGGTGGCGACATGGGCGGCGGGCACCACCACCCCCGATGGCCCGTCGGTGCTCGACCTGCCGTGGGTCCAGGCGGACCTGGCCCGGTGCCGCGCCGAGCTCGAGGCCATGTACCTCCTGAATTGGCGCATGGCGGCCGCCCTGGCCGCCGACACGATGAGCCCGGCGGACTCCTCGACGGTGAAGGTGTTCGGGGTGGAGCGCAGCATCGACATCTACCGCCGCCTGCTCGGGATCGTGGGGTCCGGTGGGTACCTCACCCCGGACTCGCCCGGCGCGGTACTGGCGGGCCGGCTCGAGCGCACCGCCCGCCACGCCCAGATCAACACCTTCGGGGGCGGGGTCAACGAGATCCAGCGCGAGATCGTCGCCATGGCCGGCCTGGGCATGACCCGGGCGTCGCGGTGAGCCGGTGACCCACCACGACGTCGTGCCGGAGACCGAAGCCGACGCGCTGCTGGCGCGCCTGCGCGCCTTCGAGGGCAGGCCCAGCGGGCCGAGCACCCAAGGGCGCGACGAGGTCAACCAGGCCATGATCCGGCACTGGGTGGACGCCATGGGCGACGACAACCCCGTGTACGTCGACGAACAGGCCGCCCGGGAGAACGGCTTCCCGGGAGTGGTCGCCCCGCCCACCATGCTCCAGGCGTGGATCATGCGGGGGTACCGCTCGCAGCCGGGGGGGAGCTGGCAGGCCCCCAAAGAGGCATCGGGCGAGCCCTCGGCCCAGGAGCAGCTGTTCGCCGTGCTCAACGAGGCCGGGTTCACGTCGGTGGTGGCGACCAACTGCGACCAGGAGTACCTCCGCCCCGTCGTCCTCGGGGACCGGCTGGCGGTGACCTCGGTCATCGACTCGGTGTCCCCCGAGAAGCACACCGGCCTGGGTGACGGGCATTTCGTGACCACCCGGCTCGAGTTCACCGACCAGCACGGCGAGCGGGTGGCCACCATGCGCTTCCGCATCCTGCGGTTCCGCCCCCAAAAGGCCCGGGCCAAAGCCGACGCCCCTCTCCGCCCCCGACCGGCTGTCACCCACGACATCGCCTTCTTCTTCGAGGGTGCCCGGCAGGGCACGTTGCTCATCCAGCGTTGTGCGGGATGCGGCCTGCTGCGCCATCCCCCCCGCCCGGCGTGCGCGTCGTGCGGGTCCTTCGATTGGGACACCGTCACCGCCAGCGGGCGCGGCACGGTCTACAGCTTCGTCGTCGTGCACCACCCGCAGGTAGGCGGGTTCGACTACCCCCTGCCCATCGCCGTGGTCGAGCTCGAGGAGGGGACGCGCCTGGTGGCAGACCTGATCGACGTCGATCCCGCCCAGGTGCGCATCGGCATGCCCGTGGTCGCCGAGATGGTGGCCGTCGACGACGAGCTCACGATCCCCATGTTCCGGCCCGCCGGCGCGCGCCAGGGAGCAGCCTGATGGACTTCGACTTCACCGAGGAGCAGCTGGCGGTGGCGGAGGTGGCGGCGTCCATCTTCGAGGGCATGGCGGGGACCGAACGGGTGGCCGAGGTCGAGGCCGGCGAGGACCGGTTCGACACCGCCCTGTGGTCCGAGCTGGCCAAGGCGAACCTGCTGGGCCTGGCGGTCCCCGAGGAGCACGGCGGCTCGGGACTGGGCCTGACCGAGGTGTGCCTCGTGCTCGAACAGCAGGGCCGCGCCGTGGCGCCGGTCCCGCTGTGGGCCACCCTCGTCCTCGGCGCGCTCCCCCTGGCCCGGTTCGGCACCCCCCACCAACAGGCCCGCTGGCTCCCGGAGGTGGCGGCGGGCGACGCCGTGTTGTCGGCCGCGCTCAACGAGGTGGCGGCCAGTGCCCGCAACCACCCGACGGTGCGCGCCGAGCGCGACGGCGAGGGCTGGCGGTTCCACGGGACCGCCTTCGCCGTTCCCCAGGCGCACGTCGCGGCGGGCGTCCTGGTCCCCGCGGCGGTGGAAGGGGAGCGCGACGCGGGGGTCATCGTGGCCCTGGTCGACCCCGCCGCCCCGGAGGCGAACCTGCAGCGCGCCACGACGACCGACCACCAGGTCCATCCCCACCTCCACATGGACGGGTTGCCGGTCGGGGCCGCCGACGTCGTGGCCGGCCCCGAGCAGGGCGCGGCGGCAGTGGCGTGGATGCTCGACCGGGCCCGGACGGGACTGTGCGCCATCCAGCTGGGCGTGACCGAGGAGGCGGTGCGGCGCGCCGCGGCCTACCTCAACCAACGCCACCAATTCGGACGGCCGCTGTCGTCGTTCCAGGGCACCATGCTGCGCGCCGCGGACGCCTACATCGACACCGAGGCCATCCGGGTCACGACGTGGCAAGCGGCCTGGCGCATCGACGAGCAACTGCCCGCCACCGAGGCGGTGGCGGTGGCCCACTGGTGGGCGTCGGAGGCGGGCCAGCGCGTCGTGCACGCCACCCAGCACCTCCACGGTGGCCTGGGGGCCGACGTCTCGTACCCCATCCACCGCTATTTCCTGTGGGGCAAGCAGATCGAGCTGATGTTGCAAGGACCGAGCGCCGAGCTCGCCCGCCTGGGGGCGCTGGTGGCGACCCGACTGCGCGCCTCGGCGGCCGATCGCGGGTCGCGGCCACGAGGGGCGTCGGTGGCAGGCGACCGCGCCGGCGTGGAGGGACCGTGAGCACCGTGCGCGCCGACACGCTGCGATTCGAGGAGATCGCCCTGGGCGACACGCTCCCCGAGCTCGTCCTCCCCCTCGACCGGACCCTGATCGTGGCCACGGCCATCGCCTCGCGCGACTACCAGGACGTCCACCACGACCCGGGACTGGCCGTCGAGCGCGGGTCGCCCGACATCTTCATGAACATCCTCACCACCAACGGCTTCGTGGGGCGCTTCGTCACCGACTGGGCCGGGCCCGGGGCGCGCATCGAGTCGGTGTCGATCCGCCTGGGCGCCCCCAACTACCCGGGCGACACCATGACCCTGACGGGAAGGGTCACCACCGCCGAGGTCCCCCCGGGCCGCGACGACGGCCGGGGAGTGGTGGAAGTGGCGGTGCGGGGCGCCAACAGCCGCGGTGACCACGTGACGGGGACGGTGCGGCTGTCGGTGCCCCGTGACGGTGCGGGCACTTCATGAGGCCGGTGTCATGAGCGCGAGGTCCCCCCGTCACCACAGCTTCGCGGGCACCACCGCCATCAGCGGGATCGGCGCCACCGAATTCTCCAAGGACTCGGGCCGCAGCGAATTGCGCCTCGCCGCCGAGGCGGTGCGCAGCGCGCTCGACGACGCCGGCATCGCCCCGGCCGAGGTGGACGGCCTCGTCACGTTCTCGGCCGACACCAACCCCGAGATCGAGGTGGCCCGCACCCTGGGCATGGGGGACCTGACCTTCTTCAGCCGCATCCACTACGGCGGGGGCGCGGCGTGCGGCACCGTGCACCAGGCCGCCATGGCGGTCGCCAGCGGCGCGGCGGACGTGGTGGTGTGCTACCGGGCCTTCAACGAGCGCTCGGGCCATCGCTTCGGCACCGGCATCCAAGGGCGCGCCCCGGTGGCGAACGCCGAGAACGCGCACTTCTCGTGGTACGCCCCCCAGGGCCTGCTCACCCCGGCGTCGTGGGTGGCGATGTTCGCCCAGCGCTACCTGCACGCCACCGGCGCCACCACCGAGGACTTCGGCCGGGTGGCGGTGGCCGACCGTGCCTTCGCGGCCACCAACCCCGCGGCGTGGTTCTACGGCAAGCCCATCACCCTCGAAGACCACCAGGCGTCGCGATGGATCGTCGAGCCGCTGCGGTTGCTCGACTGCTGCCAGGAGTCGGACGGCGGCCAGGCCATCGTGGTCACGAGCCTCGAGCGTGCCCGGGACGGCGCCCGGGCCCCGGCGGTCATCGAGGCTGCCGCGCAAGGATCGGGAGCGCAGCAGGACATGATGACGTCGTACTACCGCGACGACATGACCCATCTCCCCGAGATGGGCGTGGTGGCCCGCCAGCTGTGGGAGACCTCGGGTCTCGGTCCCGACCGTATCGTGTGCGCGGTCAACTATGAACACATCTCGCCATTGCTACTATACGAGCAAGAGTATATATGCTTCTGCTATAGGCTTGAAGACAATC
>JARLGQ010000266.1 GCA_031292675.1 Acidimicrobiales bacterium
CGCCCGCACCGGTCCGATCCAGTCCCGGGCGTCGATCAGGCGGCGTCGGCCCGGCGGTCCTCGAGCGCAGACGACCGGGCCAGGGCGGCCCGGGCCGCGGCCAGGCCCCGGCGACCGACCCGGCGGGTGGGCTCGTCGATCCGCCAGTCGCTGTCGGCCGCAGGGCGAGCCGTCCGACCGGCGATGTCGCCAACCAGGGGTAACTGCAGTTGGTTCTCCACGAGACTCAGCATCGCGCCGAGGTGTAACAGCGGAGCCCCCGGAGACCCCGGCTCGGGGTGACGCCCATTCGGAGCCGGACCGGGAACCGGCCCGAAGCCCCGTCCGTCAAACAGGACGACGACGACGGGAGGGCGGTGGCGGTGGGTCACGGTCGGGTGCGGGCATGGACATCGGCATCGGGCCTGCTGGTGGCGGCGGTCCTGGCGGGATGCGGGTCGGGCACGGGACCCGCTCCCCGGGGTGTGCGTGCCACGACGACGTCTACCCCGACGTCGTCGTCCACCTCTCCCGGCGCGGCGCCGAGACAATCGGCACCCGCCACGGGGATCTGCTCCGCTTCCGATACGTTGACCGGGCTCTCGGTCACGCGAACGGATGCGTTTCCCCAGAACCAGGTGTCCTTCGACTTCCCGGCGCGTGTCGCTTCCACCAACGGCGCCGCGATCGCCGCCGTGGCCCGGGCCGCGTGCGGGTTGGGGGACTTCCCCGCCGGATCGATGTCGTGTCCCGCCGATTTCGGCATCACCTACGCCCTAGTCTTCACGGCCGGCACGGTCGTCTTCGGGACCATCACCGCCGACCCCACGGGCTGTCCGAACCTCACGGGACTGGGTGCACCACGCTGGGCCACCCCGGCCTTCTGGGACCAACTTGCCGGGGCGCTCGGACTGCCCGCGCCCCGGGAGTACTGCGACCCGTTCCGGGGGCGGCTCCCGACCACTCCGACCCAGTGCGGCCCTGACCTGTAGAGCCTTTCCGAGCTCCCGCCCGAGCCTGACCCGGCGCCCGAGCCGGGGACGGGCGCCGCAGAGCCTGTAGTTTCGGCTCGTGGACAGATACGGGATCACCGTGCCCTTCGACGACGTGCCCCTGGCCGAGCACGGGGATTGGTACCGACGGCTCGACGAGCTCGGCTACACCGACGTGTGGACCGGGGAGGCGAACGGTGCCGACGGCTTTACGCCGCTGGCGCTGGCGGCGGTGGCGAGCCACAGCCTCCGTCTGGGGACGGCGGTGGTGCCCGTGTACACGCGGGGCCCCGGGTTGCTGGCCATGCAGGCCGCGACCATGGCCGAGCTCGCCCCGGGACGTTTCGCTCTCGGTGTCGGCTCGTCGTCGGACGTCATCGTGGAGCGTTGGAACGCTACCCCGTTCCTCGAGCCGTACAAGCGGGTGCGCGACACGGTGCGGTTCCTGCGGGCCGCCCTGACCGGGGAGAAGGTCGACGCCGAGTACGAGACCTTCGCGGTGCGCGGATTCCGCCTGGGGAGGCGCATCGAGCAGCCACCACCGATCTACGTCGCCGCCCTGCGCCCCGGCATGCTCCGACTGGCGGGGCGCGAGGCGGACGGCGCCATTCTCAACTGGCTCTCCGCCGACGACGTGTCGAAAGTCGTCCCCGAGGTCGGGGCGGGCAAGGCCATCGTGGCCCGCATCTTCGTGTGCCCCACCGACGACGCCGACCGGGCCCGTTACGTGGGCCGCATCGGGATCGCCGCCTATCTGAACGTGGCAGTCTACGCCGCCTTCCACGAGTGGTTGGGACGAGGTCCGCTCCTCGAGGGAATGTGGACGGCATGGCGTGCCGGGGACCGCAAGGCCGCCTTGGCCGCCATTCCCGACGAAGTGGTGGACGCGCTGGTGGTCCACGGCTCGGCCGAGGAGTGCCGTGCCCACGTGCAGCGCTACGTCGACAACGGGGTGACCATCCCCGTCCTCGCCGTGCTGCCCGGAGGCGACGACCTCGCCAAAGCGGTGGAGAACCTCGCGCCCCGCACGACCTGAGGCCGAAGTCCCCGAACGTGCTGCGGGCCGACTCGATCTGGCCCGATCGCCGCCGGCCGGATCCGGACGGGACGGACTATGCCCCGGGCGCGAGGAGGGCGCCGAGCGCGGTGTCGATGTCGGGATGGTCGAAGACGTAGCCTGCCGCTGTCAGCTTGGTCGGCAGGACGCGCTGCCCGGCGAGCACCATCTCCGAGGCGAGGTCGGGCCCGAGCGCGATCCGCAGCGCCAATCCCGGCACGGCCATCACCGTCGGGCGGCGCAGCACCCGGCCCAGTGCCCTCGTGAAGTCACGGTTGGTCACCGGCGTCGGTGCCGTGGCGTTGACCGCGCCCGCCATGGCGGGATCGTCGAGGGCGCGGAGCACGGCGCCGACCTCGTCGGGGAGCGAGATCCAGCTCAACCATTGCCGGCCGCTTCCCAACCTCCCCCCGACACCGAGGCGGAACAGGGGGAGCTGGCGCGCCAGCGCCCCGCCGTGTGCCGACAGCACAACCCCCGAGCGCAGCCGGATGACGCGGATCGCGGCGCCGGTGGCGGGGCCCGTGGCGTCCTCCCATGCGCGGCACAGCTCCGCCAGGAACCCGTCACCGGGCGCACTCTCCTCGGTGAGCGTTTCGTCGCCGCGGTCGCCGTAGAAGCCGACGGCCGAGGCGCTCACGAGGACGCTCGGAGGCCTGCTGAGCTCGGCCAGCGTCCGGGCCAGCAGCGATGTCGACTGCACGCGGCTCGACACGATCTCGCGTCGGCGCGCCGGGGTCCAGCGCTTGTCGCCGATGCCGGCACCGGCGAGATGCACGACGGCATCAGCTGCCTCGAGGACACCGGTGTCGATCGACCCGGCGTCGGGGTCCCACCGCGCCTCGCCGGCGGCCGGAGGCCGGCGCACCAGTGCGGTCACCTCGTCGCCGCGGGAACGCAACGCGGTGACGACCGACCCACCAATGAGCCCGCTCGAGCCCGAGATCACGACCCGCATGGCCAGCTCTCCGTTCCTGGTGCCGTGTACCGCCCGCGCCGGCTCCTCAGGGGTTCAGGGATCCCCCCGCTCGTAGCGCGTCCGGATCTCCTCGTCGGCGGCGCGCACCTTCGCCGCCATGGCGTCACGAGACTTCTCGAGGGCGGCCGCCAGGCCATCGTCTGAAAGGGCCAGGATCCGAGCGGCGAGGAGCCCAGCGTTGCGGCCGCCGTCGACGGCGACGGTGGCCACGGGCACACCTGGAGGCATCTGCACCATAGCCAGCAGCGCGTCCAGGCCACCGAGGCTGCCCGAGGCGATCGGCACCGCGATCACCGGCAGGGAAGTGGCCGCGGCCAACACGCCGGCGAGGTGGGCGGCCTTTCCCGCACCGGCGATCAGGACCCCGACTCCCCGCCCGGCGGCGTGCCGGGCGAACTGCAGCGCTTCGTCCGGGGTGCGGTGCGCCGAGAGCACCCTGACCTCCACCGGGATGCCGAACTCCCGCAGAGCCTCGACCGCACCGTCCATCACCGGTGTGTCGGACGCGCTTCCCATCACCACACCAACGCTCTTCATCGGACTCCCGTCGTCCCTTTGCTCTCTCGGTCTCTTGTCACGTCCGCCCGCTCGAGCTCGGGCCGGAGACATTCTGCCTTGCCCGCCGGCAGGCGCCCACGCTCGGGTCGACACTATGTCCGGGGCGCCCCGACCCTGTCCTCAGCCCGGCGGTGCCGCCACGCGCCGGAGCACGGCGCGCAGGTGGTTCGTGAGGGGGACACCGACGGCGGCCATGTCGAGCTCGTAGTCGAGACGGCGGTCCTCGACCGTGATGCGGCGCACGACGGCGGTGACGTCCTTGGCGCTGCCCGTACCCGCCACCGTCCTCGATGACATCACGAGCGACGTCGCCGTGAGGGGCCCCTCGCTCAGTTCCACCAAACCGGTGGGATGAGCCACGACCAGTTCGACCTGGGTGGGAGAGGCGCAGCGCCAGTAGCCCGTTTCGGCGTGGAGGGGGCGGCCGTCGTCGAGGCTCCAGGTGCGCTGCGCATAGGCGAGGAAGGGCTTGCCCACATGCGACACGGTGATCTCCTCGCCGTATCCGAAGGCCTCGATGGTTGGATATGAGCCCTCGCCCTCGCCCGCCCACCGCCCGAGGAGGAACGACAGGGGGATGACGGCGTCGTGCAGCGTCGCCGTCGGGACCCCGGCGCCGTGGCCGGTCACGAACCGTTGCCCCGGCAATGGACCGACACGGCGTAGTCGCCACCGGCGTACGGTGTCCGTTCCCAGGTCGCCCAACGGTGCACGAGCCGGAGCCCGGCGGCTGCCGCCAGCGCGTCGTAACGCTCCAACGTGAGCTGGCGTCCGACTTGGAACCCGGCCACGACGAGGCCGCCGGGCACGACGGCCCGGGCCAGGTTCGCCACCACAGCGGACTCGGTGCCGAGCTCGAGGAAGATCATGACGTTGCCCGCCGCCACTGCGAGGTCGAAGCGGCTGTCGGGAAGCTCGGCGGTGGAGAGGTCCCCGAGGACCCATTCCAGCCCTGGCGCCTTGGCCCGGGCGGTGTCGAGCATGGCCGGTTCGACCTCGACGCCGATCACCTCGTACCCGCGGCGAGCGAGCTCGATGGCCACCCGCCCGGTGCCGCACCCGGCGTCGAGGACCGAACCGGGCGGGTCACCGAGGAGCCCGGCCACCAGGTCGGCCTCCCCGTGCAGGTAGTGCCCCTCCGCCTCGAACCGGGCGAACCGGGCGTCGTACTCGTCACCGCGAAGAGGCACTCCGCAAACGGTACTGGCACGATGGGGCCCACCACGACGAGCCACGGGCGCCGAAACACCCGGACCCGGAATGCCAGTCGACCGGCGCCGCCCCCAACACGAGGAGAACAGCATGCGCATCGGCCTGGGCCTCGACATGGGCGGGACGATCGACGAGATCGTGGCCAGAGCCCGAGTCCTCGCCTCCACGGGGGTGGCCTCGTTGTGGTCTTCGCAGATCTTCGGCTGGGACACGCTCACGGCCTTGGCCGTCGTCGGACGGGAGGTGCCCGGGGTCGACCTGGGGACGGCGGTGATCCCCGTTCACCCTCGCCACCCCATGATGCTGGCGGCACAGGCGCTCACGGTCCAGTCCGCCAGCGGCGGGCGCCTGTTGCTCGGGATCGGCCTGTCACACCAGGTCGTGGTGGAAGGGGCGTGGGGTTGCTCCTTCGACCGCCCCGCCCGGTACATGCGGGAGTACCTTTCGGTGCTCGTGCCCCTGCTGCACGGCGAGCAGGTGTCGTTCAACGGCGAGGTCATCCGCACCAACACCTTCGGGCCTCTCGACGTCGCCCCCACGGCTCCGCCTCCGGTCCTCGTGGCCGCCCTCGGCCCGGCCATGTTGCGTCTGGCCGCCACCCAGGCCGACGGGACCGTGACCTGGATGGTGGGGCCCGCCACGGTCGCCGACCACATCGTGCCGACCATCACGGCGGCGGCCTCCGATGCCGGACGGGCGGCCCCGCGGGTGGTCGTCACGTTGCCGGTGTGCGTGACCGAAGATCCCGACGCTGCCAGGGCGCGGGCCGACCGGATCTTCGCCGTGTACGGCCAGCTTCCTTCCTATCGCGCCATGCTGGACCGCGAAGGGGTGGAGGGACCCGCCGACGTGGCGGTGGTGGGCACCGAGGAAGAGGTGACCGCACAGATACGGCGTTTCGCGGAGGGCGGGGCGACAGAGTTCTCGGGTGCCGTGTATGGAAAGCCCGAAGAGGTGGAGCGCTCACGGGCACTTCTCGGCGCGTTGGCGAGAGCGGCTTCGGGTTGAAGCCAGCCGCGCCGGCTGGAGCTCCTCAGGGGGCGGGCGGCGCAGGGTCAGCGCTTGATGGTGGTGTGTTTGAACTCGTTGATCTCGGGGTGGTCGTCGAGAAGGGTGAGGACACCCTCGATGGTCGAGCGGGCGACCGACACTTCTTCGCCGGGCCTCGTCATGATGCGCACGAACACGGCACTGTCGCCGACCACGAACGTGGGGACGCCGAAGACGTGGGAGGTCGTCACCGCCGTCTCGTGTGCCTTGCGGAACGTGTCGCGAGGACCGCCGTCGGCCACCGCCGCGAACACGGCGTCGCTGTCGACCCCTGAGGCGTCGAGCACGTCACGGATCACCGACTCGTCTCGCAGGTCGAGGCCGCGGTCGTGACGGGCCGCAAACAACCCGACATGGACGTCGAAGAAACGGTCGGGGACACTGTCGCGCACCACCAGTCCGGCCTCGGTGGCGAGCAGATCACGAGCCTTGGCCGGGTCGTCCCACACCGGGAGCCCGCCCTCCTCCACGTGTGCCTGGGACAGCGAGAAGGGGGTGAACTCGACGTCCCAATCGGCCCCGCCCCGCAGTGCCGTCACCAGGTGCTCGTGGGCGTTACGGGCGAAGGGGCAGCGGTAGTCATAGGTGACGGAGAGGGCGCGTCGGCTCATGTCAGACCCAACACCGGCCCGGACCGCCTCATTCCAACCCGTGCCTCGCCCATCGACGCAATTGCACCGGGATCGGGCCGACCCGGCGGCGCCGGGCCCGCGGTGTCACCCCCCGTCACCCGGCTTGGGCGACCGGGGGTGCCGGGCTCGGGCCGGTGAACTCGGCGGCTCTCGCCGGGTCGCCTCCGTAGATCGGGCACAGGGACCGGAAGCTGCACCAATTACACAGTGCGGACGGGCGGGGGCGGAAGTCCTCGCGCTCACAGGCCCGCTCGATGGCCGACCACACCGCCGCGGTGCGCTGACGGGTCCCGCGCACGGCCTGGTCGGAGGGTTCGGCCTCGATGACGAGCGGTTCGCGCAGGTACATGAGCCGGACACGACTCGGCCTCCGGCCCAGGACCTGCTCGCAGAGCAGTGCGTAGAACTGCACTCCGCCGAGGCGTTGCTGCTCCTGGTTGACCGACGGGACGCGACCGGTCTTGTAGTCGACGACTTCGAGCTCGCCCCGCGCATTCACGTCTAGGCGGTCGATGATGCCCCGTAGCCGGAGGCCGGCCACATCCGCCTCGAGGGTGAGCTCCACGCCCACGGCGTCCACCGTGTCGGGATCTTCGAGCTTGAGGTAGCCCTCGACCAGCGAGGCGGCATCGGCCACGAAGGCGTCGCGTTGGGCCTCGGTCAGGTCGAGGCTCGCCAGGTCCGGGTCGTCGCGCAGCGCTTCCCAGGCCTGGTCGACGGCCCGGCGGCCCGCGTCGGGGCTGCGCGCGCCGCGAGGGTGGTCCCAGAAGAGGCGCTCGAGAGCGCTGTGCACGAGTGTGCCCTTGACCATGTGGGGCGCGGGCGCTTCGGGGAGCCGGTCGATGGCGGCGAAACGGAAGGCGAGTGGGCAGTCCTTGAAGGCACTGAGCTTGGAGGGGGAGAGGGATCGGGGGAGCGCCAGGGCCATCGGATGCGAAGGCTACGCCTCGGGTGTGCCGTTCACGGGGACCAGGCTGTCCAGCACCGAGACCGCCACCGCGGCGGGGTCCTCGAGCGGTCCGAAGTGGCCGATCCCGGGCGACACCACCAGGGTCGACGCGGCCAGGCGAGGGAGGAACGCCTCCAGCACGTCGGGGCCGAAGCCATCGGTCTGGGCGCCACACGCCAGGGTGACGGGACACCTGATCCGGTTCAGACGGGCATAGGCGTCGTGGGACAGGGCGTGGGCGAACACCTGGGCCTCGTCCTGGCGCCGGCAACGGAGCCGGATTCCGCCCCCCTCGGCCGGAGCGAAGCCGTTGTCGACGTAGGAGGCGAGCACGTCCAGGGGCAACCGGTCGAAGGGCGCCTTTCGCGCGAAGTTGGCGATCGCCTCCCGGCGCGAGCCGAACTCCTCGCGCCGGCGCATCGCCCCGGCCGCCAACGGGTTCCCCTCGACCGTGGGTGCCAGTGGGACGTCACCCGGGTAGACGACCGGCTCGAAGCAGTACAGACCGGCGAAGGTGCCGGGCCGGGCCTCCTCGGCGAGGAGGAGGGCGGCGCCACCGCACGAATGCCCGAACCCGAACGGGGAGTCGAGCCCGAGGTGGTCGACGACGGCGAGCACGTCGGTGCCGAAACCGTGCCAGTCGAAGTCCCAGCCCCGCGGTCGGCCCGAGACCCCGTGCCCGCGCAGGTCGAGGGCGACGCAGTGGAATCGGGCGCGCAGCCGGGCGGCGAGGGGCTCGAGGACCGGGCCGCAGAATCCGGTGGCGTGGGCGAGCAGGAGCGGGGGACCGTTCCCTCCGAAGTCGTAGTAGGCGACGGCCACCCCGTCGGGCGTCGTTACCGCTGCGGCGGGGGTCGTCGGCCGCAGGGGCCCGTTGGGGCTTTCGGGGCCAACGGGAGGACCTGTGTCGGGCATCGCGGGGACGCTATCGGGCGCCGCGCCCGGCCCGTTTCTCGCCTTCGACGAGGACGGTGTCTTGCAAGGCCAAAGCGTTCGGTCTACCGCCGTCCTTCCTGCAATTCCCTGGACCATGAGAGCTCGCCAGGCCGAACGTTTACCGAAGGATCACCCTCCATTTACCTTTCGTTCGCGTGATGTTCACCCTCGATCGGTACGGTCGCGGTGGCCCAGCTGGTAAGACCTCGAACCAGGCCAAGGGTGGAGCGATGACGCAAGGCTCTGACAGGCAGCACGACGAGATGACTTGGTAGCCGGGACCTCGTCAAGGTCGACGATGCACGCGACCGATGGCCCGACACGAATTCTTGTCGTCGAGGACGAGGAATCGTATCGTGATGCCCTCGCGACCAGTCTGGGGCGCGAGGGCTACGACGTGCAGCTGGCGGTCGACGGTATCGAGGGGCTTCGGTTCTTCGCCGACAATCCGCCGGACATCGTCCTGCTCGATGTGATGCTCCCCGGGGTTTCTGGCGTTGAGGTGTGCCGAAGGATGCAATCACTTCAGCCAGCGATTCCCATCATCATGTTGACGGCATTGAATACCGAAGTCGATGTAGTGCTCGGCCTCGAGCACGGGGCCGCGGACTACTTGACAAAGCCGTACCGGTTGCGAGAGTTGATCGCCCGGATCCAAGCAGTGCTCCGCCGAGTGACGGCACCGGCGCTCCCCACTCACTCAGTCCAGGCACCATACGCGGGAAGGCCTTCGGGCTCGATTCCCGTATCTGTCGGGCCGATCACGGTCGATTTCGCACGCCGGGAGGTGCGAGTACATGGTCGTCCCGTTCACCTGTCACGTCGAGAGTTCGACCTGTTGGCAGTCATGGCGTCGCCTCCAGGTCAAATCCGCACCCGTGACGAACTCATCGATCGACTGTGGTCCGACAAGGACCTCGCCGACACACGGACCCTCGACACTCACATTCGTCGGCTTCGAACGAAGATAGAGTCGGACCCTGCGCATCCCCGCTATTTGATCACCATCCGTGGTGTCGGGTTCAGGCTTGATCGGTAATAGCGCCGTGATCCGTCGATCGATTCGCGCTCACGGTCCGCGGCCGTTGGCATTGAAGTAATAGCCGATTCCACGCACAGTCACGAGGTGTTCGGGATTTCCTGGGTCAGTTTCCAACTTCTTGCGTATGCGCCGGATGTGGGTGCTCAGGGTTCGGGGGTCCTCAAAGCTCCGTCCCGCCCAGATCTCTTCAAGCAGCTCGTCGCCAGTGCGGATCTCCCCCGGCCGAAGCGCTAAGGCTAGGAGCACCTCGTATTCCATTTTGGCGAAATGCACGGGCGTTCCTCGCACTGAGACGCGTCGACGCGACAATTCGATTGCAAGGGGTCCGACTTCGACGATTTCGTCTACGAAAGGTCCGTCCGTTTGTGAAGGGCGCGCCAAGGTAGTGTGGATACGAGTGATGAGTGCCCGCCCATCGAGAGGTCTCGTCGCGTAATCGACTGCACCAGAGTTCAGTGCCTCGAGCAATTGGGCTTCGGCATCGACAGGGGCAAGCACAATGATCGGAGAGGGCACAAGTCCAGCGACTTGACGGCAGATCTCCAGGCCGGTCCCGTTGTGGACCAACAGGTCAATCAGCACGAGATCCGGGTGCCACGAATGCAACCGACGAAGTGTCTCCCTGCCATTTGTCGTGGTTCGGGTGTCGTATCCCTCGAACTGCAGAGCCCCCACGAGTGCGTCTCGAAGCGGGCCCCGATCTTCTACGAGCAGCACCCGGCGTTCGGTCTCGGTGTTGCCGTCGTTCGCAAAGGCCGGGTCAAGTGAAGGATTCACCATGGCTGATCACTTGCCTCGGAGAGCTCTAGGGACCGACCTCCGCTTTGTGGAGCTGTCACTTGACCTGTGTCAGTGTGGGCGATCAGCCGAAGCGGCCGTTCACGTAGTCCTCGGTGCGAGGATCTGAAGGCGCGCTGAAGAGCTTTGTGGTCGGTGCCACCTCGATCAACTCACCCGCTCTGTCCTCACCCATGAGGAGGAAGGCGCAGGTATCCGAGACCCGCATGGCCTGTTGCATGTTGTGGGTAACGATGACGATCGAGACCCGGTCCTTGAGTTCCCCGATGAGCTCTTCGATGCGTTTGGTCGCGATTGGGTCGAGCGACGAGGTCGGCTCGTCCATGAGGAGTACTTCGGGTTCCACCGCCAGCGCCCGAGCAATACACAAGCGCTGCTGCTCGCCTCCTGACAACGTGCTTGCGTGGGCCCGGAGGCGGTCGCGGACGCTATCCCAAAGGGCAGCAGCAATGAGGGCAGATTCGGCGGCCTCGTCGAGCAACGCCTTCTTGCGGACTCCGTTAAATCGGAGCCCGGACACGGTGTTGTCGTAGATGCTCATGGTCGGGAACGGGTTGGGACGTTGGAACACCATCCCGACTCGCGAGCGTAACAACGTCGGTCGCATGGCTGGTCCGTAAATGTCAAGCTTGCCGAGCATCACCTCGCCCGATACGACGGCGCCGCGGACCATGTCGTGCATCCTGTTCAGGGAGCGCAGCAGCGTGGTCTTGCCAGAGCCCGACGGCCCGATCAAGGCCGTGACCTGGCTCATGGGGATGTCGAACGAACAGCTTCGAACCGCCACCTTTCCCGAAAACGCCACGGACACGTCGCGCAGCGTCATCACCGAACCGTGGGAGACAGGCGCTACAACCGGAGGAGTCGTCGCCAAGGCCTCGGGTGATGAGACAGCTGGGTCAGTCACTTCGTACTCTCCTCAATCGAGCGGCAACAAGCCTGCTTCCCACACTCAGGAAGAGGATCACCACCACCAAGAACAGGGCGCTTCCCCAGGCGATCTTCACTAGGTCCGGGTAGGCCTGTATGCCGTTTTGATAAATCACCAGCGGGATCGCCGCAATCGGCTTGGTCGGCGAGATCGAGAAGTACTGGCTACCGATGGCAGTAAACAGAAGGGGCGCGGTCTCTCCTGCTCCGCGCGCCACCGCCAGGAGCACTCCCGTAATGAGGCCCGGCAACGCCGCGGGCAGGATCACTCTGCGTGCGATCGTCGCCTTGCGGGCGCCGAGGGCGAGCCCGGCTTCAGACAGCACCCCAGGTACGCCTCTGATGGCGGTCTCGCTCGCTCGCATGATCACAGGCAGCATGAGGACACCGATAGCGAAGCTTGCGGCAATGGCTGAGAAGTGGCCGATGCCGTGCGAGACAAGAATCGCATAGGCGAAGATCGCCACGACGATAGAGGGCACCCCTGACAGCACGTCAGCAGCAAGTCGTACTACCCCCGCGATGCGTCCACTCGACTCGGCCAGGAAGAGTCCCGCCGCGATCCCGAACGGGATCGCCCCTGCGGCGGCCATGGCGTCGATGATGAACGATCCCACGATCGCATTCCAGATGCCACCACCGGGAATCCCTGCTGGTGTCGGGAGGTGTGAAAAGAACGCCCAGCTCCACGCCGAGGCTCCTCGGATCACGACGTATGCCAGCAGGGCCACCAGGGGGATCAGGACGATGACCAGGCAGGCCCGGCAAGCCAGAAGCGCCAGTTTCGACAGCAGCTCGCGCCTGTGATCGGTCGCCTGGGCGATCCGCTGGATCTCGGCCCGACGGGCCAGCACAGGGTCAACGGCCATGATCGTCATAGCACCCCGATCCCGATCGCACGCTGGCGGCCGACCGACCGGACCAGCAACCGAGCGGCAAGGTTGACGACGACCGCCACCACGAGTAGCAACACGCCCACCGCAATCAGAGAAGACAAGTGAAAGGGTTCGGTCGCTTCGGTGAACTCGTTGGCAATGAGCGATGCCATGGTTTGGGTCGTCCCAAAGAGGGAGTGGGCGAGATGATCGGTGTTTCCGATAACCATCGTCACCGCGATGGTCTCGCCCAGAGCGCGGCCTGTGGCCAGCGTGGTCGCTCCCAGGATCCCGCTGCGGGCGCTCGGCACCACCACGCGTCGCATGACCTGCCATCGGGTCGCTCCCAGCGCAAAGGCGCCTTCGATCTCGACCTCGGGTACAGCCATGAGAACGTCACGCGAGATGGCGACCATGGTGGGGAGGACCATGATTGCCAGGATCACTCCGGCGAGGAGTAAGCCGACCCCGAGTTGGGAGCCACCGAACGGTCCGTGACCACCGGTGATCTTGGCCAGGGCGGGCTCGATGATGGTCCGCACCCACGGCGCTACGACCAAGAGGCCCCACAGACCGTAGACGACGCTCGGCACCGCAGCCAGGAGTTCGACTGCAGTCCCCAGTGTCACGCGTAGGCGTTGGGGGATCCCAAAGGCGAGCGCTAAGGCGCAGCCGAGTCCGATCGGGACGGCGATCACCATGGCGATCGCCGTGGTCTCGAGGGTCCCAACGAGGAAAACGAGCACCCCGTAGTGGACGTGGACCGGGTCCCACTTCGTGCTCGTCAAGAAGGAGAGGCCGAAATGTGCGAAGGTCGGCCTCGCCTGCATGACCATCGAAACGACGAACACCACCAGGAGAATGCCGAACAGGGCGGCCACAGCACCCAGTGCGCCTCGATACGCGCCGTCGGGCACTGCGAGGAGACGGCGCAATCTCCCTGCAGTGCCCGGACGCGGCGGCAGCGTGGCCAGATCGGTCACCGCTACGAAGTCGTGAGGAGCTTCGTTTTGCCGTCAGGACCCGTGACCTGGAGCAGAGTCGCACGGGCCAGCTGCTGGATGTTTGCAGGGAGGGGGACGTAGTCGAGCGAGGCTGCTTGCGATTGCCCGGCGTGGGTCAGCCAGTCGAGCACGTCCACCAAAGTCTGCCCGGTCGTGGCGGTCTTCTGCAGCTGGTAGATGAGCGCCCAGCTGTAACCAGAGATCGGGTAGCTCGCGGCCCCAGTCTGATTCACGATCGAGAAGTCCACCGAGGTGATGTTCGGCTTTTGCGCGGCATCGGCCGCCACAGACGACAACGATGGTGAGACGTATTGACCGGCGGCATTCTGGATCTTGGCGTACGTAAAGTTGTTCTGGATGGCGTAGGCGAGCTCCACATATCCGAGTGTGTAGGGCGTCGTGTGGATGAAGCCGGCCACGCCTTCGTTGCCCTTTTGTCCGACGCCCACCGGCCAGCTCACCGACTTGCCCGTGCCCGGACCGGACGACCATGCCGTCGACACGGTGCTCAGGTAGTTCGTGAAGATGTACGTCGTTCCGCTGCCGTCCGAGCGGTACACCACTTGGATCGGATTGCTGGGCAGCTTCACGCCTGGGTTCAGACTCTTGATCTCGGAGTTGTCCCATGTCTTGACATTCCCGAGGAAGATATCGGCCAACACTTTGGGGGTGAGTTTGAGCCCAGTGGCCACGCCGGGGACGTTGTACGAGATGGAAACACCCCCCAACGCCACGGGAACCTGCAGAACCTGGCCACCAGTGGCCTTGGAGATGTCGAGCGGGGACATCGGAACGTCACTAGCGCCGAAGTTGACCGTATTGGCTTGGAACTGTTGGATGCCGCCTCCCGAACCAATCGAGGCGTAGTTGACGGTCACCCCGCTGTTCTTCTGGTTGTAGGCGTAGAAGGCCTTTGTGAAGAGCGGCTGGTCAAAAGTTGAGCCGGCCCCAGTGAGGGTGCCTGCCGGCGCGTGGAGATCCGTCTGAGCGTACGGATCTGCCGGAGCGGTGGTGGCTGATGTGGCCTTCGTCGTCGTCGGCGAACTGCTGGTCGAGCTGCACGCCGCCAGCCCGATCGCAAGGGCCACGGCGGTCACGGGGAGCGTCCATCTTGCACGGTGAACAAGCTTCGAATCTGAGGGGGCGATACTCACGGGGGATTGACCTCCAGTAATGGGTGGGGGAGTCGGCTTCAACGGTCGTGGTGCAGAGGGGTGGCCGGCGAGCTCGGCGAATGGCACGGGACGGAAGGTGGCAAGGTGTCGCTGCGACAGGAGGTGGCGGCCCTGAGGGGGCGCCGGAACGCCGCTGTGGGGCCGTCGGTCACGGCCCGATAGTCCGGACAGGTCGTCCTGGTCACTACCCAGGACCGTAGGGGGCGTTGGTAAACAACACGCGAACAAAGGGTGCTCAGAAGGTGAACTTTCCCTGAACGCTTGGCAAACCGGATTGGGACGAAATCGCCGCTCTGCGTCGATCCGAGGCCTCGGGAGCTCACCGGCGGCATTGCCAACTCGGCGGATCCGGGACTGGCCGTGGACGATGGCGGAAGCCCGGATCGTGCCTTGGGCGCTGGGCTTCCAGTTTGTATAGGGTCTGCGCCCGTGGGGTCGTGGCGGTACGGGGTGACGCTGTTGCCGGGGGCTTCGAGGTCCGACGACGAGCGCGACGAGGGCAAGGTCCACGAGGTGCTGCGGGCCCGATCCGAGAGCGGTTGGGAGCTCCTGAACGCGGTCACCGAACGCGACGGGTCGGACCTCCTCGTGTTCAGGCAGAAGGCCGACTGACGCTCGCCGGCCTACGACGTTTCGAGCAGGGTTTCGCGCAGACGGGTAACGGGATCGGTGACCCCGAGCTCGCGGGCGAGGTCGTCGAAGCTGCCGTGCTCGTCCTCGAGTTCGTCGAGGAACGCCGCCATGGACTCCGGGGCCACCGAGATGACCGCCGGCGCGTAGCGCTCGACCTCGGTCACCGACTCGGCGTACTCTTGTTTGAGGCGCTCCAGGAGCGCGATCATCGCCTCGGCGCTGAGCGCGTAGTCCTCGACGATGACGTCGCGGGGCACGCCCAGGAAGCCGAGCACGAGCGCGGCGAGGATGCCGGTGCGGTCCTTCCCGGCGCTGCAGTGGAACACGGCCGGCAGGGCCTCGGGCTCGGCCAGCACGTGCACGGCACGTGCCAGCGAGCTCGATCCCTCGGAGAACAACTGGCGGTACCGAGACGTCACGAAGGATGGCTCGTCGAATCGGCTGAGGTCCTCGGTGGGCGGCAACACGTCGGTGAGGGGGAGATGGTGGTACTCGACCTCGAAGGCGTCCTCCGGGAACCGCCCTCGTTCGTCGACCTCTCCCTTGGTGCGCAGGTCGATGACCGTCGCCAGGCCGAGGCCTGCCAATTGGGCGCAATCCCCCTCGTCCAGCCGGGTGAGCCCGTCAGCGCGGAACAGCCGTCGCCAGCGGATTTTGCGTCCGTCCGCGCCCGGGTATCCCCCGAGGTCGCGGAAGTTGACGCATCCCGAAAGGGTCAGTTTGCGCGGTGGTTGAGCGAGGGCGTCGGCCACGGACCAGAGGCTAGTGCCCGGTTTCAGTGGGCCAGCGCGGCCGTCTCCGACGCGAATGCGCTCTGCAGGGTGGCCCAAAGTGGCTTGGTGGCGTAGGGCAGGCAGTCTTCGTCGTAGTACCACCAGAAGTAGCCGCCGACGTAGTACGGGAGGTCGACGCTTAGTCCGTAGTAGTAGGTCATGAGCGAGCGGGCCGTGCCGAGGGTGATGTTCGTGGCGGGACTGTCCATGCCGATCTCCCCGAAACCGAGCAAGGCGTGGGGAAAGAGGACGTGGAGCCGGGCGAAGTACGCGGTCCAGGCGGCGGCGCTGGGCCGGATGCCCTTGCAGTTTCCCTCGTAGTACGAGAGCAGGACGTAGTCGAGGCCACTTCGCACTGCGGCCGGGACGTATCTCCCCGAGAAGGCGACGGGGTCGAGTTCACGGGAGCCGTCCCCGCAGCCGACGTTGTCGTAGAGCGTGAGCGCGGTGCGCCTGCCGGCGGCAGTCACGTCGTCGTAGGCGGTCGTGAGCTTGGCCTCGACGGTGGCGTACCGCCCCGTCCAGTTGCCGTTCACCTCGTTGCCGATCTCCCACACGTCCACCGAGTTGCCAAGCTGCGCCACGTACGACTCGACGCGCCTGCCGTATGCGGCGGTCCCGATGTGCCGGGAGTCCGAAGAGTCCAGGAGCTCGCCCATCACGTAACTCGCCGGCTGGACCGCCCTGACCGCAGAGGCGTAATAGCTGGCCGGCTCCTTCACGTTGAAGTAGATGCGGGTCACCGGCATGTGCCCGAGGGCCCGGGCGCCGGCCACGATGGCTCCGAGGTTGGTCACGTCGTCAACCGTCACGCCGTAGAGCGGGCGGGGCAAGGCTCGCATCGCCGGGGCCGGTACAACGCCGACGGCCCCGGCCGCCGCCCTCTCGGCGCGCAGGCCCTTTGTGGCTGCGCCCGCGCCAGAGACGAGTACGAGGGTCGTGCTCAGCGCGACCACACCACTTACGAGGGCCTTGAGGCTCTTCGTCGGATGCATGGTCCCGGACAATACGGCACACCGCGTCCGAGGCGGAAGGCGATGGTCCGCACGCCGGTGGGAGCGCACCGGGGCGACTCGCCGATGGCAGACTCTGGCGGTGGGACTGCGCTCCGAAGTGTCTCTCGCCACCGTCGTTCGAGAGTGGGGGCGAATCGGATGCATCGGGTTCGGAGGGCCCCCGACCCATATCGCACTGTTGCGTCGGCTCTGCGTCGACGAAAGGCATTGGATGTCGGCCGCCGAGTTCGAGGACGGGGTCGCCGGCGCCAATCTCCTGCCGGGTCCGTCCTCCACCCAGTTGGCCATCCTGTGCGCATGGCGTCTGCGAGGAGCCGCGGGTGCGGTCCTGGGGGGCCTGTGCTTCATCGTCCCCGGCCTCGCCGCCATTCTCTGCCTGTCGGCTGTGTTCCTGGCACCACATCCGGCCCGCTGGATCTTGGGAGCGGCGTCCGGTGCGGGTGGGGCGGTCCCCGCGGTGGCGCTGAAGGCGGCTTCGGGGTTGGTACCTGCCAGCCGCGCCCGGGCCGGGACGATGAGGTCCCAGCACCTGCGATGGGCGCTCTACGTCGCCCTCGGCGGCGTGGCAGCCACCACGGTGGGCCCGTACCTCGTGCTCGTGCTCGTGTTGTGCGGCCTGGCTGAAGTCTTGATTCGCTCGAACCGCGGACCTGGCCACCGCGGTCCCGCCATGGCGATCTTGCCGGTGATGGCGGGCCATGTGGCTGTGCTCGGTGGGTTGGGTGCCTTGGCCTGGGTGGCGTTCAAGGTCGGCGCCCTCTCCTATGGAGGCGGCTTCGTCATCGTGCCGCTCATGCAGCACGACGCGGTGACCACCTTTCACTGGATGACCGGAGGGCAATTCCTGAACGCGGTCGCCCTGGGCCAGGTGACCCCGGGCCCGGTGGTCCAGACGGTCGCTGTCGTGGGCTATGCGGCCGCTGGTATCGGCGGCGGGCTCCTGGCCGCCTTCGTGGCTTTCGCCCCTTCGTTCCTCTTCGTCGTCTTCGGAGGTCGTCGATTCGATCAGCTCCGTGGCGACGTCCGGGTCCAGTCGTTCCTCTCCGGGGCGGGACCCGCCGCCATCGGTGCCATCGCCGGGTCGGCGGTGTCGTTGGGGCTGACGTTCGGGCACCTGTGGCAGATCCCCGTTCTGGGTGGGGCGTTGTTGTGGCTGTTCGCGGCCCGACGCGGTGTCGTGAGCGCCTTGCTCGTCGCCGGTTTCGTCGGGGTCGCGCTGGCCCTGGTAGGCGTCCCCGTCTAGGAGGGCGCGCACGCGGTGGTTCGGCCCGCGAGCTACCCGCTATGAATTTATGCGCCTTCGCCGCCGGAGCAATCCGAGGGCGGTTCCGAGGACCAGGAGGCCGCCGGCGGGGAGTAGAAGGGGGATTGGAGCTTCGGGAGTCTGGGCAGCGACGGTCGGTTGCCAGTCGGGTTGGCTGTTTGCAGGCGTGCCAGTCGTGAGCGTGAGGTCAGTTTCGTCATTGTTGGGCATCCCAAGCTGGACGAGCTCGTAGTCCTCTACCTGCGTGGCGTTCCGGACGACAGGCTGCGTGTAGGTGATGAAGTTCCCGTCCGGTGAGAACACTGGCTCGGTGTCGGTCGTCTTGCTGTGACCGCACATGGAGGCCCAGATCGGCTGGACCGAGGGCGTCGCAGTCGTCAGATCCATTGTCCAAAGCGTGTGCCCGCCATCTCGGGTCGAGTCGAAGATGACGCTGGTGCTGTGGCCACCGATCTTGACAGCCGTGGCTCCTGTCCCCGAGGGATTCCAATCGGGGTTGGCGTCGGCGGCGCCAATGATGCCACCGCCACTGGGTGTGGTAGCGATCGCCGACAGGTCGACATCGCTCAGGGTGGCGGGCGAAACGCCGCACGGGTTGTGCCCAGTAGGTGTGGGAATCCCGCTCAGCAGGTGAATGTGGTTGTTGCCGCTCACGTACAGAAGCTTGGACGGGTTCAGTGGATCGAAGACAGCCCGACTCCCGCTGCCGTTGTCCGACGACGCCGCCGCCAACCCGCCAGGAGGCGTGTAGAGCAGACAGACCGACCCCGGTCCGGTTGAGGCGAAGAGAGTATAGAGGGCGGTGTTATCGCGATTGAACACCACTGTCTGATCGTCTGCTGCTACGGATGGGGAATAGTCGTCGTGGGTCTCGCTCCCCGAGACCTGAGACAGCTCGGTCGCGCTCGTGGGTGGTTCTTCGGCCGACTGCGGGATCGAGTAGATGGCCCAGTGCCCAGACCGGTTGCTCGAGAAGAACACGGTGCTGCCGTCGGGCGAGTAGAAGGGTTCGGCGTCGAGAGCGCCGTCGGTCAGCGGTGTGGTGTTCGACCGGTCTCCGGAAGAAGTGCCAATGCCTATACCACTCGGGTCGACCTGGTAAATGGCAACGTTGTCGTTCGTTGTCGAAACGAAAGCAATGTCACCGTTCGCGCCCGGGAAGGCTGCTGCCGCTGGCGGTATGGCGATCCACCACGCGCCGCCGACGAGCCCTGCAG
>JARLGQ010000267.1 GCA_031292675.1 Acidimicrobiales bacterium
CTGTCGCCCCTCGCCGTTCACCGCCACGTCGGTGCACTCCCCGGTCCGGTCGAACCGGTAGTCGACGGCCACCGTCCCGTCGGGACCGGCGAATGCGACCGTCTGGGGTGACGAGGGGTTGTTGCGCCACCCCGAGGGCATGGCCCCGAGCACCCGCGCCTGGGCGCGTCGCTCGGCCTGGCCCGCCAGCGCGGCGGCCACGGCGTGCAGCTGTCGTGTCGGCGCGTCGGCCAGTGGCGCGCCGAGCACGGCGGGGTCGTGGCGGACGAGGAAGCCGGTGTCGATGTCGCCGGCGAGGAACTCGGGGTGGCGCAGGATGCGCACCAGGAGGTCGCAGTTGGTGGTGACGCCGTGCAGGCGCGCCTCGTCGAGCGCGCCGGCCAGGGCGCGGGCTGCCTCGTGCCGGGTGGGGGCGTGCGCGATGACCTTGGCGAGCATGGGGTCGTAGTGGACCGGGACCTCCGAGCCGTCCTCCACGCCGCTGTCGACCCGCACCCCGTCGACGGCGGGGATCCGGAAGCGGTGCAGGTGGCCCGCGGAGGGCTGGAAGCCCCGCGTGGCGTCCTCGGCGTACAGACGCGCCTCGATGGCGTGTCCTGTCATCGTGGCCGCGAGGACCTCGGGGGGAAGCGCCATGCCGTCGGCCACCAGGAGCTGGAGCCGCACGAGGTCGAGCCCGGTGACGAGCTCGGTGACGGGGTGCTCGACCTGGAGCCGGGTGTTGACCTCCAGGAAGGCGATACGCCCGTCCGGGAGGACCAGGAACTCGACGGTGCCGGCGTTGACGTAGCCGATGGTGCGCGCCACGGTGACCGCGGCGGCTCCCAGCTCTTCTCGCAGTGCAGGGGTCACGGCGGGGGAGGGGCTCTCCTCGATGATCTTCTGGTGCCGGCGCTGGATCGAGCACTCGCGCTCGAAGAGGTGCACCACGTTGCCGTGGGTGTCGCCGAGGATCTGCACCTCGATGTGGCGGGGACGCGCCACGTACGGTTCGACGAACACGGTGCCGTCGCCGAAGGCCGAGGCCGCCTCGCGTGCGGCCGACACCAGCGCGTCGGCCAGCGCTCCGGGGACCTCCACCACGCGCATGCCCCGCCCGCCCCCGCCCGCCGACGCCTTCACGAGGGCGGGCCACCCCAGGGCCGCCACCGCCTCGAGGACCTCGGCCGGGACCCCGGCCCCCGGGTTGCTGCCCTGCCCCGTGCCGGGGGGGATCTCCACGGTCGGGAGCACGGGCACCCCGGCGGCGGCCACGGTGGCCTTGGCGGCCAGCTTCGACCCCATGGCCTCGATCACCTCGGGTGGGGGGCCCACGAACACCAGCCCCGCCGCCACACACGCCCGGGCGAACCCGGCGTCCTCGGACAGGAAGCCGTACCCGGGGTGCACGGCGTCGGCCCCGCTGGCCAGCGCGGCGTCGACCACGGCGCCGATCTTCAGGTAGGTGTCCGCCGGGGCGGCACCGGGCAGGCGCACGAACTCGTCGGCCTCCGACACATACGGGGCGCCGGCGTCGGGATCCGAGCACAGCGCCACGCAGCTGATGCCGAGCGCATGGGCGCCGCGGATCACGCGACGCGCGATCTCACCCCGGTTGGCGACGAGCAGCTTGGCGATCACGGTCTCACACCGTCACATCCGGAACACGCCGTAGCCGCGTGTGCCGTGGATGGGGGTGTTGTGGATGACCGACAGGCACATGCCGAGGACGGGGCGGGTGTCGCGGGGGTCGATGATGCCGTCGTCGTAGAGCCGGGCGGTGAGGAACAGGGGAAGGGACTCGCGTTCGATCTGGGACTCCACCATGGCGCGCATCTGGGCGTCGGCCTCCTCGTCGAAGTCCTCACCCCGCGACGCCGCCCCCTGGCGGGCCACGATGGAGAGCACGCCGGCCAACTGGGCCGGCCCCATCACCGCCGAGCGCGCGTTGGGCCACGAGAACAGAAAGCGCGGGTTGTAGGCCCGTCCGCACATCCCGTAATTGCCCGCCCCGTAGGACGCGCCGATGTTGACGGTGAGATGGGGGACCCGGGAGTTCGACACGGCGTTGATCATCTTGGCGCCGTCCTTGATGATGCCGCGCTGTTCGTACTCCTTTCCCACCATGTACCCCGTCGTGTTCTGGAGGAACAACAGGGGGACGTCGGTCTGGTTGCACAGCTGGATGAATTGCGTCGCCTTGTTGGACTCCTCGCTGAACAGGACACCACGGTGGTTGGCGAGCACCCCGATGGGGTAGCCATGGATGGACGCCCAGCCGGTCACGAGGCTCGGTCCGTAGAGCGGCTTGAACTCGTCGAAGCGCGACCCGTCGACCACCCGCGCCAGCACGTCGCGTGGGTCGAAAGGGACGCGCAGGTCGGCCGACGCGATGCCCAACAGCTCGTCGGGGTCGAAGACGGGCTCGTCGGCGGGCATCGAAGGTGCGGGCCCGAGCTTGTGCCAATTCAGCCGGGAGACGATGGCGCGCCCGATGCGGATGGCGTCGGTCTCGTCGGCGGCGAGGTAGTCGGCCAGGCCGCTCACCCGGGCGTGCATGGAGGCGCCCCCGAGCTCCTCGTCGTCGGACTCCTCGCCCGTGGCCATCTTGACGAGCGGGGGTCCTCCCAGGAACACCTTGGAACGGCCCTCGATCATCACGATGTGGTCGCTCATGCCCGGGACATAGGCCCCGCCCGCGGTGGAGTTGCCGAACACCAGGGCGATGGTGGGGACCGCCGCCGCCGAGCGCTGGGTGAGGTCGCGAAAGCCCCGTCCGCCGGGGATGAAGATCTCGGACTGCGTGGGCAGGTCCGCACCCCCGGACTCGACCAGGCTGATCGACGGGAGCCGGTTCTCGAGGGCGACGTCGGCCAGGCGCGACGACTTGCGCATGGTGAAGGGATTGGTGGCGCCCCCCCGCACCGTCGGGTCGTTGGCCGACACGAGGCACTCGACCCCACTCACCACGCCGATGCCCGAGACCAGGCTCGCCCCCACGGTGTAGTCGGTCCCCCACGCCGCCAGCGGGGCCATCTCGAGAAAGGGGCTGTCCCGGTCCAGCAGCAGCTCGACCCGCTCGTGGGCGAGCATCTTCCCCCGCCCCTGGTGGCGCTGCACGTAGCGCGGGCCTCCGCCGGCCCGGGCCACGGCCAGCTGTTGCTCCACCTCGGCC
>JARLGQ010000268.1 GCA_031292675.1 Acidimicrobiales bacterium
GGCGCCGGAGGGGTTCGACGGGGGGCGGTTCCACTATCTCGCTCCGATACGCGTCACGGTGGCGGCGCCGGGGGACGATGGGTGCCACTCGGCCCGTCCCGGTCTCCGGACGCGCCCCGGCCCTCTCCTCGTGGTACTCCTCGTCGACGTTCACCGACCAGATGTCGTGGCCCGCGTCCCCCACGATGTTCTCCACGGTCAGCATGGCCGTGTACATGGAGTGGTCCTGGTTGTTGTACTTGTGCATCCCGTTGCGGCCCACGGGGTGCACGTTGGGCACCTCGGCGGCCAGCCAGTGGCGCAGCGTGTCCACCGCGGCCCGGTAGGTGTCGTCGTAGACGGGATAGGCCTTGGGCATGCGCACCACGTACCCCCTCTGGACCTGGGCCGCCCCGACCAGCCCGATGGCGTCGAGCTCTCCGGTCGCCAGGGCGACCAGGTCGTCGTCGTCGCGCTCCCACATCTCGTCGCCCTCGAACACGAAGTACTCCATCCCCAGACAGGTGGTGCCGTCGCGCACCATGAAAGGGGACCAGGCCCCGAAGTTCTGAATGCGCCCCACCTTCACCTTGGGCGAGTGGATGTAGATCCAGTTGTCGGGGAAGCCGCGCGCCTCGGGCACCACCAGCGCCACGGTCAGGAAGTCGCGGTAGTGCAGGGCCTCGGCGGCCATGAGCACGTCGGCGGGCGGGGGCGGGTCCATGGCGCGCACCAGGGCCGAGAAGGGCATGGAGCTGATGACGTGGTCGGTCTCGACGCGGACGCGTTGCCCGGCGTGCTCGAAGGCCACCGCCACGGCGCCGGCGCTCCCCCGCTCGATGCCCACCACGGGGCTGTCCAGGAGCACCTCCACTCCGGCCTTCTCCACCAGGTCCCGGCAGGTCTCCCACATCATTCCCGGGCCGAGCTTGGGGTACTGGAACTCCTCGATGAGGCTCGTGACCTGTTTGGACCGGTTCGTGCGCCCCCCCGCCAGCCTCGCCCGCACCGGCTCCCACACCGCCGTGAACAAGGACATCCCCTTGATGCGCTGGGCGCCGAAGTCGGCGGAGAGCTCGGAGGGGGACACCCCCCACACCTTTTCGTTGTAGGTCTTGAAGAAGTGCTCGTAGAGCCGTCGCCCGTAGTCGGCGACGATGTAGCCCTCCAGGGTGCTCTGGTCCCGGGGGGGCGACACCCGCACCTTGGCGTACGACAGCGCACAGCGGAGGGCTTCGACGAGCCCCAGGTTGCGCAGGGCGTTGAGGGGCTTGATCGGGTAGTCGTAGAACTTGCCCTCGTAGTAGATCCGGCTCATCCGGGGCCGGAGCAGGAACTCCCCGGCGGGGAGGATCTCGTGCCACAGGTCCTCCACCGGCTGCACCTTGGTGAAGAAGCGGTGGCCTCCGATGTCGAAGCGCCACCCGTCTCGTTCGACGGTGCGGCTGATCCCGCCCACCACATCGTCGGCCTCCAGCACCAGGGTTTCACGGCGGGCCTTGGAGAGCTGGTAGGCGGCCGTGAGGCCCGCCGGCCCGGCTCCGATCACCACCACCGGGCGATCGCCCCGCCATGCCGTCGTCTGTGTCACCTCGCCCCCAGCTCCACTTCGTCCGGCTCCCGGCCCGGACCAAGGCTACCGGCTGCGACACCCCCGTTCCCTGGAGCGGGGGTGTCGGTTGCGGCCCCGCGGACCGGGCACAGGCCCCGCCCGGGTCACGCGAAGTTCCGGGTCACGGCACATAAAGATTGGTGAAGGCGAGCAGGGCGTAGAGGGCCAGGCCGGCGGCCGCCAGGGTGAGGACCGCCCGCTCGACGCGCCGGGACGACGTCACGGTCGCCCCGGCCAGCACCAGGGGGAAGGCGGACAGCGCGTACCGTTCGAACCCGTCGAGGTTCGACGCCGTGAGCGCCACGGCGAGGACTCCCGCCGCGTAGGCCGGGTAGGCCGCCGGCCACCGCCGCAGCGCCACGACCAGCAGGGCGATGGCCACGATCGCCCACGGAAGATGCAGCGCGGAGCCGAGGTGGCGGCCGTGGACGAGCAGTGACGCGTCGTGGGCCAGGGTGCGCAGGGGGTCGGCCACCCCTCCCCGGTGCGATCCCTGCTGCTGCTCCCGGAGTGGGGCGAGGAAGTCCCCGTAGCGCCACCCCACCCAGCCCAGGAAGGCGCCCAGTCCCAGCGCGGGCCCGGCTACCGCCGCCGTCCGGGCACTGCGCCGGCCCGGCCCGGGATGGGGCCGTCCCCGCAGCGCCTCGATGGCGGCCGGGATCACGAGGAGGACGCCGACAGGCCGCGTGGTGGCGGCGGCGAGGCCCAGCGCGGCAGCCCACCACCACGCCCGCGCCCGCAGGGCGAGCAGGGTGCCGACGCTCAGGGCGAGCAACGTCGCCTCGGCGTATCCCATCACCTGGGTGAAGGCGGGCGGCGCCAGGCACAGCAACCAGGCCGCCCGTCGCGCCAGGGAGGTGTCGCCCGTCTCCCGTCGGGCCAGCATGGCCAGGAGCACCACCGCCGCGAAGGCCGAGGCATTGGCCACGACCACCAGTGCGGCGCCGACCCCGATCCCCGGAACCGAAGACAGCGCCCGCGCCAGGAGCGGTACGAGGGGGAAGAACCGCAACGAGCCGTGTCCCGCCCCCGCGTAGCCGTGGCGGGCGATGGACTCGTACCAGCCCGCGTCCCAGCCCAACAGGCCCTGGTGCACACGCGTCGCCACCGAGGCCAGGGGCTTGGTCTGCGTGACGAGCTCGTGCGCGACCGCCAGCGCGCCGCCCACCACGGCGCGGGCCGCGAACCACGGCACCACGGCCGTGCGCAGGGCCCAGGACAGCTCGTCGCGTCCCCACGGCTGGAGCCGCTCCCGGGCCGGGGCGAAGCTGAGGCCGGGTGCCGTCGCCAGGGCGGAGGCGGGGCCTGCTCCCGTCGCCTGCCGTCGCATCAGGGCCCGCATCCTTGAATGGTAACGACGACCCCGCGGCCGGCCCCGTCCCTTCCGGTGCCGGCCCCGAAGGTTCCGTCGTCGTCCCCCCCGGGACGAGCCAGTGCCCGGCTGTTTCCCGGCCTGCCGTCTACCATGGCGCCCGAGCGGCGCCCAGGGGGCTGCGAGTCCGACCAGGGCGAGGGGGACCGATGGCTGATTCCGCGGACCGATACGACCGGCGGGCGTTCCTGACGCGGGGTGCCTCCGCCGCCGCGGCGGTGGGGTTGGCGGGGGTGGGCCTGCCGGCGTTGCTGTCGGGGTGCGGCACCAGCAACGGTGGCTCCGCCGCACCGCGACTGTCGACGCCCGGCGTGAGCACGGCCACACCCCGGCGGGGCGGGACCGCCACCGTCGGCCTGAACTCGGAGATCGACGGGTTCCTGCCCTCGGCGAGCCACTGGGACAACTCCGGCCTGACCTATGCCAACACCCTGTTCGACCCGTTGACGGTGATCGGTGCCGACGGCAAGGCCAGGCCGTACCTGGCCCAGTCGGTGACACCCAACAGCGACATGACGGAGTGGACGATCACCCTGCGCCCGGGGATCCGGTTCCACGACCAGTCGCCGCTGAACGCAGACGTCGTCCTGGCCAACATCCAGGCGCTGCAGACCTCGGCGCTCACCGGCCAGGCGCTGCGGGGGGTGGTCGACGGCTTGACCAAGGTGAGCGACATGGCCGTGATGGTGTCGTGCGCCGAGCCCATCGTGGCCTTCCCCCAGTACCTGGCGACCCAGGTCGGCTACGTGATCGCCATGGCCCAGCTCGAAAGCGGGAGCTCGACCAAGCCCATCGGCACGGGGCCCTTCTCGCTGGTGTCGTGGGAGCCCAACGACCACTTGACCGCCACGCGCAACCCCGACTACTGGCGGCCGGGCCTGCCGTACCTCGACACGATCACCTACAAGCCCATCGCCAACGACCAGTCCCGGGAGGCGTCGCTGCGGTCGGGGACCGTCGACCTGATGGTGACGCGCGATCCCAACGCCATCAAGGACCTGCGCGGCGATCCCAGCTTTCAGCAGGTGCTGAACCCGAAGGTGGGCCAGGGGGACATGGACTTCATCATCCTCAACACCGACGCGGATCCCACCAACGACCCCATCGTGCGCCAGGCCATCGCCTGTGCCACCGACTCGGCCGAGCTCGTGAAGCTGTTCGGGGTCGGCGTCGCCGTCCCCAACCTCAGCCTCTTTCCGCCCGGATCCCCCTACCGTCCCGAGGACAACGGCTACCCGCAGTACGACCTGGCCAAGGCCAAGCAGCTGGTGGCGCAGGCGGCCCCGAACCACGGGGGCAGCATCGAGATCGCGTTGGCGACGATCACCGACCCCCGCCTGCTCGAAGAGGTCCAGGCCGTGGCCAGCATGTGGGGAATGGCGGGGATCAAGACCACGGTCAGTGAGATCGAACAGGTCACCTTCATCGACAACCTGGTCACGGGGAAATTCCAGGCCTATACCGACGAGATGTTCGCCGCCACGGACCCCGACCTCAACTACGTGTGGATGAGCCCCACCACCGCCAACGGGCCGATCGCGCTCAACTTCTCCCGCAACAAGGACGATCTGCTGGAGGCGGCGCTGCAACAAGGGCGCACGTCGTCCGCGCAACAGGCACGCATCCAGGCCTACCAGGAGGTGGACAAGCGTCTCGCCCAGGACCTGCCGTACATCTGGGTGTCCCTGGCGACGTGGTCACTCACAGGAAGCGACTCGGTCATGAACTTCAACAACCTCACGCTCCCCGACGGGTCACACTCCCTCGGTTTCGCCAACGGGGTCTTCGACCCCACGCCGGTGTGGCGAAAGGCCTGAGTACTGCCCATGGCCCGGTACGTCGCCAGCCGCCTGGTGTCGCTCGTGATCATCTGCTTCCTCATCACGGTGTTCGCGTTCCTGCTCGTCCACCTCCTCCCCGGTGACCCCGCCAAGACCATCCTGGGCCCCAATTACACCCCCGCCTCCCACGCCCTGCTCCTGCGCCAGCTGGGCCTCAACAAAGGCCTCGTGGCGCAGTACACCACCTGGGTCACCAACATCTTCCGCGGGAACCTGGGCGCGTCCTTCCTGACCAAGCAGACCGTCACCAACGCCCTGAGCGTGGCCGTGCCCATCGACCTCGAGCTCGTCGTGGTGTCGCAGGTTCTGGCGCTCATCATCGCCATCCCCATGGCGCTCGTGGCGGCCCTGCGCCCCAACCGGCTGTTCGACCGGGTGTCCACCACGTCGACCTTCGCCATGCTGGCGCTCCCCACCTTCGTGGCGGGCCCGTTGCTCGTGTTGGTGTTCGCGGTCAAGCTGCACTGGGCTCCGGCCACCGGTTTCGACCGCCTCTCCCAGGGCCTGGGGCCCAACCTCAAGTCGGTCATCCTGCCGTCGGTGGCCCTGGCCATCGGGTCCATCACCATCTACTTCCGGCTCCTGCGCGCCGACCTGATCGCCACCCTGCAGGAGGACTTCGTCACCATGGCCCGGTCCAAAGGGCTGTCCACGCGCTACATCCTCATGCGCCACGTGTTGCGTCCCTCGTCGTTCTCGTTGCTGGCCGGTGCCGGCATCAGCATCGGCACCCTGTTCACCGGGGCCTTCGTGGTGGAGATCCTGTTCGCTCTCCCGGGCATCGGCTATCAGCTCGTGCAGGCCATCTACTCCCGTGACTACCTGGTGGTCCAGGGCATGGCCCTGGTGGCCGCCGTGGCGTTCGTGGTCGTGAACTTCGCGGTGGACTTCCTCCTCACCATCCTGGACCCGAGGGTGCGCCATGCCTGAGCTGCCCTCGCAGGTCGCACTGGAGTCCGACGCGCTGGCCCCGATGGGGATCGGCTTCAGCGCCCGGAGACAGGCCCTGGCGGCCCGGCTTCCCGCCACCGGCCTCCTCTCCAAGAAGGGCGGGCTCGGCCTCACCTTCTGGGTGTGCGCGGCGTGGGTGGCGATCATGATCCTGTTGGCCGTGCTGGCCTCGGTGCTGCCCCTCAAGGCCCCCAACTTCCAGAACTACTCGGCGGTCAACCAGGGGCCCAGCTTCCACGACCTGCTGGGCACCGACGACCTCGGCCGCGACCTGTTGTCGCGCGTCATCTTCGGGTCGCGCGTGTCGCTGGTCATCGGCTTCGCCCCCGTCGTCGTGGCCCTGGTGGTGGGGGGCGTGACCGGGCTCCTGGCCGGGTACCGCGGCGGGTCCGCCGACAACGTGCTCAACGCGCTGTCGTTCGTGCTGCTGGCCTTCCCGGCGTTGCTGGCCATCATGGTGGTCGAGCTGTTCTGGGAGCCCGTGTCGCTGTTCAAGCTCACCGTGATCTTCTCCTTCGTCGCCTCCCCGCTGCTGTTCCGCGTCATGCGGGCCACGACGCTGTCCTTCGCCAGTCGTGAATTCGTGGTGGCGGCGCGCGCCACGGGGGCCAAGACCGGACGCATCCTCCTCCGGGAGCTGCTTCCCAACGTGCTGCCCGCGGCGGTGTCCTTCGCCCTCATCGGCGTGGCCATCGCCATCGTCCTCGAGGGATCGCTCGCCTTCCTGGGGCTGTCGATCGGGCTCCCCACGTCGTCGCTCGGGAACATCATCAACGACGGGGTCAACAACAACAACCTCAACGCCAACCCCTTCATCGCCTTGTGGCCGTCGCTCTACATCTTCCTGCTGCTGACCGCACTGAACCTCATGGCCGACCGCCTTCGGTCGTTCTTCGACATCCGCGAGGTGAAGCTGTGACCCCGTGGCGGCGGCAACCCAGCCTCACCTTCCCCGACGTGGGGTCGATCGAAGGCCCGCTGCTCGAGGTGGAGGACCTCCACACGTCCTTCCGCACCGGACGGGGGCTCGTGCGCGCCGTCGACGGGGTCTCGCTCACCCTGGGCCGGGGCCGCACGCTCGGGGTGGTGGGCGAGTCGGGCTCGGGCAAGACCGTGTTGAGCCGTTCCATCATGGGCCTGCTCCCCGGGTCCAACGTCGAGCGTTCGGGGACGGTGCGCTTCTCGGGCCACGACCTCACCGCCATGTCGCTCCCGGAGCTGCGCGAGGTCTGGGGCATGCAGATCGCCCTGGTCTTCCAGGACCCCATGACCGCGCTCAACCCGGTCGTGCGCGTGGGCCGCCAGATCACCGAGTCGCTGCGACTGCGCGCCGGGCTGGACCGCCGGGGCGCCCAGGAGACGGCGGTGGCGCTGCTCACGTCGGTGGGCATCCCCGACCCCGAGCGGCGCCTGCGCTCCTATCCGCACGAGCTGTCGGGGGGGATGCGCCAACGCGTCATGATCGCCATCGCCCTGGCGTGCGGGCCCAAGCTCCTCCTCGCCGACGAGCCCACCACCGGCCTCGACGTCACCGTCCAGGCCCAGATCCTGGACCTGTTGGCCGCCCAGCAGCGCGAGCGTCACATGGGCATGATCCTCGTCACCCACGACCTCGGTGTCGTCGCCAACCGGACCGACGAGATCGCGGTGATGTACGCGGGGCGCGTGGTCGAACAGGCGCCGACCGCCGAGCTCTTCGCCCACACCCGCATGCCCTACACCGAGGCGCTGTTGCGCTCGATCCCCCGCCTGACCGAGCCCTCCCACACCCGGTTGCGGGCCATCCCGGGCCGTCCCCCCGACTTGGCCGCCGACATCCAGGGGTGCCGCTTCGCGCCGCGCTGCCCGTATGTGCAGGACCGCTGCCGCACCGAGGAGCCGCCCCTGCGCACCGCCGGCCAGGGGCACGTCTTCCGTTGCTGGTACCCGGTCGGCTCCCCCGAAGGCGACGCCGCCCTGGCGCAGAACGTGGCCGCCATGGTTCCCGCCGCCCTGGCCTTCACCGGCACACGCGTGCGCGACGTGGCGGCGGGCGAGACCCTGGGCCTGGTGGGCGAGTCGGGATGTGGCAAGTCGACGACCGGTCGGGCCGTGGCCCTGGTGCACCACCCCGATTCGGGATCGGTCAAGTTCGAGGGCACCGAGCTCACCGCCCTGACGCGCGGCGAGCTGCGGCGGGCGCGCACCAAGATCCAGATGGTGTTCCAGGACCCGATCTCGTCGCTCAACCCGCGCCGGCGGGTGCTCGACGCCGTGATCGAGCCGCTGTCGGTGTGGGGGATCGGCACCAAGCCCGAACGCCGGGCCAAGGCTCGGGCCACCCTGGACGCGGTGGGGATCGACCCCGACGACGCGGGCGGGCGCAGGCCCATCGAGATGTCAGGTGGGCAGTGCCAGCGGGTGAGCATCGCACGCGCCCTCATGCTCGATCCCACCGTGCTGGTGTGCGACGAGCCCGTCTCCGCCCTCGACGTGTCGGTACAGGCCCAGATCCTCAATCTCCTCGCCGACCTGAAGCGCGATCGCGGGCTCACCATGGTGTTCATCGCGCACGACCTGGCCGTCGTGAAGAACGTGAGCGACCGGGTGGCGGTCATGTACCTCGGCAAACTGTGCGAGGTGGCGCCGCCCGAGGACCTCTACCACGTCCCCGAGCACCCCTACACCGAGGCCCTCCTCACCTCCATTCCCGAGCCCGATCCCGGGGTGGCCCATGACGGCACGGCCGCCCTCACCGGTGACCTCCCCTCTCCCATCAACCCGCCATCGGGTTGCCGCTTCCGCACCCGCTGTCAGTACGCGCAGCAGCGGTGCGCGGACGAGGAGCCCCAGATGCGCGCCATCGGCCCGGGTCACTTCGTGGCGTGCCACTTCCCACTCGGCGGTGGCACCGCCACGCTGCCCGACGTCCCCTTCACCGAGCACATCTCCGTGGCGTCGCCCGCACCCGGAGCGCCGCCGCCAAGCGCAGGGCAGGATCGGCAGCCACCGTCGTGGACGGTGCAGGCACCCGATGCCCCGGCTCCCCCACCATCGCCACCCGGAGGCACGGCCGAGCGGCCACCGCTCTGGATCGATCCGCAGGGCTGACGTCCCCGCCGCGCCGGGTTCAGGTTCCGGGGGCCCCCGCCGCGTCAGGACCTTCGGGGCTCGCAACCGGTGAATCCGCAACCGGTGAATCCGCAACCGGCGTGTCCGCGACCGGCGTGTCCGCAACCGGCACCTCTGCGGTCGGCACCTCTGCGGTCGGCGCGACTGCGGTCGGCGCTTCGGCCCCGGGCGAGGGCGGGGGCGGGGCAGCGGGACCTCCCTCGGCACCCTCGGGTGGGGCACCGTGCTCGGCCACGTACTCCGCCCA
>JARLGQ010000269.1 GCA_031292675.1 Acidimicrobiales bacterium
CTCGCCCACAGCAGGCGCTTGGTGAGCTCGATGCCCACCCGCGAGAAGCCGATGATGCGCTCGGCGATGCCGTAGGCGGTGTCGAGGAGCTCGCCCGTCGCCACTACGCGCGACACCAGCCCGATGCGCTCGGCCTCGGCCGCGTCCACGTCGCGCCCGGTCAGCATGATGTCGAAGGCGCGCGACGAGCCCACGGCGCGCGGCAGCAGGTAGCTGAGCCCGAGCTCGCTCGAGGTGAGGCCGTTGTTGACCCCCGCGGCCCGGAAGTAGGCCTCGTGCGAGGCGACGCGGATGTCGGTGGCGACGCTCAGGCAGAAGCCGCCGCCGATGGCGGGCCCGTTGACGGCGCCGATGACCGGTTGGTGCATCTTGCGGATGGCCCGGATGACGTCGTCGAGCAGCTCCATGGAGCGCTGGGCGATCGTGGTGCGTGTGAGCCCGGCGATGTTGGGGATGACACCGGCGTCCTCGAGGTCCGCACCCGAGCAGAACGCCCCGCCCGCCCCGGTGAGGACCACGACACGGGTGTCGTTGTCGGCACTGGCCTCCTCGAGGGCCTGGCGGAACGGGATCATCACGTCGAAGGCCATGGCGTTCATGCGCTCGGGACGGTTCAGCGTGATCAGCGTGACGTGCGGGCGCGGCTTGTCGACCAGGACGTAGCCCATCGCCGTCAGCGCCCGGTTCCGGGCCCGTCGGGGCTGAGGGAGGAGCCTCCGAGCAGGTGGAAGGTGTTGCAGTAGACGACCTGGCCCCCCGCCGCCTGCCAGTCGGCCCACACCGAGAAGGCCTCGGTGCGCGACCCCCCGAAGTACCCGGCCATGTGCCGGGCCATTCCCGTGTACGCCGCTTCGGGGTCCTCGGCGTCGAGCTCGTAGAAGTGCATGAAGCTCGGATCACCCGGCGCCGTGTTCTGGTACGGGGTGACGTGGGTGAAGCCGGGGAGTGCCGCCGCCGCGATGTGGCGGATGTGGACGAAGTCGCCCCAGTCGCGAAGCGCCTGGGTGCGCTCGGGAGCGCTGGGACTGATCCACACCACGAGCAGGCCGGTGGTGGGCGCTCCGGTGAGGATGCCCTGGCTCGGGCGGGGGTAGCGACGGAAGAGGCGGGCCGTGGTCCGGGGGTGGGGCTCGGGCGCCACGAAGCGGTCGTCTACCTCGGCCACCCCGAGCAGGGTGCCCTCGGGGACGAGCATGGGCAGCTCGTCGCGGCCCGGGACGTTGTTGGCCCACCACGTCACCCTGTCGACGCCGGGCCGGGCCAGCAGCTCGGGGGCGCGGCCCGTGGCGTAGTGGCCGGGGTCGACGTCGCCGAGCTCGAGGTAGAGGCCGGTGGTGACGCGGTCCTCCACTCAGGCCTCCAGGGCGCGCTCCCTGGCCCAGCGGTAGTCGGCCTTGCCGGCGGGGGAGCGCACGATGTGGGGGAGGAAGGAGATCGCCTTCGGGAGCTTGAAGCGCGCCACGTGCTTGCCCGCCTCGGCCAGGAGCTCCTCGGCGCTCACCTCCTGCCCGTCGGCCACCTGCACCAGAGCCACCACCTCCTGTCCCCAGCGCTCGCTGGGGCGTCCCGCCACCACGACGTCGGCGACGGCGGGATGGGCGATGATGGCCTGCTCCACCTCTTCGGCGTAGATCTTCTCGCCCCCGGAGTTGATGGTCACCGAGTCCCGCCCGAGCAGCTCGATCTCCCCGTCGGTGAGGACCCGGGCCCGGTCGCCGGGAATCGAGTAGTGCTCGCCGTCGATGACCGGGAAGGTGCGGGCCGTCTTCTCGGCGTCCCCGAAGTACCCGAGGGGCACCGACCCCCGCTGGGCCAGCCAGCCCACTTCTTCGTCACCGGGCTCGAGCACCCGCGTCAGGTCCGCGCTCACCACCACGGTGCCGGGGCCGGGCTCGAAGGTCCCCGTCGACACCGACCCCGAGGTGGAGGCCACGCCCATCTGGACGCCGGTCTCCGAGGCGCCGGCGACGTCGGAGATCATGACGTTGGGGAGCACGGCGAGCAGGCGCTCCTTGATGCCCACGCTCAAGGTGGCGCCCCCGCTGCCGAAGGCCAAGAGCGTGCTGGCGTCGTGGCCGCCGCGCTCGAGCTCCTCGACGACGGGACGGGCCATGGCGTCGCCCACCACCGAGATGCCGATCACCCGCTCGCGGGCCACGGTCTCCCAGACGTCGACGGGGTCGACGGACCGGGTGTTGGTGGGGAAGACCACGGTGGCCCCCATCGCCATGTAGTAGAAGCACGCCCACTGGCACGCCCCGTGCATGAGGGGCGGGATCGACATCACACGGACGTCGCCGGTGGGAAGGATCCGTGCCGCCAGGTGCTCGTAGCTCTCCACCAGCTCCCAGGTCCCGTAGGTGCGGCCCCCCATGGCGGCCCGGAAGATGTCGTGCTGGCGCCACAGCACGCCCTTGGGCATGCCCGTGGTGCCCCCGGTGTAGAGGATGTAGAGGTCGTCGGGGGTGGGCTCCACAGGCGGCAGCTCGGGTGTCGACGAGGCCAGAGCGGCTTCGTAGTCGACGGCCCCGGGGAGAAGGTCGTGGCCCGACTCGTCGGCGACCTGCAGCAGGAGCTCGAGCTTGGGGAGCGAAGGGAGCACCCCGGCGAGCACCGGCGCGAAGGCGGCGTGGTACACCAGGGCCCGGGCGCCGCTGTCGATGAGGAGATAGCGCAATTCCTCCTCGACGTAGCGGTAGTTGACGTTGAAGGGGGCCACCCGGGCCATGTACGACCCGATCATCCCCTCGATGTACTCGTTGCCGTTGTGGAGATAGAGCCCGAGATGGTCCTGGCCCGACTCGTGCCCGGCGAGAGACCCCCGGGCCGGGCCGGACGCCCCCAGCCCGTGCTCGTGCAGGTACATGGCCAGGCGCCGGGAACGGTCACGCAGGTCCGCGTAGCTGAGGCGGCGGTCGCCCCACACGATGGCCTCACGCTCGGGGATGGTGGAAGCGATCGTCTCGAAGACCTGTCCCAGGTTGAACCGCTCGTCGCTCACCGGCCCCCCTCCCCGTCGACGGCCCAGGTCGGCGGGTCGACGATCACGACGGCACCGTCGCCGTAGGACGGGCGCATGTTATCGACCAAGATGGTGCCATGGACCGTGACGAGCCTGTGCCGGAAGCCGACGCGCTCGAGCAGGAGGAGCCGGTCGTGCCGGAGCGGGGCATCCGCTTGCCTCCCGACCGGGGTGACGTGCCCGAGGCCGATTGGCTGGAACAATCCGTCGCCGAGCCTTTCGACGACGAGGATCGCTGAGGACCGGTACCGCCGCCGTCGACCGACGGCCCCGGGGGCCCTCGGTCGTCACTGCTGGTAGTTCTCGACCACCGGCGCGGGACGGGCCTGGGCCTCCTCGGGGTCCTGGCCGGCCTTGCGCCGAGCCCGGCGCTGGCGCAGCAGGTCCCAGCACTGGTCCAGGGCGACCTCGATGGTGCGGAGCTTCTCCGACTCGCCGGGGGTGAGCTCTTCTCCGACGTGGGCTTCCTCGAGCCGGTGTTCCTCCTCGGCCAGGCGGTTGATCTCGTTCACGATCTCCTTGTCGTTCATGTCGACTCCTTGTTCTTGGGCTCCGGGTTCTTGGGCTCGGGGTTCTTGGGCTCGGGCTTGTTGTTCGGGTACTCGATCCTCCGGTACGGCTCGTCGGCGCGGGACGACTCGGACGTCGTCCGATGGCCGCCACGTTGCTAGCGCAGGAGCTTGGACAGGCGCCGGTCGGCGAGGGGCTTGCCTCCGGTCTGGCACGTGGCGCAGTACTGCAGGGACTTGGTGGCGAACGACACCTCGCGCACGACGTCGCCGCACTCGGGACAGGCCTCGCCCGTCCGGCCGTGGACGCGCATGGCCCGCTTCTTGTCGCCCTTGAGCTCCGACGCCTCCTGGCCGACGGCGCGGCCGACCGCCTCGCCGAGCACCCCGACCACCGCCGCGTGCAGGCGCGCCACCTCGTCGTCGTCGAGGTTGCGAGCCGGCTTGAACGGCGAGAGACGAGCGACGTGGAGGATCTCGTCGGAGTAGGCGTTGCCGATGCCGGCGATGATCGACTGCGCGGCCAGCACCGTCTTCACGTTGCCCGAAGCGTCGGCGAGGAGCCCGGCCAGGCGCTGCATGTCGAAGGATGCGTCGAGAGGGTCGACCCCGAGCGTGGCCAGTCCCTCCACCTGTTCGGGGTCACCCACGACCCACAGCGCCAGGCGCTTCTCGGTCCCCATCTCGGTGACGTCGAATCCCGATTCCCCCTCGAAGCCCATTCGCAGGGCCAGGGGGCTCCGGCTGGGCCGGACCCGCTCGGGGGGGAGCTTGTCCTTCCACCTCACCCAGCCGCCCCGGGCCAGGTGCATGACGAGCCACCGGCGCTCGAGGTCCATGCACAGGTACTTCCCCCGTCGCGTGACGGAGGTGGCGGTGCGTCCCACCAGAGACGACAACGGGGGGTCCACCGTCTTGAGCGCCGCGATGGCGCCGAGCTCGCAGCGCTGCACCCTCCGGCCCGCCACGCGCGTGGTCAGGAAGCGGGTCAGGGCCTCGACCTCGGGAAGCTCGGGCACCTCTCGATCCTCCCACGCCCCGGGCGAGCCCCGAAACGGCCACCCGCCGTGTCACAGTGAAGGAGTGCGCCTGGTCGGTGGGGGAAGAGGTCGCCGCCCCGGTCGCGCCGTCGGGCTGGTCCTCTTCTCGGCCCTGATGCTGGGCGCGTGCGCTCCCGCCGCCGGGCGCTCGGGCCTGGGGTCGGGAGCGTCGAGCACCACGAGCTCCAAGTCGGTCGCCACCACGACCACCGCGTCCACCACCACGACCACCACGCTTCCCCCGGAACCGCCGGTCGCCCCGGTGCAGTGGACGCCGTGCGGCGCCCTGCTGTGCGGCACGGTGGCGGTGCCCCTCGACTACGCCCAACCCCAGCAGGGCACGATCCAGATCGCGCTGGCGATGCACCGCGCCACCGACCCCTCGCAGCGCATCGGGTCCCTCGTGATCGACCCCGGCGGCCCGGGAGGGTCCGGGGTGAACGACCTGCCCGCCGAGCTGAGCGTGCTCACGCCCGGGCTCCAGGCGCACTTCGACATCGTGGAATTCGACCCCCGGGGTGTGGAGCGCAGCAGCCCGGTGCTGTGCAGCGCGCCCAGCTCGGGGTCGACCAGCTCGCAGAGCTCGTCGGATTCGGGCCCCCTCCCCGACCCCGTGCCGAGCACTCCCGCCGCCCAGCTGGCCCTCATCACCAACGACGAGGAGTACGCGGCCCAGTGCAAGGCCATGAGCGGCAAGTTGCTCCCCGTGGTGGGGACCGTGGACACGGCGCGCGATCTCGACCGGATCCGCCAGGCCCTCGGCGACGCCCAGCTCACCTACTTCGGCCACTCCTACGGCACGCTCATCGGAGCCATCTACGCCCAGATGTTCCCCACCCACGTCCGGGCCATGGTGCTCGACGGGGCGATCGACCCCGCCATGAGCACCGAGGAGATGGTGGTGGAGCAGAGCGAGAGCTTCGAATCCGTGCTCGACGACTTCTTCTCGTGGTGCGCGTCGCCAGGGTGCGCGTGGCGCCCGGCGGGTGGGCCTTCGGCCGCGGCGTTGCTCGCCCTGATCGACCAGAGCCGCCAACAACGCATCCCCGCCGGGGCAGGGCGCAGCACCGGGCCCGGTGAGCTCTACTACGCGCTCCTCGACGGCCTCTACGCCCGCTCGGACTGGCCGACGCTGGCGAACGCCCTGGCGGCGGCGGCGGCGGGGAACGGCGCCCCCGTGCTCGGCATGGAGACCTCCTACACCACCAGCGGCGGCACGAACGCAGTCGACGCCGAAACCGCCATCGACTGCCTCGACCACCCCGTCTCGGGGGGCGTGTCGGGCCTCCGGGCTCTGGCCGCGCAGGCCGCGGCCCAGGCACCGGTGTTCGGTCCGCTGCTCGCCTGGGGCGAGTCCACCTGCGCGGTGTGGCCCGTGGCTTCCACCCGGACGCCCGAAGCCACGACGGCCGTGGGGTCGCCACCCATCGTGGTGGTGGGCGCCACCAAGGACCCGGCCACGCCGTATGTGTGGGCGCAGCGGCTCGCCGCCGAACTCCAGCACGGAGAGCTCGTGACGTGGCAGGGCGAGAACCACGTGGCCTATTACTACAGCGCGTGCGTCCGGTCCCTCGACCAGGGCTACTTCGTCTCGGGCACGCTCCCCGCCCCCGGCACGGTGTGCACCGACTGAAGCCGCACCGACCGAGCCGGCACCGGCCGATCCGGCACCGCCCCGGCAGCCCTCACCTATGCGCGGCCCGCCGGGCCCGGCACGCGATCATGGACGCGGCCGACCGGAGGCCGCACGGTGCGCCGTCGCCACCTCCTGCAGCCGGATGCCCGGCGAAGACACCCACCGTCGCAGGGAGGATGCGTGCCGTCAGGCCAACCGCCACAGGCCTCCCCCTACGACCTGGCCGCGGTGACGGCGGCGCCGGACCCTTCTCCGGGTGCGCCGGCGCGCGCTGGCCCTGACGCGGCACCCCGACCGGCCCGGCCGGCCCGGCACCTCCGCCGGCGCAAGAGCCCGTGGAGGAGGGCCGCCCTCCCCGTCGGTGTCGTCGGCGTCGTCGGCGCATGCCTGATCCCGTGGCGCGTGGCGATGCGCAGCGGCGTGGCGGGCGACACCTTCTGGCACCGCGCCGCGGGCGTGTGGATGCTCGACCACCACCGCGTCATGACCCACGACGTGTTCTCGTACACGGTGCTCGGCGAGCGCTGGAGAACGCCGGAGTGGGGCTACGACGTCGTGCTGGCGGAGTCGGTCCGGGCCCTCGGCCCCGTGGCCTTCTGGCTCCTGTCGGCGGGGTTGGCCGTGCTCACTGTCCTCGTCGTCGCCACCCGAAGCAGGTTCGTCGGGGCGGGATGGACCTGGACGGGCCTGTTGTGCGTGGAGGTCGGTGCGGCCATCACGCTGTATCTCGACGACCGGCCCCAGATGTTCAGCTACCTCTTCTTGGCGCTGTTGTTGTTGCTGCTCACCCTGGCCCGCCGGCGGCGCTGGTGGTTGTGTCCCGTCCCCGTCATCTTCTTCCTGTGGGCCAACTTGCACGGGAGCTTCCCCTTGGGGCTGGCCGTCCTCGTGCTCGAGGTCCTGGCGTCGCTTCTCCGCCCCCGCTGGGGCCGGGTGTCGGTCCCCGATCCGTTGCCGAGAGGACCGATGGTGGCCGCCTTCGTGGCCTCGGGTGCCACCACCTTCCTCAACCCGTTCGGGCCCGGCGTGTACAAGAGCGCGCTGGGTGTCACCTTCAACCAGCAGGTGCGGTCGCTGGTCGTCGAGTGGCGGTCCCCGGACTTCCACGACCCGGCCACTCTGGCCGTGGTGATGATCCCGGTGGCGATCACCGTCGCCTACCTGGCCTTCTCCCGCGGTGGCGTGCCCGCCGTCGAGCTGGCCCTGGCGGCGTTCCTGCTCGTGTCGAGCCTGGAGGCGGAACGCTTCATCCCGTACTTCGCCGTCGCGTGGTGTGCCCTGGCGGCGAGCTGTCCTCCCGTGGAGGAGGAGCGCCTGCGCCCGAGCCTGTTGGTGTGGCCCCTGGTGGCGGTGCTCGGGGTGTCGTTGCTCCACGGCCCCTGGTACCCGGCGGGCAAGCCGGCTCCGAGCGTCCCGGTCCGGGCCGTCGCCTATCTCGAGCGCCATCCGGGCCGGATCTTCTCGACCTACCTGTGGAGCGACTACCTGGACTGGGTGGGGCGGCCCGTGTTCGTCGACGGCCGCACCGAGCTCTACACCGACAACGGCGTGCTGTCGCAGTTCCTGGCCATCGACAACCTGTCCACGAATCCGGACCCGCTCCTGCGCTCCCACGGAGTCGAGTACGTGCTGTGGCCACCCGGCACACCCCTGTCGGTGTACCTGGCGCACGACTCGCACTGGCACGTGGTGTGGCGGTCGGGCACGGCGGTCGTGCTCCGCTATTCCCCGGACGCGCAAACGGCTCAGCCCGTAACTCCGAGCTGAGCCGTTGCTGGCCCGACTGTTCACCGAGAGATGATCAGTTGGTGCTGTTGATGGAGCTGCCGACGTTGTTCAGCGTGCTGGCGACAGAACCACCCAGGAAGTGCAGTGCCACGAGTGCCACCACGGCGATGAGGGCGAGGAGCAGCGCGTACTCGACGAGACTGGCTCCGACCTCGTCCCTACGGTTCCACGCGGCGCGGATCGGGTCGATCACGCACATCACGAGCGAGACGATGTTCACGGTTTCCCTCCCTTCGTGGTGTTTAGAGCGGACAGTGGCCTGGAGTCGGTAGCGATCAGCTCGAGGAGCTGATGGAGCTGCCGACGTTGTTCAGCGTGCTGGCGACAGAGCCGCCCAGGAAGTGCAGCGCCACCAACGCCACGACGGCGATGAGTGCGAGCAGCAGTGCGTACTCGACGAGGCTGGCGCCCAGCTCGTCCCTGCGGTTCCACGTGGCCCGGATCGGGTCGATGACGCGCAGCACCAGAGTGAAGATGTTCACGGTTCCCCCTCGTTTTGGTATTCCAACCTGGGTCCACTATCGGGGAATTGGCCCCTGTCCGCCATAGGTCAGGAGGCCCAAAAGTCACTCTGTGCAGCCAAAACGTGGGTCGGGGGTCCTACCGCGACCACCCCGGGAGGCGGGTTTTCCGGGTGGTCGGCGCGGGCCCGTAGGGGTAGGTCCCTTATTGCCTCATACCCATATTTGGGGATGCGGGCCCCTTGACAACTGTGCTCCCATGTGCGGGGGCAGTTCGATCAGTTGTCGTTGGCGGAGGGAAATGTGAGACGCCTGAAGACTGCACCCGCCCTGCTGGGATTGGCGGGCTTTGCCTTACTCGTGCTCGGCACCGTCGTCTCTGTCTCGGCATTGGGCGGTTCGGCGTCCAACGCCAGTACGAACGGATGGGGCGGTCCCACCAAGATCGTGGGAGCGACGAGCCTCCACGTGTCGTGTGTGTCGTCGACCTCGTGCGTCGCCGTGGACACGACCGGGAAGGCTTACACCTACAACGGCACGAGCTGGTCGGGTGGGACCTCCGTTCGCAGCGGCAGCCTCGATGCCGTGTCCTGTGAGCCCAACACCGGCTTCTGCGCCGCTGTCGGGAGCAATGACATCTACACCTACGACGGGACCTGGTCCTCGGCCACTGGCGACGTCAGTGTGACCGACGTCTCGTGTGTGTCGTCGAGCTTCTGCGTGGCCGTCGACGGAGGGGGCAGTGCCGTCACCTACAACGGGACGAACTGGGTGCCCACCCAAATCGACAAGGGTGCAGCCCTCCAATCGGTAGCGTGTCCGACGGCGACGTTCTGTGCCGCGGTGGACAACGAGGGGAACGCACTCACGCTCTCCGGCACCACGTGGTCCCTCCCGGCACTCCTTGCCCACGTCAACCTGTTGTCGGTGTCGTGCACGTCGTCGACCTTCTGCATGGCGGGAGACGACTTCGGACAGGTCTACAGCTACAACGGAACGAGTTGGTCTGGTCCGGACAAGATCGACGCGTTCGGCTACCTGACATCGCTGTCGTGCGTGACGACGACGTTCTGCATGGCAAGTGACAACGCCGGGAACGTGCTCAATTTCGGCGGGAGCTGGTCCTCGCCCACGAGCATCGACGGAACCACGCAAGTGAACTCGGTCTCCTGTCCGACGACGAAATTCTGTGGCGCGTCCGACGTGACGGGAAACATCTTGTTCTTCGGTTCGGGTACGACGACCACCACGACCGGGGCCACTACCACCTCCGGGGCCACCACCACGTCCGGCGCCACCACCTCGACGACGGGGTCCACCACGTCGACGAGCGGGACCACCACCACGACCGAGGCGCCCACCACCACCGAAGCGCCCACGACCACCGAGGCGCCCACGACCACCGAGGCGCCGACGACAACCGAGGCGCCCACCACCACCGAAGCGCCGACGACAACCGAGGCGCCGACGACAACCGAGGCGCCCACCACCACCACGACCTCGGGCACCACCACCGCGCTCACGGGCCCCTACGAGCTGTACTGCCCGAACACCCCGGTGGGCAACATCGCCCTCAACGACGCCACCACCTCGGCGACGCTGTCACCGGCGGCCCCCACCGCGGGCCAGAGCTTCTCGGTGACCGGCTACCAGACCACGGTGAACCTCCCCTCTTCGATCGTGAGCGCAGCCGCAGCCCTGGGGAACTCCTCCATCGCGGGCAACGCCACCGCCCAGGTGGACACGAGCGGGGCCACTCCGGGCCACATCGCGGTGGGTCCGCTCGACATCAACTTGCCCATCCCCTCCCCGGTGCCGACGGCGGGGGTGCCCCTGATCCTGCCCGCCACGGCCCAGACGGTGGGGCCCTTCACCGCCACCGGCACGAACATCACCATCCAGGAGGACTCCGCCGCCAGCCTCACCTTGGTCGTGTCGGGAAACAACCTGACCCTCACCTGTAGCGCCTACCCCAACGACTCGGTGCCGACGGGCATCGCCCCCACGGCGCCCCCCGGCAGCCCCATCGCCCCCGTGATCGCCGTAGCCGGTGGCGGATCCACCACCACCACCGCACCTCCGCCGACCACCACCACGACACCACCGGCGCAGGAGCCGACCACGTTGACCACCTCCCTGTCAGGGAACGGGCAGTCGGGGAGCACCGTCGTGGTGCCCTGGGACATGTCCGTGGTGGACCAGGCCACGCTGAGCGGGACCAACGTCCCCATCGCGGGGGGGACGGTCACCTACAGCATCTCCAGACTCTCGCTCTTCCGCTTCCCGTTCTTCACCTTCGGCTTGCCATGGTTGGGCTTCCAAACGGTGATGGGGGCGGGAACAGTGACGGTCACCAACGGATCCGTGCCGCCGTCGAACCCGGTGACGCTCGGCGCCGGCGTCTACTTCTGGCAGGCCCTGTACTCGGGGGACGCCCTCGACGATGCCTCTGTGAGCACGATGGGCGCGGACTCCGCCATCGTGCTGGCCCCACCCCGGTGCCCGCTCGGCGCCGGCTGGTGGTCCGTGTTGTGCTTCGCGGGCCCGCCTTCTCCGTCGGCTCATCCGTTCCCGCATATCCCGGCATCCTCGGGATACGACCTCGTGGGCCAGGACGGCGGCGTGTTCGTGTTCCCCACGCATCAGCCCGGGGGCTTCTACGGTTCGCTCCCCGGCCTCGGGATCTCGGTGAACGACATCGTGGGGATGGTCCCCTCACCCGACGACAGGGGCTACTTCCTCGTGGGCCAGGACGGCGGGGTGTTCGCCTTCGGGGACGCTCCCTTCGTGGGTTCGCTCCCGGGCCTCGGGTACCACCTCCACAACATCGTCGGCATCGTGCCCACGCGAGACAACCGCGGCTACTTCCTGGTGGGCCAGGACGGCGGGGTGTTCGCCTTCGGGGACGCCCCGTTCCTGGGGTCGCTCCCCGGAGCGGGAGTCCACATCGACAACGTCATCGGGATCGCCACCAGTCCCTCCGACCAGGGCTACTGGCTGGTGACGTCCAACGGCACGGTGTACGCGTTCGGGAACGCCATTCCCTTCGGCTCGGTCTCCGGCTCGGCGTCGCCGGTGTCGGGGATCACCTCCACCCCTGACGGGGGCGGGTACTGGATCGTGACCCAGAACGGCAGCGTCTTCACCTTCGGCGACGCCCGCTTCTTCGGCTCACTCCCCGGAGACGGGGTGGCGCCCGCGCATCCGGTGATCGGCCTGGTGCCCACCGCCGGCGACCGGGGCTACTGGTTGATCGGCGCCGACGGGGGCGTCTTCGCCTTCGGGGACGCGCCGTTCGTGGGCTCGCTCCCCGGTCTCGGCATCGACATCACCGACGTCGTCGGGGCCGTGCCCACCATCGTGTCGGGCTGAGCCAACTCGCGGGCATGCGCCCGCCAGTCGCCACCTCACAGGAAATCCACAACAGACTCCAAGGTCGTGTCAATGCCGTCCCGGCAGGATGGCTGTCGGTGACCAGGCCCCGAGGGGGGCACAAGCGACGACTTCCCCCGCCAGGGGTCGCGCTTGTGGGGCCGGTCACCACCCTGTGGCCTAGTCCATCCTGATGAGCCCCATCCGCATGGCCTTCAGCACGGCCTGGGCCCGGTCGTGGGAGTCGAGCTTCTGGTAGATCGACGACAGGTGGTTCTTCACCGTCTTGACGCTGATGAAGAGCCGGCTGGCGGCGTCGGGGATCGACACCCCGGTGGCCATCAGGCGCAGGACCTCCTCCTCGCGCTTGGAGATGAGCGGGCGGGTGGAGGTGGGCGCGGGCCGGCCCGAGGAGGAGGTCTCGGGGTGGGCCGCGCCGGCCACGCCCGCCACCGACGGGGCCAGCACGCGCTCGCCGCGCGCCACGCGGTTCACGGCGTCGACGATCTCGTTGGTGGTGCAGTCCTTCACCAGGTACCCCGCCGCGCCGGCGCCGAGCGCCGAGGACACCGCCGTCTCGTCGGAGAGCATCGACAGCGCCAGCACGGAGGTGCCCCGCACGAGGGTGCGGATCCGCTTGGTGGCCGCCACCCCCGACAGCACGGGGAGCGACAGGTCCATGAGGACCACGTCGGGACGCAGCGCCTCGGCCATCTCGACCGCCTCCTCTCCGTCGGACGCCTCTCCCACGACGTCGAGCCCGGCGTGCTCCAGGGCCCAACGCAAGCCCTCGCGCACCATGGTGTGGTCGTCTGCAATCAGTACTCGTACCATCAAGCCGCCTTCATCTTCATTCGGACCAACGTGCCCCTGCCGGGGCCCGAGGTGATCTCCAACTGCGCACCGATCGAGTCGGCGCGCTCGCGCATGCCGACCAACCCGTAGCCCGACTCGCCCGACGTCTTGCCGGCGGGAAGACCCACGCCGTCGTCGGCCACCTCGAGCAACGCGTGCTGGCCGTTGCACAGCCACAGGATCGAGACGTGTGACGCACGGGCGTGGGGCTCCGCGTTCATGACCGCCTCGCGCGCCACGCGCCCCACCTCGCGCTCCACCGGCAACCACATGCGGGCCTCGGCGTCGGCCACGAGGGTGACCTCGATCCGCTTGCGCTTGTTGACCCGCTCGAGGAACGAGCGCAGGACCCACTCGACGTCCTGGGTCTCCGACACGTCGACGCGCAGGTCCACGAGCATGTCGCGCAGCTCCTCGACCAGGTCGCGCAGGTCGCCCCGGAGGTCGAGGAGATCGGCCTGGACGGCGCGGCCGTGGTTGAGCTCCACCAGGCGGTCGAGTTCGAAGCCCAGGTACACTACGGACTGGCCGATGTGGTCGTGGAGCTCGCGCGCCAGGCGCGTCCGCTCCTGCTCCATGCCCAGGGTGTGGATGCGCTCGAGCCAGCGGGCGTTGTCGATGCCCAGGGCCGCGGCCCGGGCCAGGTCGCCGATGCGGCGCCGGTCGTGGGAACCGGGGGGGTGCCGGTCGCGCCCCTCGATGCACAGCACGCCCACCACTTCGTTCCGGGCCCGCATGGGGGCGTAGAGCCCCCAGCGCGACCGGTAGTGCAGACCCTGCACGAGGTCGTCGAGCGTGACGGCGTCGACCCCCCGGGCCACCTCGCCCAGCGCGGGCGGCAGCTCCAAGGGATGATCGGGAGCACCCGTCCGCACCCCCATGGCCGCGGCGACGTGCCAGGAACGGCTGGTGGGATCGAGCAGCACCACCGCGGCGATGTCGGGGGAGAACATCTCCTCCAGCCTCTCGAGGGCCCAGCGGGCCGCGCCCTCCACGTGCAGGGGCGTGACCTCGCGCTCGGTGGCCCGGTAGAGGTCGAGGAGGATCTCGTTCACCTCGGAGAGGTGCTCGACCCGCTCGGCCAGGCCCTCGCGGGCCTGGTAGGCGTCCTCGACCAGGTAGCGGCTGAAGCCGCCGGCCACCCCGACCAGGACGAGCTCGATGGCGAACTGCACGCTCTCGTTGGCGTTGCTGCGCTGGCCGGCCAGCAGCAGGCTCGGCAGGGCCACGGCCAACCCGGCGATGACCGCCATCCCGGTGACGACGCGCAGGCCCCCGGCGAACCCGGCGATGACGGTGGCGACGCCCAGGGTGATGAGGAACGGGGAGCGGGCGAATCCGGTGGCCTCCACCACGGCCACGCCCAGGGCGACCTCGAGGAGCAGGGCGGCGGTGGTCTGCCAGGCGCTGCGCTCGCCCCCGATGGGCCGCAGGGTCCGCCACAGCGTGTAGGTGACGAGCACCCCTCCGGCCACCGCGGCGCGCGGCCCGCGGTGCTCGATCAGCCCGAGGCCGAGGGCCAGGGACAACGACACCCAGCGCACCGCGCTGAGGATGCGGCCGAATTGGGCCACGTGCTCGGGCGAGGCGGGTCGGAGGTCCCGCCACCCGAAGGGGGAGCGCCAGGAGTGCGCGGCGCGGGGCGCCGCCTTGTCGGTAAGGGGTTCAAGCACCACTGCCGTCGTTCCCCCTGGGTCCGGATCTCGTTCTCGGGACGGTTCGGCTCCTGATTGGCCAGGGGCCCACTCACATATCGTGATTTCCACTCACGATCCTGAGGGGGGGACGACATTTTCCCCCCAAATTCGCCCCGCCGGGGCAGGCCCACCGACCCGGTGCCCACCGACCCGGGAGCCGGGACATGCCTGTTGAGCTGGGAATTCAGCGCCCGGCGGGGTGGGAGGGGACGGCCACGAGCCAGTGGCGGTCGAGGACCCGCACCGACCAGGCCGGGTCCTCGGCCACGAGCGAGGCCAGCGGCTCGTTGCGGGGCCACAGCACGGCGGTGAACCGGTAGCGGGCCAGGACCGACTTCCACGCCTGTTCCCCGCCCAGCAGGACGTCGTAGTCCCCGATCACGGCGGAGGGGAAGATGTCCACCCGGTCGTCGACGAACACGTGCGCGCCCGTGCCGTAGCGCCACTCCAGGTAGTTGCCGACGTAGTCGGGGGCGGCCACCCGGCCCGGCACCAGGCCGTGGTCCTGCATCCAGGTGACCTCGGCCACCGGATAGGCGCTGAGGTCGTAGGCGGGGTGGCGAAGCGCCCCGGCGGCCATGACGAACCCCAGCGCAGCCAGGACCACCAGAACGGCGCCGGCGCCCACGCCGCGCTCGGTGCCGTCGAGGGTCCCCAGTCCGGCCACGCCCCGGGCCAGGACCGGGGTCACGACGAGGGCGGCGACGGGCACGTTGCGCGACGCGGCCAGGGCGGCCCCGCTGAACAGGGTGAGCACCAGGGCGTCCTCGATGGTGCCGCGCCGCGCCACGAGCAGGATCACCGCCAGCAGCACCATGGCCAGGAACACCACGTTGACCGGGTCCGAGAAGTTGGGCGACTGCCACTCGGCGATCTTGGAGAAGGCCTGGTGGTGGGTGAGCACGGTGAGGGGGTAGGCCACCAGGCGAGGCCCGACGGGGTTGAGCGCGCCCAGGGCGGCGCCCCCGACGGCGAACCCGAGGATCCTCGGGACCGGGCCCGGAGGCTTCCCATCGGCGCGCCGGCCCGCCAGCCGCAGGACGAGATAGGCCAGGGCGAAGGGCCAGCTGCCGTGCACCTGGACCCACAGCCACATGAGCGGCACCACCGCCCAGGGGGGCCCGGTCTCGTTCTCGACCATGACGATGAGGACGGCGAAGAGCGCCAGCGCCATGAGCAGCGGGCGCGACGACCAGTACCCGGTGCCCACGGCGAGGAGCCCGGCGGCGGCGATGATCCTCCCCGGGAGCTGGCGGGCGGGCCGGGTCAGCACCCACCCCAGGGCGCCCAGCGCCAGGCACAGCAGCCCGTGCAGCACCTGCAGGCCATGCGCCCCCCAGGCCAGCTCCACCACCCGGTACAGGACCTCGGCCAACCACGACTCGACCACCCAGGGCCGGCCGTGGGCGGTGAAGGTGTAGGGGTCGGTGGTGGGGACGCCGTGGGCCAGGATGAGCCGGCCCGTGGCTACGTGGGTGAGGTACGAGTTGTCGTGGAGGCGCTCGAGCCCGACGCCGAGGCCCCACAGGGCGAAGGCACCCCCGGCGACGGTCGAGACCCGTGGCGAGCGCACGGCGGGGCGGACCCGGCCGTCAGCCGCGGAAGGCCTGGAAGATCCCGAGGACGGCGGGTCCGGCGATGACGACGAAGAGTGCGGGCATGATGCAGAACACCATAGGGAAAAGCATCTTGACCGGCGCCTTCTGGGCCATCTCCTGGGCGAACTGGTGGCGGCGGACGCGCATCTCGGCGGCTTGGCTGCGCAGGATCGACCCCACCGAGACGCCGAAGGTGTCGGCCTGGATGAGGGCCAGGATGAACGAGCGCAGCTCGGGCAACCCGGTGCGGGCGTCCAGCGCGTAGAGGGAGTCGGCCCGGCTCGATCCGGCCCGCATCTCGCCCAGCATGCGGGAGAACTCCTCCGACAGCGGCCCGGGCACCATGGTGACGGTGCGGGCCAGCGCCTGCTCGAAGCCGAGGCCGGCCTCCACGCTGATGGTCAGGAGGTCGAGCACGTCGGGAAGCTTCCGGCGCATCGCCAGCTGGCGCTCCGCCACCACCCGGTTGAGCCAGGCGTCGGGCCCCAGCGCGCCGGCCACGCCGACGAACACGATCACCGCCAGCAGGGTCTTGCCCGACAGCGACGTCATCGTGCCCACGACCAGCCACAGCACGGGGATGGACACCAGCGACAGCACGCGCACCACGAAGAACTGGTCGATCTGCTCGGGCGTGCCCCGCCCGGCGAGCACCAGCTTGTGGCGCAGCTTGTCGACGTACTCGGTGGGCAGGAACCGCTTGAGCAGCTCGACCAGGAAGGCGGCGGCCGGAGCGATGACGCGGTCGGCGAAGGGCTCTCTCAGGTCCTCCTCGCGCTTGACCGCGGGCGACTCGTAGTCGCCCAACCGGATCCGGGCGGCGCGCACGCTGAGGCGCTCGTCGGCCTTGATGACCGCGGCGTAGGCGAGCGCGGTGGCGGTGAAGAAGATGGCGATGGCGGCCAAGGGCAACATGTCAGACCTCGATGTCCACGAGCTTGCGCACCCAGAAGATGCCGATCACCCCGAGCGCGATGGATCCGTAGAAGAGGATCTCGCCGAAGGCCTGGTGCAGCAGCGGGCTGATGTAGCCAGGGTTGACGGTGTAGACGAACAGCCCGATGGCGATGGGGAGCACCGAGATGATCACGGCGCCGATGCGCCCCTCGGCGGTGAGCGTGCGCGCCTCGCGGCGGATCCGGGCCCGGGCCATCATGGTGTCGGCCACGATGTCGAGCAGCTCGGCCAGGTTGCCCCCGACCTCGCGCTGGATCCCGATGGCGGTGACCACCCACTCGAAGTCCTCGCTGCGCACCCGCTGGGCCACCTCGTTGAGCGCGTCGACCAGGGGCCGGCCCAGACGGGCCTCGGCCACGACGTGGCGCATCTCCTTGCCGATGGGGTCCGACAGCTGTTGGGAGACGGTGGTGAGGCCCTGCAGGATCGAGAACCCCGAGCGAAGCGTCGTGCCCAGCAGCTGCAGCATGTCCGGCAGCTGGGCCGTGAAGGTGGTGGTGCGGTGCTTGGCCACGCCCGTGAGCGCCATCCAGGGGAGGACCGCCACCACCACGAAGACCGCCAGGCCCACGAAGAGGTTCCCCAGAAGCACGCCGAGCGCCCCGCCCACCACGGCCCCCATCAGGTAGACGAAGAGGGCCTCGGCCGGCCGCACGGGCAGGTCGGCCTGGTCGAGCAGGCGCTTCACGATCTGGAGCACGCCCCGGCGTGACGCCACGTCGGCCACCGCAGCCACGGCGCGCTGGAGGAACGGCGTCTCGACGAGCTCGGACATGCCCCCGGCGCCACCGCCGGCGGCGGTGACTCGGGGCTCGGTCAGCCCGCTCACCGAGTACGGCACCAGGGCCTCGTGCAGCCGGCGCGGCCGCTCGCGCAGCGCGAGGCTGAGCAGTCCCCACGCCAGGAGCCCGGCGGCGGGGAGGGCGAGGAAGGCGATGAGGTACTTCACCGTCGCGCCATCCGGATGCGTGCCATCTCCTCCACCTCGAACAGTTCGGGGTCGAGCTTGACCCCGGCGTCCTCGAGCTTGTCGGCGAAGTGGGGGCGGATGCCCATCGACTTCAGGCTGCCCCGGTACTTCCCGTTCTCGTCCATGCCCATGGAGAAGTCGAACATGAACAGGTCCTGGGTGATGACCACGTCGCCCTCCATGTGCTGGACCTCGGACACGTGGGTGACGCGCCGGGTCCCGTCGCGCATGCGCGTGAGGTGCACGATGAGGTCGATGGCCGAGGACATCTGCTCGCGGATGACCCTGATGGGCAGGTCGAAGCCGGCCATGAGGGTCATGGTCTCGATGCGCGACAGGGTGTCGCGGGGGCTGTTGGAGTGGATGGTGGTCAGCGAGCCGTCGTGACCGGTGTTCATGGCCTGGAGCATGTCGAGGGCCTCGCCCCCACGGCACTCACCCACGATGATCCTGTCCGGGCGCATGCGCAGGGAGTTGCGCATGAGGTCGCGGATCGTGATCTCGCCCCGGCCCTCGATGTTGGGCGGGCGCGACTCCAGCGAAGCCACGTGCTCCTGGCGCAGCTGGAGCTCCTTGGAGTCCTCGATGGTGACGATGCGCTCGTCGCCGGGCACGAACGACGACAGCACGTTGAGCAGCGTCGTCTTCCCGGTGTCGGTCCCGCCCGACACGATGATGTTGAGCCGGCCCACCACGCACGCTTCGATGAAGCGGGCCAGGGCCGAGGTGATGGTCAGGTTCGAGATGAGGTCCTCGACCTGGAGCGGGTCCTTGGCGAACTTCCGGACGGTGAGGAACGGTCCCCCATAGGCGAGGGGATGGATCACCGCGTTGACCCGGGAGCCGTCAGGCAGGCGGGCGTCGACCATGGGTGACGCCTCGTCGACTCGCCGGCTGACCTCACCCACGATCTTGTCGATGACGCGACGGAGGTGCGTCTCGTCGATGAAGCTCGTCGGCGTACGTTCGATCTTGCCCTTGCGCTCGATGTAGACTTTGTCGGGCCCGTTGACCATGACCTCGGACACCTCGGGGTCCTCGAGGTAGCCCTGGA
>JARLGQ010000270.1 GCA_031292675.1 Acidimicrobiales bacterium
CCATCGTCTATCCCGACGGCGGTGCCGCCCAGGTGGCCGAGACCACCTATGTGACCGGTGCCAAGAGCGGCCAACGACACTTGCGTCTGGTCGTGCGGCGCACCCGGCTCACCGACCCTGCTCAACAGGCTTTCTGGCCCGACTGGCGCCATCACGCCTTCGTCACTGATCTCGACATGCCCACCATCGACGTCGACAAGTTCCACCGCGACCACGCCCGAGTCGAGCTGGCCATCCGCGACCTGAAGGAAGGGGCCGGACTCGAGCACTGCCCGTCAGGACGGTTCTTCGCCAACGCGGCGTGGCTCGGCTGTGCCGTGCTTGCACACAACCTTCTCCGTTGGACGGCCCGACTCGGGCACCTCCACCACGACGATCACCTCACGGTGGCCCGAACCATGCGCTCTCGTCTAGTCGCCCTCCCGGGCCGGCTCGTGAACCGGAGCGGTCGGCTCGTCCTGCGATTGCCCGACCGGTGGCCCTGGGCAACGAGCTTCACCGTCGCCCTCGACCGCATCCGCGCCTTGCCCCTGCTCACCTGAACATCCCATGAGCGGAACGGCGCGGCCGCAGACGTAGCCCACGCGTTGACAACAGAGGCGACGATCAACGGGCTTGATGTCGCGCGCCCGTCCGCTGGTCGCAGGTGGTGCGATGCCAAACGAGACCTACTGAACCTGGCCAAGCGCGTCATGATGCATTTCCAGAGGGCCGATCGGTGGATTGAGGCTAAGTGACATCGAAGAAGCACAGATGAAACTGCAGAAGGCTGCGGACGACGGTTTTGAGTTGGTCGAGGTGATCCCTTCGACAGACTCGGCGATGGCGATCATGAAGCGACGGAAACGATCGGCGAAGTCGGGTGACTCCAACCCGTACCGGCCAAGGGGTGAATGACCACCCACGACCTCATGTCCTCCATGGGACGACGACCCCGAGCACGGGAGTCCGGGCACAATGACCCGGGAACGACGAGGCGTACGACCGGGGCACGGCACAACCTGGACAAGCACCCGACCTACGCCCTGGCGGGGCTGATCGCAGATTGAGGTCTCGGCGTCGTCCCCCGACGCGTAGCGGTCCCGAGTGACCTTCAGGGCAATCTTTCAACCGCCCTTCAGCCGCTCGGGACCAAGGCCATTAGATCCCCTGTGGACCCAGTTCGCAAGAGGCCAGTGAAAGACTCGACACATGCCCAGGTCGGACCGGCGTGTATTCGGGAACCTTCCCCCGGTCCTGGCCGTTTCCGCCATGGCGGCCCTGTTGGCAGCGTGTGGTTCGTCGGGCGTCCCGCCCACGGGCAGCCCCACCACCAGCCCTCCGACCAGCAGTTCGACGAGCGGCCCCACGACGACGGGACCAGCGGCCCCGCCCTGCGGGGTGGTCGTCAGCCCCGATGTGATGATCGCCGCCCAGCCCTGCACCGTCGCTACCCACGTCGGCGTCACCATCCGCATCGTGCTCGATCCCGGGTTCCGCTGGGAAACACCGACGAGCGATTCGAGCATCGTGGAGGTCGTGAACGTGGAACGGCAGTCCTCGGGCAGACTCGACGCCGACCTGCGCGCGGCGGGTGTGGGCCAGGCGACCGTGTCCGCCACCGGTTTGGCCCTGTGCCCCCCGGGACAACCCTGTCCAGCACTGGCCCGCCTCTGGGCGCTGCACGTCACCGTGGGCGCCACCTGAACCGGGTAATCGGCGTGGGCTGTTGTCTCGGCTCCGGCCAACGCTCAGAATGGTGACACCTGAGGACCCAATGGGCCTGAAGGAACAAGGGAGATGGACCCCGGGCCTCGTGCTCGGGGTTCGTCGCGTGAGGGCGACCCTCGAACCCGCCATGGAACCCAAAAAGAACAAAGGAACGTCAACCCCAGGGTCACCGGCCACGCGGGGTGCATCATTGAACACGAGGCGCGTCACGGTGGCAGCATGGCTAGAAGAACCTGGTGGCTTCATCCCCTAGACACAACTCTTCGTCAGGCGTACGGTGATCTTGTCGTCGGGTGTCCGCCATGGCGACAGGGGGATGGCCGGGTCGGGGGTTCCGGTTACTGAGGCATTCCGAGGGCATTGGGGGTGCGCGTCGTGATTGCCGACGGTTCTGCGCGCTGAGGCTGACGGGTTCAAGCCCGTCCGCTGGGAAGCCCATCCCGAATGTCTGAGGGTGGCGCGTCAAAAAGGGGGAACGATGCGAGCAATGCCGTTACCTGAGTGTTTGGGGACCGTCGTGGTCCACCGGGACGATGCCGTTACCTGCACGAGGGACACTTGTCCGAGAGACCTGCCCCTAGAAACGTGGTTCAGTCACCACACGTCGTTCGTGACGTGCAGCAGTGATGACTGTGCGTATTGCAGATTCAACGATCCAGTGCCGGTCCCGCGACGAGATCGCGACGCGGCATCGGGCGCAGTCCGTCGTAGTCGTCGCCGGGGCCGCCTGTTAGAACCCGTTTCTCGTCTCCAAGATGGCGAACCTGGCGCACGCCACCGGGTGATCCCGCCTGGCGCGGCCAAGAGAGCCAACCAGCCAGGGCACGCAGATCAAGCAGTTGTAAGCAGTCACACGATGGGTTCGGCTCCGCTTGCCAGAGGAAGCACCGAACGCTTATCCGACGGCAGGTGACGACCACCGAACCGGCGTTTTGGGGCAGGCTGGCATCTGTGGATGCCAGCGAGGAACGCCACCGTCTTGCAGCGCGACCTCTAGCCCAGGAACGTTCGAGGTTGTTCGACCAGCAAGCCGAGGCCTACGACCGGTTCCGGCCGGCCTATCCCGATGCGGTGATCGATGAGCTGCTCGGTCCGGTGCCTTCGGGCCTGGAGGTTCTCGATGTGGGTTGTGGCACCGGGATCGCTTCAAGGCAGATAGCCCAGCGCGGCGCCAAGGTGCTGGGAGTGGAACTCGCTCCACGAATGGCGGAGATCGCCCGCGGCCACGGGGTCGACGTAGAAATTGCTGCCTTCGAAGGCTGGGACGCTGCTGGTCGCACCTTCGACCGGGTGACTTCGGCGCAGGCCTGGCACTGGCTCGACCTGCCTATCGCCACTGCGAAGGCGGCCTCTGTGCTGCGGCCGGGGGGCAGGCTTGGTCTGATCTGGAACGCGGGTTGTCAGCCCGATGATCTGGCCGATGCTCTCGAGGAGGTGTACGCGAGTGTCGTGCCGCGCGGCGGCCACCGTCTGTTCCGGGGGTATGCGGCCAATCGGTCATCCGACGTGAAGACCGGCCTCGGCTCGGAGATCGACGCCGTTTCAGCGGTGCCCGACTTCGGTGCGCCGACAGAGAGGTGGTTCCCATGGACGCGGGTCTACCAGCGGGATGAGTGGCTGGACCAGCTTGTCTCACGGAGCGACCATGCCGCCCTCGAACCAACGGTCCGAGACCGGCTGTTCGAAGCCATCGGCGCAGCCATCGATGATCAGGGCGGCTCGTTCATCATGAACTTCGAGACCGTCCTGATCACCGCGACTCGGCTGGGGTAGCCGGGACCCGCGGTCAGCGGCACCATGACACCGAACCGGCGGACGGGGCACTCTTGATCGGTGACTCGCCCGCGCGTTTTGGGGCACCCTTCGCGCACCTACCCCACCGAGCCGTCCCTCCAACCAATGATCTGTCGCGGGACGGTCCAACCGCTCGCGGGGGCAAGCATTCGGCCGTCTGGCCCCGAATGATCGCGTCCGTGACCCGGCCATCTGGGGCACTCCGGTGTGGCGATCTGCTGTGTCAGTTTAGGTTGACACATCATGGAGATGTCAGTCTATACTGACATCTCCATGGACATCGAAAAACTCAGCGTGAATCTCTCGTCGGATGACCCGGCAATTGGGCTTCGCGCCTCGTTGGCGCTACGTCGCCTGGCTGAGAGGGTCGAAGCGAACCACGTCGCGTCGGCCCGGGAAAAGGGCTGGTCGTGGCAGCAGATCGGAGACGCTTTGGGCGTCACCCGCCAATCCGTGCACACCAAATACAACAAGGAGTCATCATGACCACCGAATCCGTTGGTCCAGAGGTGCTTCACCCCTGGACCATCTATATGCGGGCCAGTGAGGAGGCTCGTCGCCGAGGTGATCGCCGAACTGGCACCGATCACGTCTTGCTCGGCTTGTTGGAGGATCCCTCGGTCGAATTCGTGTTGGGCGTGAGCCTGCAACAAGCTCGCCAGGCCCTTGAGTCGCTCGATCGGGAAGCCCTGGGTGCCCTGGGCATGGGGTCCGGCACCGACGCTCCCCCACTGCCGATGCGCGCCGTGCCGAAGAAGCCGACGATCAGAGCCGTCATTGAAAAAGATCGCCTCCGCATGACGCCCGCGGCAAAAAAAGTGCTTGAGGAAACGGTCAAGCCCATGCGCCGAAAGACCCAGGTCACGGCCCAGCAGGTGCTGGCCCAAATCCTCACTCTCCAACCACCAGATCCTGCGGCGGTGCTGCTGGGCGCTCTCGGCGTGAACACGTCGGAGGTTCGGCGCCGATTGGATGCGGTCACACCCGACAGCTGAGTCCCCAGCGACGTTCACGACTTCGAGCGAAGGTGTCCGGATCGGGACGTTCCCCGGCAGGCTACAGTCGCGAGCACCGGGCTCCGCAGACCGCTGCTTCAAGGGCGAAAACTCACGGAGGCGTCTGCCAACTCGTGGTGGAGAGTCCGCCACCGTCGCACCCCTGGGGTAGCCCGAATCGTGCGCCTCTTCGGGCCCGTCGGGTAGCTCCGAATTGCCGTTAGGTGACGCTCGCGCCTGCAAGCACCAACCCGGATTCGGGGACGCTGGTGGTGAACCAGGAGCGCACAAGAGTGCCAGGGCAGGTGGGCGTTCGGGTCCGCAGGTCGAGGCGTCCGAACCCATGCATGTTCGGGGGTTGCGCGCACCCTGTAGCTTCATCCGGGCTGGGCTCACAGCCTCGGATGTCGGGACCTCGGTCCGGTGCCGCCCCGTCCTGTATCACCGCCACCGCGCATTTGCGCCTAGGTCGAGGCGTGAGACCAGTCCGTCACTTTCGCGCTGACTCGCGTCTTGTAGACGGAGCTTCACCCACCCGGGTCCGGGGGCGGTCTCGATCGGCCTTGGGGGTTGTCCGTCTGGGCCTGCCAGGGCGCCCGAAACCTGCACTTCCGAGCGGTCTGAACCGTTGAGGCGAGGTTGAACTCGCTGTTGTTATGCGCTCCTGGTATTGAGGCATCACCCAAGAAGTCACCGCACCGAGGGTGACTTTGTCGACGATCCTCAAGTGCAGACGGGTGCGGGCAAGGGAAGTGCCTCTTGGAGTCACTCGGGTCTTCCAAACCCGGCGATCGCCAATCCAAGAAACAAGATAGCGAAGCCGCACACGAATCCGATCTCTACGACGAGAGGCAATGTATAGCCGAACAGGCTCACACCGGTAGAAAATCGCGCCGCAGCGGCCGGCGGCATGTGCTGAACGGCGAAGACGACGTGGCGAAGTGGGTCCACCGCATACGTGAGCGGGTTGATGCGGGTGATGACGGCCAGCCAGGTCGGCAGTCCTTTGAGCGGGAAGAGCGCCCCAGAAAGAAAGAGCATCGGAAACAGCAACAGTTGCATCACGACCTGGAATCCCTCCATCCGCTGGATGCGGCTGGCGATGAACACTCCGAATGTCGTCATCGCCACGGCCATGAGCAGCTCGAGTCCTATTACCTCTACCACCAAGAGCGCGGTGAGGTGCACGCCGATGAGCGGGGCGAGCACTAGCATGATCGTGCCCTGGACGGTGGCCACGCTCGCCCCACCGAGGGTCTTGCCGATTACGAGCGCCCCCCGGCTGACCGGGGCGACGACCATCTCGCGCAGGAAGCCAAACTCGCGGTCCCACACGATCGAGATGGCCGAGAACATCGCTGTCATCACCACCGACATAGCCACGATGCCGGGGAATACGAACTTCTTGAAATCGAAGCCGCCCGTCGTCCCAACCAGGGTTGACATCCCATAGCCGAGGACGAAAAGGAACAAGATGGGCTGCATAAAGCTTGAGAGGATCCGCGTGCGGGTGCGGACGAAGCGGATGAGCTCACGCTCCCAAACCATGCCGATGGTTCGCAGCTCCGAGGAAAGGCTGTCGCGCTCGTCGACCAGGATCGAGCGTTGAATAGGCAGGTCCACGGTGGACATCGTTCCTCCTAATGGCGTCGCGCCATTGCCCGCATGCGCATGGGCATCGCGTGCTCGGCGTGGTCCTCTCGGATCTGGCGCCCGGTGAAGTGCAAGAACACGTCGTCGAGGGTTGGGCGGTGGACGTGGACGTTGCTCACCGGCACACCGACGACCTCGATGAGCCGGGCGACCAGAGCCTCACCGTCTTCAACGAAGACGACCAGCGCATCTTCGCTTCGGTTCACTCGGAATCCGGCGTCGGAAAGGCGCGTCACGGCCAGGGCGTCGTCGGTAGTGGTGAGCTCGACTGTATCCGCCCCCACCAAGCGTTTGAGTTCATCGGGGGTGTCGAGAGCGACAATCGAGCCCTGGTCGATGATGGCGATGCGATCGGCGTATTCGGCCTCGTCCATGTAGTGAGTCGTGAGGAAGATCGTGACCCCCTCCTCACGACGGAGGCGGAGCACGTCTTCCCACATGAGCGATCGCGTCTGGGGGTCGAGGCCGATTGTGGGCTCATCAAGGAAAAGCACCGCGGGGGTATGCAGCATCCCCCGGGCGATCTCGAGCCGCCGAGCCATGCCCCCTGAGAAGGTGGAGATCAGATCGCGCCGGCGGTCCTCGAGGGCAACCAGGCGTAGCACCCGGTCGATGCGCTCGTCGACCTCGGCGCGGGGGACGTGGTAGAGGACGGCGTGGAAGCGGAGGTTCTCCTCGGCCGTCAGCTGGTCGTCGAGAGTCTGCTCCTGGAAGACGAGCCCGATGTGGCGCCGCACCGCCTTGGGCTGACGCTGCACGTCGAAGCCGTCCACAGTTGCGCTCCCGCCGGTCGGCCGGGCGAGAGTGCACAACATCTTGATCGTTGTGGTCTTACCCGCCCCATTGGGGCCAAGGAAGGCAAACACCTCACCGCGTGCCACGGAAAAGGAAACCTCCTTCACTGCCTCCACGGCGCCGTAGCGCTTGGAGAGACGGGACACTTCGACTGCGAGATCTGATTGGTCCGTGCTCTCCCGCGTGGCACCGGTAACCACTCCTGTTCCCATCGTGGCCACGCCGGCACTCATAGCGCCAGTTTGCGCCGTCGGCCAACGGACCCGCCAGGGTCGAATGGCCCAACGAAGCACCGCTCAAAGAGACGGGGCACAGCTCCCTGATAGATCCAAAGCACCACTTGCCCAGGTAGGACGACTTGGGCAATCGACGGGGCGGCAGAGCGAGCAGATCAGACGGTTCCGGGCAATGCGTCCACCACGCTCATAACTGCTGATCCCGATGCTGGGGTCGATCGGTGGGTGCCGTCGATCTGGTCCACGGTTTTCGCGATGCCCTGCGCGAAGAACTCGACTTGCGTATCGAAGCGCGCAACATGACATCGGTGGCCGCCGCCTCTGCCCGCCGCCACATCGGCCGATCCGCGCTACCCAGGCTTATGCGGACAGGGTGATATTCGGGGCCGCAGATATGTACGGCACGCGGCTCCTTGGGCGCTGATTCGTCCTAGGGAGAGGATCGGGAGCGAGAGACCCTTTTCAGGAGCAGCTCCCTCTCGCGAACGTTCCGGGTCATGGATGCCGCCTTCTCGAACTCCGAACGGGCCTCCTCCTTCTGCCCCAGGCGCTCGAGCAGATCGCCTCGAACGCTCGGCAGCAAGTGGTAGTTCTTCAGCGCCGGTTCGTCGGCCACGGCGTCCACTATCTTCAGGCCGGCCGCGGGTCCCTCCGACATCGAGATGGCCACGGCTCGGTTCAGCTCGACAACAGGGGACGGGGTCAGCGCCATGAGCTGGCGGTAAAGGACGGCAATCGCCGTCCAGTCAGTGTCCTCGAATCGAATTGCTTGCGCGTGACACGCGGCGATCGCGGCCTGGAGTGAGTACGGGCCGTCACCCGCCCGAAGCAGGGCCTCGCTGCCGCGGCCGATGAGCATTCGGTTCCACCTGGACCGATTCTGGTCCGCGAGTAGCACTGGCTCACCGGTCGGTCCCGTCCGAGCCGCAATCCGGGAAGCCTGGAATTCGAGGAGCGCCACTAGACCGTGGGCTTCCGGCTCCGCCGGCATCAGACCTGCTAGGACGCGAGCCAGGCGAAGTGCGTCCTCGCACAAACCAGGACGCACCAGGTCCTCGCCGGCCGTAGCGGCGTACCCCTCGTTGAAGACGAGGTAGATGACCTCGAGAACCGACGCCACGCGGGCAGCCCGGTCGGACCCATAGGGGACCTCGAAGGGAACCTCGGCCTCGGCTAGCGACCGCTTCGCGCGGACGATGCGCTGGGCGATCGTCGGCTCCGAGACCAGGAACGCTCGGGCAATCTCATCCGTCGTGAGCCCGCCCATCAGCCGCAGCGTGAGAGCGATACGGGCGTCGGGCGACAGTACCGGATGGCACGCGACGAAAATCAGTCGTAGCAGATCATCGTCAATACCTTCGGTGTCCGGCGGCTCTATCGGCGGCACGTCGGCCAGTGTCCGACCAACTTCCGCCAGTTTGCGAGCGTATGTCTCCTTGCGGCGCACGAGATCGATCGCACGGTGTTTGGCGGTGGCCATGAGCCAGGCACCCGGATTGTTCGGGGTGCCTGTCTCTGGCCATGCTTCTATCGCAGCCACCAGCGCGTCCTGTGCGATCTCCTCGGCGATCCCCACGTCTCGCACGATGCGAGCGACGCCTGCGATGATCCGTGCGGATTCGATCCTGAACACCGCTTCGAGCGAATCGGTCTGGGCTGACGCCGTCACGACCACCCATCAGAGCAGCCACGTTGGGGTGGAGCAAGCCCTGCCTGGTCAGCTTTCTGCGATCTCGCGGATCTCGGCGGTGACGTTCCAGTGCTCCGGATGGATCTGCAAGAACCGCTTGGTCCACTCCATGGCCTCGGCCTTGTCCTTGGCCTGGAGGATGGCGTAACCACCGACGACTTCTTTGCTCTCGGTGAAGGGCCCGTCCTTGTAGCTCAGCGTGCCGCCGGTCCAGGTGATCCGGGTCCCCTCGGAAGTCGGGGTGAGCCCGGCTGTGTCCAGCATGACGCCGGCCTTTGTGATCTCCTCGAACAGGGCCCCCATGCGTTCTGAGAATTCGGGGCTCGCGTTCACGTCGGGGGGATTCTGTTCGTCAACGCGGATCATCGAAAGATATCTCGGCATGGTGACTCCTCTGTCTGGAGGCGGGACCTTCCCAGCCTCTCACCATTGCGTCGAACGAGAGACAGCCAGATCGACAACGCCTCCAGAATTTTCCGGAGAATTGTCCCAGGTTCTCCTGGTTCGGGTCGGGACTCAGATGAGCCGGCCCGGGCAGATGACTCTCGCGAGTAGGCCGCGAGCGCCCGGATCCGTCGTGCTGGTGCGGCGGCAGGTCAGGGGAGGCCGGCGTTCGGCGTGAATGCCCGGTGCTCGCGATCGTTTAGCGCTGTCCGAACACATCGCTCGGAGGTAGCGCAGAAGTGATGTTATCGACCCGTGCGGGGCGGACGGAGGCGGGCGGGCGGAGGCGGCAGCCCAAAGGCGCGCATATGCAGGTGATTCCGGTCGGTCCGGCTCCGGGCACGCTGGGCCTTTTCGGGCACCGGGCCCTGCACTTGCGAGCGGTCCTGCCATGGGTTCGCACCGCTTGCAAGAGGCAGCACCGAGCAGCTCATCCGATGGGAGATGATGACCACCGATCCGGCGAACTGGGGCACCCTTTAGCCCGTCAGAGAAGCCGGGCGAGCTATGAAAGCTTTGATGTAAAGGAGCGATCGCAAAGAGAAGCAGCGGCATCTGGCGGCTGGTTGACGGAGGTGACGCATTCACGATGAAAGCAGCAGCTAGCAACAGCCTATCGGCTGACACAGTAAGGAGACTGAAGATGTCGGCAACTCTCAAGTTGACGCATAAAGCGATCGGAGTGGAGGTCCGTCGTGGCACGTTCGATGTCGTGGTCGACCGTGAGCGTGTCGGATCGGTCGAAATGAACGACACGATCGAGATACCAATCGAAGCTGGACATCATACCCTGCAAGTCCGCAACGGCCGAAACTTGAGCCGCACTCTGACGTTCGACGCGGCCGAGGGCCAGGTCATCGCCTTCCGATGCACCGGAAAGAGGTTTTTGCCGATCTTTCTCGTGTCGTTCGTCGTGCCACGCCTGGCGCTCTCGCTCCGTCCGGCGTAGCTGGGGCGCTCAGAATCGAAAGGTTCCTAAGCCACTCGGAACCTGGAGAGCACCCGTGCAAACCGACGCTACGACGGACGTGCGAGCTGCTGATGGGCTTGCGCGACGTGACGGTGCTCGGCGTCGACGAGAGACTCCGGCAGCCCCTTGAGGTCTGCATCGACCCTCAGCGCCTGGACCCACTCGTCGATCAACGCGTCTCGGTACCCAATGTGATGCGGCGTCCTCGGATCACGAGCCAGAGCGCGAACACGAACTCACCAATGCCTGTAATGGCGGAGATATCGGACGAGGAGCCTCGGGCGAGCGCCCGGACGGCGGAGTCGAACACATAGCCGAACCCAGCGATGGTGAGCAGGACGCCCAGCAACCTCGGGACATACTCCGATCTGAAGGTCAGGTAGGCGAGGACGAACAGATACAGGCCGAAGAGGACGAGCCCAGCGTCCCAGATGTTGGTGAAGGAGTTGATATGCCTGAGCGCCTGGGTGTGCACGCTCAGTGCCCCGACGAGCTGGCTGATGGCAACGACGAAGACCCCGGCATACGCAACCCGGAGCCATGCCGCGAGCTTCGACAGCGCATCGCTCACGGGCTTGAACACCCGGTACAGCGCCCATGCAACGACGACATCGAGTGCGGCCACGAGGTAGAGGCTCGGGATGCCGAACCGGAACAGGCTCTCGTGGTCTGCAACCTTGTTGGCCGTCCGTGCGGCATTCCCCGGAACCACGAGCCCCTTGACGGCAACGAGATAGCCAAAGGCCGAGAGCACCGACATGAGCAGGAGTCCGACTCCCGCAATGGTGGTGGCTTGGCGAATCGACCGGTTTGTATCCGCGGACTTGTCGCGTAGTCGGGCGACGTCCTCAGAGTCGCCATAGTGGTCTTGGGTGATGGATTGCATCGTAGTCCCCTCTGTGGTCACTTGTCGTATGCCGGTCAGTCGATCGCGAGTCTCGGTTGTCATCGTGCTTCGAGCAGGTGGGTAGTGAAGCCCTTGGTGAAGAGCCAGATCGGCAGGATCAACTCGAAGAGGCCGCCGGGGACCAGCGCAAGCATCCCTGCGCCGTGTGTGATGTCGATCACGTTGAACATGGCCAAGATGCTTCCTGCCAAAAATACGGGATAGCCGATGACTCCCAGCATGGATAGGTTCCTCGGCACGATCCTCGATGACAGCAAAGCAGACGATAGGACGAACCCCGCGGCACCAGAAACCGCGTAGACGGCAAGCACGTACGCATTCCACTGTGCGTGGCTTGCCAAGAAGTAGACGCCCACTGCCAGAAGTGTGAGGCACTCCGCCACCCTCAGGACGAGGTAGGCCCGCGAGCGAATGGGTGTATGCGGCGAGAGGACTCGCCGCATCGCTGCACCGTTTGCAGCGACCGAGAGTCCGCAGCAGCCCAGAAGGAACACCCCAGCGATGAGGGCGTCGCGCGGGTTCGCGCTCGAAAAGTACGAGCGGATAAGCGCGTTACCGATGGCGAAGGTGAAGGTGGCAGCGAGGAAGCACAGTCCGACAAGGACTGCGGTCTTCCTGGTGGTTGTGTCGGTCGGCCCACTCTGCCGCACGGTTGGAGCGGTCACGGTCGCCAGTGAAGTGGCGTTTGTCAGTTCGATCGATCGCTCAATCGTTGCTGTTTTCATGGTCACTCCGATGGTCGTTGGCTTACGTTGTAAGTAATGGTATGCTTACGTCGTAAGGTTGTCAAGCACAGTCCAGGAAGGAGCGAAGATGGCCCCGCCGTCGAAGTCCGAAACAAAGGTCCGCAGGTCTCTGACCAGGGATCGCGTGCTCCTCGGGGGCGTTGCCTTCGCCGACGACAACGGGATCGCATCACTCAGCATGCGCAGGCTCGGCGAAGCCCTCGGGGTCGAGGCGATGTCCCTGTACAACTACGTGGCCAACAAGGACGAGCTCCTCGACGGCATGGTTGACCTGGTCTTCGCCGAGATCGACCTGCCGGCAGGCGGAACCGACTGGAAGCCGGCGATGCGTGAACGGGCGCAGTCCGCCCGCCAGGCACTCCGACGCCACCCGTGGGCGATCGCCCTGATGTCGACCCGGACCTCACCGGGCCCGGCAACGCTCCGACACCACAACGCCGTCATCGGGAGCCTCCGGGCGGCGGGCTTCTCGGTCGAGATGACCGCCCACGCCTTCTCCGCCCTCGACAGCTACATCTACGGTGTCGCGTTGCAAGAGGCCACCTTGCCCTTGGGCGACACCGAGGAGGAGACGGTCGAGGTGGCGCAGACGATGTTGGCGCAGGTCCCCGCCGACGAGTACCCCCACCTCACCGAGTTCGCCACCGAGCACGTCCTCCGGCCCGGTTACGACTACGGCGACGAGTTCGAGTTCGGGCTCGACCTGATCCTTGACGGACTGGAGAAGACCCGCGACGCGGCTTGAACGCAGAAGCTCGCGGCCGCGAGCACACGCCACAGAGAGGGTCCGGTCTGAGTGCGCGCACAGTGCCGATGTCGTGCACCAGGCCCACGGGGCAACCCGAGCTATATCTGCGGTCCGTCAGAGCCTGCGTGGGGGCTCATGACCGTCCGGATCATTGTTGGCGGGGGCGGTCCTCATTCCGGTGGTGGTTCTCTTCCCCGAAGCAATCTGCGAGAAATACATTGAGAAGTTCGAAATTTCGCTGGAGGCGCAGGTGTCCCTCTTCGTCTGTGGAAATATCGAGCGAAGGACAAAAGACGTTGATGTCCCCGCAGAAGAAGTGAGGCGATCCCTTGACACCCCGCGACTCGCCCTCGTGCCATTCGCGCCGCACGGCTTCGTGGTCTTCGGCGTCGACACTTGCGACCCCATGCGCACTTGCCATGTCGGCCAGTACATCAGGGTGCGAGATGTCCCGACCCTTCTCGAAGAGGGCCTCACGGAGAGCAAGGCTGACGGTTTCACCGATTCTGCCGTCTTGACGGTAGGCGGCGGCCGCAAGTGTGAGAGCTGGCAAAGTGGTGCGTGGAAAGTGCTCAGGATCAAAGCCCGTGAAGAGATCGGGGGCCACCTGCGTTGGCAGGTCGTCCACGTGGTTTGCCGTGATCATTGGATCAAGCGGCTTTCCGTTAACCAGTTCGAGGGGCCACGACAGAACCCGCGCGATCACATCATCTCGTCCCAACTGCTCTCTTCGCCGAACAACCGAACGAAGCCCGACATGAGTAAACGGACACCAAATGTCCGCGTAGACCTCGATCAGAGCCATATCTTGGACACTAGGCCAGCGACGAGGCGCATCCGATATGTGGTGGTGCCGTTCGACGTCTGGCCGGAAGGCTTCCACCGTCGGAGCCACGATATTCGGGGATCCCGATCCGTCGGGACCCGGCGTGGCACCAAAGCCGCTGGCCATTCGTCGGCTTCGGTCCCACGTCCGGCATCGCTCCGATCAGCTCCCACCGGCCACGAAGGCGGTCACGATGTAGCTGGCATGGCGGTCCAGATTGTTCCGGGCACGGTCGTAGCGTGTGGTCGTCTTGGGATCGGAGTTGCCGGGCGGCGATCTGTACATCTCGGAGTGGTACCCCGGCATCGAGGGCGGCGGTGACAGCGTGGCCGATTCGGTGTGGATCTTCGGACGGCCGAACGTACTCAGCCGGAGAGTGTTCGAGCAGCCCGTCGAGCACGGCGATGCGGAAAAAGCCCGCCACCGTGGACAAGCGCCGGCCAACGGTGGCTCGAGCCAGTCCCCGGTCTTCCATGGCCCTCGCCCACAGCTCCACGTGCCCACGTTGTACGGCGAAGACCTGGAGGTCCATCTGGGCGCACCACGAGAAGAACTGGCGTAGGTCGGTGGCATAGCTCGTCCTCGTGGGCCCGGAGTACCGGGTCAGGAATCCGGCAACGGCAAGCCGGGCCTCGTCGAACAAGATCGGGGTGGGGCTGACAATCGTCGTGGTGGACATGGAAGGACCTCCTTCATTCTGGTCCTTCCATTGCGCCCCTAAGAGCGCCCGCCGTCGAAATCGTGCGGGTAGGCGCTGCGGCTCTACGCCGCAAGCCCCTCATACCGAGGTTGTGCTGGCGCGGTCAGCCGCGATCGGGATCGCACCGATTACCGGGTGCCATCAGGCCCCCATGCCATGGGGTCGGGCCCCCTCCGACTCCGGCACTTCCAGCGCGCGACAAGCGGATACACGTTGCGACCGCAATTTGCAGTTATAGGAGGAGGCGACTGCTTCAGAATCATCCCCAGGAAGCGCGCCCGTCGTAGTGCGCCGGTTCCGCATGAGCCGGGCTGCCATTAGACGATGACGAGACGAGCCGTGGTGATCCGTCACGCGGCAGTGGGTCGCCGAACAGGGCCCTAACAGCGCCGGCGAGGGCGGGTGGTGTGATCCCTGGCCTGCTAAAACGTCGTGCCATGGCGTTTCGGGGGAGGGTCTGATGGTGTTCGACTCTCCACCTGCCCTGGGCGGAGGCGCCGTGCTGGAGGGTCAGGCGGCACCGGCATGGGCCCCGGTGCCAAAGCCGGCGCCGGAGATGGTGGGATCCGCCAGCAGGCGTTGGTCGGTGATCGGCGTCGCCGGCGTGGTGGGCGTCGGCATCGCCGAACGCGTGTGGGTCGCAGTCCATCCCCTCGGCACGCTCACCTCCGACGGCTCGGTCATCGGGCTCATGGCCATGGGGTTGCTGCACCACGGCCGATTGTCGGCCTACATGTGGGGTCAGTCCTACGGCGGGAGCCTCGAGGCGGTCCTCACGGCGGTTGTCTTCGCCGTGACGGGTTCGGGGACCGGCCAACTCCTGGCGGCGTGCGCCCTGGCCAACGCCTCGGCCGTCTTGGCGCTGTGGCACGCCGGTCGACGCATCGTCGGCGGCCGTGCCGCCCTTTTCGGCGCCCTGGCTTTTTGGGTGTGGCCGGAGGCCTTCGTGTGGCGCTCGCTCAAGCCTGGTGGCACGTACATGGTGGGCCTGGCGCTGTCGCTGTGCGCCCTGGCTGCTTTGGCCCGCCTGCACAACGGGGACGGGCGGTGGCGCCACATGACGTGGACGGGCGCACTCTGTGGCCTGGCTTTCTGGTCAAGTCCGATGTCGCTTCAGATCTTGGTGCCGGCCGCCCTGTGGTGTGGGCCGGCGTTGTGGCGTGCCCGGCGCCACGCACCGGCACTGCTTTGTGGTGCCGCCGTCGGCGCGTTCCCCGTCATCGTGTTCGGCGCCACCCACCGTTGGTCGAACGTCGCCGTGCCAGGGGGGACTGGGCTGATCGCTGGCGTGCCTCACCGGCTGGTGCAGTTCTTCACCACCGGGGTACCCATCGCCCTCGGCGTGCGCGTCGAGGGCTCACTCACATGGGTCGGTGGTCCCTTTGGCGTCTCTTTCGCCTGGGCCGCCTTTGTCGCCGTGGTTGCCCTCGGCGTGGTGGTGACAACAGGTAGGGCGGCGCGCTGTCGCCTGCCATTGCTGACTGTGGTGCTGCTGCCGCTGCTGTACTCGCTCAACCAGGACGCCGATGTTGTCGGTCAGGGTCGTTACGTCATGTTCGGCGCCGCCGTGGGTGCCCTCCTCGTCGGTGTAGGCATGGACAACGTGGCCGACCTCCTGGGGCAGCGAGTCCTCGTCGGCGGGATCGTCGCGCTCGTCGTCCTCTGTACCGCCGGATTGGCCATGGAGCCTGCGCCGCTCTTAGTTCGCTTCGGCGCTCCTGACGTGGCCATGCCGACCAACACGGCCCCACTGCAGGCTGCATTGGTGGCACACGACGTGCGCGACGCCTTCGCCACCTACTGGGTCGCCTACCGCACCACCTTTGAGAGCGGCGGCCGGGTGGCCGTCACCGCCTACGCCCGCCAATACCCGCCATTTGCCGGTGCTGTGCTCTCGAGCAACGACCCCGCCTATATCTTCGTCACGACATCCGCCACCTTGGGGCGCTTCGAGTCGTGGTGCGCACATGCGGGCGTGCCCGTGCACGCATGGCGGGCCGGCTCCTTCACGATCGTGCAGCCGGTCACTAAGGTCCTGCCGGCATCCCTGCCGGCGGGCCTGGTGCAGTGAGCAGCAACCCGCGTTGCGAGCAACCGCTTCCGGACAGATCGAGCGGCTTGAGAAAGTCGAGCAGGGCGGCGTCCAACTCCCCTAAGGGCGCATATCCACGGTCCTCTTCTGACTCTGAAGCCTGGCTCCTCGGCCCGCTAGACAATGCCGGTTCTGTGCGCCCTGACAAGGCCAGCCCAGCATCCCACGGACCGGCCGAGATCACCCTTGGTCCAGGGCGGGCGAAAGAGGGGTGATGCTCGGTCTACCTGTGCGGAGTGAGTCCGAAGGTGACGGACCCGCCTCCAACCTGACCCACGCGCAATCGCTCAGCGACGCCAATACCGAGCGGGTCGCCGAGGTGGAAGTCCAAGTGTGAGGCCTTGGCCAGGGTGGAAAGTTCTTCGTATCTGAGTGCGCGGTTGCAGTCGACGTGAACGCTGCGGACTCCAGCTCGCTGCTCAACCAGCTGGACTGACGAACAACTCTGGTCAAGGATCGCTCACCTTCAACGTTTCCTCAACTGCCACCGCCAAGCCTTACAACACAGTAACGACAGAGACTTGCACGACGGGCTGCGTTCTGGTTGCGTCCGCTGGAATCGGTTTCGGATATGCCTCCGCACCGCTGAGCTTTGTGAGCAGGTGACCTCCATCCAGCATGTGCCGCTCCCGGCTGGCGTTGGGGGGCAGACGGTCGACGCAGGCAGCCGTCCCCGGTATTCGGGGATCCCGTACTTGTTGTGTATCCATTCCAAATCGCGGTCGTGAGCGATCCTGAGCGCCTAGGCCGGGTGGCGGCTTGGCCAGCCCCGAGCAGAACCCGTGAGTTGAGCGCTCAGTGGCATCCGGCGATTGTGACGTGCCCGGACGGCCGCACCGGCCCCTTGAACGCAACACGGTGCGGATCCGACCAGCGGGTGAGTAGCGCCGCGGGGTCTGCTTGGCCCTGCGCACTCCGAGTTGGTCCACAATAATGGACGGATGGAGAGCACCTTTGAGTCGGCCATGGAAGGGCTGAAGAGCACCGGCGCAAGCAAGGACACCCGCGATCTAGTGGAGATGCTTGCCCGACACGGCGAAGAGGAGGGTGCGATCCTCAGTCGCTACCAACGCTTCGCTGAGGACGCCTCCGCCCCCGAAACGCGCTACCTCGTCAAGCTCATCATTGACGACGAGCGGCGACACCATGGACTTCTTGTCGAGATGGCCAACGCCATCGCCTGGGGCTTGATCGACCAGAGCACCGATCCGGTGCTACCGGACATGACGCATAAGGATGCCGGGAATCCAGCCTTGGCTGAAGAGACACAACGCCTAATCCAGGCAGAGGAACATGACCACGTTGAACTCAAGCGACTGCGAAAACGCCTCCGCACATTCAAGAACACCTCCCTATGGGAGTTGATCGTGGATCTGATGCTCCTAGATACCGAGAAACACATCCGTATCCTCCGACTCGTTGCCAAGAACACTGAGGGCGCATGACGCTGGATAAGGTGTCGGCACGCACCTGCTCGCGTCAGGAGTTGACAAACACCGACTCCGCGTGGGCGTAGCCTTGTGACATCGGCTGCCGGGGAGGGGACGAGATGATCGAGACCAGTGAGATTGAAATCACCTTCAGCGAGGACGATCGCCATACCGAGGCGCGCGCGTCGCTCACGATCCGTGGTGCCACATTCATCGGCACCGGTCGGGCGAGACGCCACCCGGCTGACCCGAACATGCCCATGGTCGGTGAGGAACTCGCCGCTGGCCGCGCGTTGTCCGACCTGTCGCATCAGCTTGTCGATGCCGTAACTGAGACGATCTCTGAGCGTGAGGGCTGACCAGCGCACCTCTAGCCTCACCCCACGCCGCCGAGGCTCAATCCAAGCGTACGCGCTCGCCGGGCGTTGGGACCACTACATGCCACCCACCAAGTTGAAAGCAGCGTCAGATGAGCGAGACAGAAGACCGAATCCGAAGCGAGAGTGCCGAGCTTCGTCGCCTTCTTGAGAAACACCAGTGGGGTGGACTGACGCCAACGGGCTCCGTCGGGTGCTGCCCCGAATGCTCGGGAGCGGCACCCCCTCTCGGTAGTGGTCATCGTTTGGGCTGCGCCATCGCGGCAGCGTTGGAGGCAGCAAGAACAGAGGATTAGATGAAGGTGCCGGGCCGACATCGCCACAATCAAATCTGACACAGAGCGAATATTCGGAGATCCCGGGCGCTTCGGGTATCCATTTGGCCCGGGCGATTCGACTGCCGGGTTCTTGGCAATCCAGCGTTCCTCTTATCGAGGTGCTCAAGCAATAGGCTTGGACCGTGCGATTCATGTGGAGAGCCGTGTTGATCGCCGCTGTGATTGGAAGTGCGACGTCGGCTTGCACAACCTCGAAGGATTCCAACCACGAGTTGAGTACGACTCAACCGACGACGACGAGCACGTCGCCGTCCAACAGGGTTGGCAACGTCGCCGTGTTACCCGTCGCAGCCTGTCCTACTACTTACGGCGCTAACAACCTAAACCCGTTTGTGCCGACCGAGCTGCCAACTGCTGAGACAGTACATGGGCTTGAGTTCTACTCCAATGGGCTTCTAACGGTCCTCGGGCCTGCCGGATGGGCGTGCAGCGCGCTCGTCGCCGCCGACGGTGCCCAGCGCCTCGACGTCTATCCCTCCGGACAATCCGATCTCAGCGTAACGAACGTTCCGCCGGGTAGTGAAGTCGTACAACTCGATTCCGACTACACGGGCCATGGTCCAGGTGCTCAACTGATCTGTCCTCTCTTCCCAAACTCTCCAGCGGTGACCTTCTATGCAGGCGCTCTGCCTTGTCCCACCCTCCCGTCGACAGAGAGCACTCAACGCCTTACCGACGACGTGGTCGCATTCCGCGACCCCTCGGGTGTCCGTGGGACAGGCGCTGGCTCAGGGGGTCCGCTCAGCTCAGTTGGAGATGCCGTGTACCCGCAAGTCAAGCCTGCTGAGCCCTCTGACGGAGTAACCGTATCGGTACTTTCGTGCACCCTTGCGAGCGATCTCGATTCCCTGTGCGGGTCGATACAAGCGGATTTCCTCACACGAGATGCTCCTGCCTACTCAGGCTCTTAGTTGGGGGATGACCACCCGGAACGTCACATCCCCCCTTAATCCTGGTGACCATGACCGAGTACGCACAAGTCCTGGCCGAGAGCCGAGCCGCACACAGCGCTTACCGGAGGGCGCTGCTCCCCAACTGGGTGCCTCGGGGAGAGAGACACGGTCGGTCCAGGGCTTACGCGGGGGGAGTTGAG
>JARLGQ010000271.1 GCA_031292675.1 Acidimicrobiales bacterium
GGGCCGCGGTCGCCACCGCGGCGAGGATGGCGCCCGAACCCGGGAGCAGGCGCCGGGGCGTGGGGTGGGTGGGGTCTTCGTTGGTGCCGATGAACCGTGCTCCCAGGCGCACCGCCGTGGCCGCCGTGGCGAGCAGGTCGAAGTCGAAGCCACGGGTCCACCCCACCACGACGGCGTCTGCAGGCCCCTCGGCCACGATCCTCACTCCCCGGGCCGAGAGTGCCTCGAGCACCCCGCCGTCGGCGCACACCACCGCGGTGGATCCCGGCTCGAGCATGGAAGCAGCCGCCTGGGCGGAGGTCACGAGCTCGTCGGGCCCGGCTTCGATGCCTGCCTTGGCCAGGCGCCCCTGCAGCTCGGCCACGGTGGGAGACGCGTTGTTGGTGGCGAAGACCACGCCGTACCCGGCTCGGCGCAGTCGCGCCACGGCGTCGGCCGAGCCCGGGATGGGCTCCTCGGCGAGCCACACCACCCCGTCGAGGTCGATCACCCACGTGCCCTTTGCGGGTCGCCGGTCGCGCACCGGGTCATGTTCGCAGATGGCCGCGGGCCGCGGCGGCGGGGCGACGCCGAAAACCACGCCCGGCCCCGCCAGGGCCCACGGCGCACCGGTACAGTCGGTTGCCGAGCGGCACCATGCGCGGTGACCGCCACATCCAGGACAGCGGACCGCCACGTTCCGGACAGAGAAGGAGGCTCTTCATGCGCTTCATCCTCGGCGACGACCGTCTTCCCCAGGCATGGTTCAACGTCGTCCCTCATCTGCCCGAGCCGCTCCAGCCCCCGCTGCACCCCGGGACCCGCCAGCCCGTGGGGCCCGACGACCTGGCGCCCCTTTTCCCCATGGCGCTCATCGGCCAGGAGGTGAGCGCGGAGCCTTGGATCGACATCCCCGGTGAGGTGCTCGACGTGCTCCGGGCGTGGCGTCCGACCCCCCTCGTGCGGGCCCGGCGCCTCGAGGAGTCGCTGCAGACGCCCGCCCGCATCTACTACAAGGACGAGTCGGTTTCCCCGGCGGGGTCGCACAAGCCCAACACGGCGGTGCCCCAGGCCTTCTACAACAAGGCCGCCGGGGTGGCGCGCCTCACCACCGAGACCGGAGCGGGCCAGTGGGGCAGCGCGCTGGCCTACGCCACATCGCTCTTCGGCCTGGACTGCAAGGTGTACATGGTGCGCGCCTCATACGACCAGAAGCCGTACCGCCGGGTGATGATGGAGGTGTGGGGCGCAGACGTCGAGCCCTCCCCCATCGACGAGCCCGAGCACCCCGGGTCCCTGGGGTCGGCGATCAGCGACGCGGTTCGCGACGCCGTGGGCCGTGAAGACACCCACTATTCGCTCGGGTCGGTGCTCAACCACGTGTTGCTGCACCAGACGGTGATCGGTCTCGAGGCCAAGGAACAACTGGCTCTGGCCGGCGAGGAGCGCCCCGATGTCATCATCGGGTCGTGCGGCGGCGGGTCGAACCTGGGAGGCATCGCGTTGCCGTTCGTGCCCGACCGGGGGGTCGACCTCCTGGCCGTGGAACCCTCATCGTGCCCGACGCTCACCGAGGGTCGGTTCGAGTACGACTTCGGCGACACGGCGGGCATGACCCCTCTGCTCGCCATGTACACCCTGGGACACGAATTCGTCCCACCTTCGATCCACGCCGGAGGCCTGCGCTACCACGGCGACGCGCCCATCATCTGCAACCTGGTCAAGAACGGCCGCATGCGGGCCGCCGCCTACCCCCAGGGGAAAGTCTTCGACGCGGCGGTGCAGTTCGCCCGGACCGAAGGCCCCATCCCCGCGCCCGAGACCGCCCACGCCATCCGCGCCGTGATCGACGAGGCGCTGGCGGCTCGCGAGGCGGGAAAGGAAGAGGTCATCTTGTTCTCGTACTCGGGCCACGGCCTCTTGGACCTCGGCGCATACGACGACTACCTCCACGGGCGCCTCATCGAGGCCTGAGGGACAGGGCTCCCGGGTCCGGCGGCGAAAGGTCGCCACGACCGGGCCGTCACGCCGGTGGCAGCAGCGGGAGCTGTTGGGCCGGTGACCCCGACCCGGGGACCGGCCCCGACGGCCCGGCGCCAGGGGGCGTGTCGGGGGGCGCGGGATGCCCGAAGGTGTCGGCGGCACCGCGGCGCCGACGCCCCGGTGCCACCACGGCGTGGACGCGCTCCTCGATGAGCCGTTGCTCCTGGGCCGGCAGGTAGGCGGAGCGGGCGTAGCGGCGTGCCAGGGATCGGTGCAGCTCGGGACGGCGCTCTTTGACGAACTCCAGGAAATGCTCCTTGACTCCCCGGCGCAGGTGCAGCGCGATCGGTGTGACGAAGGTGGCGCCGGCCTCGACACAGGCCGACGCCACTTCTTCGAGCTGCTGGGGTGAGTCGGACCAGCCGGGGATGATCGGAGCCATGAGCACACCGGTGGGAATGCCGGCGTCGTTGAGCCGGCGCACCGCCTCGACCCTCCGGCGTGGATGGGGGGTGCCTGGTTCGGTGGCCTTCCACACCGCCTCGTCGAGCGTTCCGATGGACAGGTTGCAGTGCACGTCGGTACGCGATGCGGCGTGGACGAGGAGCTCGAGGTCGCGCAGGATGAGCGTCGACTTGGTCAGGATGGAGAAGGGATTGCGGGCCTCCCCGAGCACCTCCACGATCCCCCGCGTGAGGTGATAGCGGCCCTCGGCGCGCTGGTAGGGGTCGGTGTTGGTGCCCATGGCGATGTGGTCGCCATGCCATCGTGGGGATCGCAGCTCGGCCCGCACCCGGTCCACCGCGTTCACCTTCACCACCAGCTTGCGTTCGAAGTCGTCGCCGAGGTTGAGGCCTAGGTATTCGTGAGTCGGCCGGGCGAAGCAGTACGCACAGGCGTGGCTGCATCCTCGGTAGGCGTTGATGGTGAACCGGAACGGCATACGGGACGCGGAGGGCACCTCGTTGATGACGCGCCTCGCGTTGACGTGGAGGAACTCGAGGCCGCGGTACTCGCCGACACCGACACGCCGGTCGACGAGCTCCTCCTCGGCAAAGAGCATGGGTTGGCCGCCGTCGTCGTCGGCTCTCCTCCACCGGAACGCCACGGGCTCGCCCATGGGGATCATCGTATCGAACGTACGTTCGATCCACCACCGAAGCGTCCCTGTCGGTCTCGGTATCGGTCGGTCTTGGTATCAGGGTGGTCTCGGGTCGGTCCCGGTCGCCGACGGAGGCCTGGCCAGGCCCTTATAAACTGGTGCCATCGGGCCCCCTGAGACATCTCCCCCCGACCGCCCCGCTGACGTCCAGGACCCAGGCTCGCGGCGCGAGCCGGTCGTCACGCGGCGGGGGCTGCTGCGCGCCACGGGAGCCGGGGTGGGCCTGGCCGCGCTGACGGGGGCCGCCTGGGAGCTCGGCGAACGCTCAGGCCCCCGCCCCGCCGACCGTCGGGCGCGGCGCACCGAGACCGGCCGCGGGGGGAGACGCCGCCCCACGACGAAACCCGACGCCGGCACCGTCCGCACCGTCACCCTCGAAAGTGGCGTTTCGGTCCCGTGCGCGGACTGGGTGGTGGCGGAGAACCAGGTTCCGGGGACGCTCGACTGGGTGATGAGCGCGGCGAGGCGGATCTACGGGTACTCGGACCGGGTCAGTGCCGTCCACGGGGACGTGGTGACCCTCTTCGTCGACCCGCCACCGGTGCCGTACCGTGTCGAGCTGTACCGGATGGGGTACTACGGGGGCCTCGGCGGCCGCCTGGTGTGGCGTTCGAGCACCTTCAGCGGCGGGAACAGCCAACCGCCTCCCACCGTGTCGCCGGACACGTTCATGGTGGAGTGCCAGTGGCAGCCCACGACGAAGGTCACCATCGACCCGTCCTGGCCCCCGGGGGCATACCTGTTCAAGCTGACCGGCACCGACAAGGGGGCGACGGCGGGGTACATCCCACTATGCGTGCGCGACGACGACACCACGGCCGCCTTCGCCATCATGCATTCGGTGACGACGTGGCAGGCCTACAACGCCTACGGGGGGAGGAGCCTCTACGTCGGGCCGGGCACGGTCCGCATCGGTGAGACGGGGAGCTCGAACCGTTCGAGGGTCGTGTCCTTCGACCGTCCCTATGACCAGAGGGGCTGGGGTGCCCCGGATTTCATGGGCAACGAATTCCCTCTCGTCTTCCTGGCCGAGAAGCTCGGGCTCGACGTCACCTACACCACCGACATCGATCTCCATCAACGCCCCGGGGACCTGGCCCGCCATCGCTGCTTGTTCAGCCTGGGCCACGACGAGTACTGGTCGAGCGCCATGCGCGACGGCGCCTCCCAGGCCGTGAACGGTGGGATGAACCTGGCGTTCTTGGGGGCCAACGCGGTGTACCGCCACATCCGACTGGAGCCCTCGCCCCTCGGGGAGGACCGGCACCAGGTGTGCTACAAGACCGACCTCGCCAGCGAGGACCCCCTGTCGGGGACCGACCCCGCCGAGGTCACCTTCAATTGGCCCGACGGTCCGGTCCCCCGCCCCGAGCAGGAGCTCGTGGGCTCGCAGTACGCGGATGTCGACGCCAAGGCGGACATGGTCGTCGCCGACGCCGCCGCCTGGATCTTCGAGGGGACGGGCCTGGCCACGGGTCAACATCTCGCTCACGTCGTGCAAGGCGAATACGACAGTCACGAACCGGGCCTCAGTGGTCCGGACAACGTCACCATCCTGACCCACTCTCCGGTCGCCAACCGAGGTCCCGGCCGCGTCTCGGACATGACCTACTACACCGCGCCCGGTGGCGGCGGGGTGATCGCCACCGGATCGGCGATGTTCGTGTGCAGGCTCTCCGACGCGCCGGCCATCGACTCCAACATCGTGTTCGCGCCGATCCCCGGTGTCACGCCCGTGCTCTGGCGGATGATGGAGAACGTGTTCTCACTCTTCGGGTCCGGCCCGGCTTCGGCCACGCAGCCTTCGGTGGCCACCTAGACATCCACGGTCGGTGCCTCTCCCGGTGGAGTCGCGTCAGCCTTCGGGATCGACTACTGCCGCGGTGGCGGGCGCAGGCTCGGCGGCGACGACGGCGACAGCGTCGGGCCGCCCCGTGTGACGGGGGACGAAGAGCCCGGCGACGACTCCGCCCAGAGCGATGATCGCCGCTCCGGTGAATCCCCGGGAGAACCCGGCGGTCAGGGCGGCGGCCTTGTGGGCGGCCGTGGGGGCGCCGACGTGGCCACCGACGGCGAGCAACGACTGGGTGCGGTCGGCGGCGACGGTGGCGAGGGCCGCCAACGCGATGGACGCACCGACCTGGCGGCTGGTGTTGAGGACGCCCGATGCCAGGCCGGCCCGGCTCGACGCCACCCCCGCCGTGGCGGCGAAGGCGAGAGGGGTGATGGCGAGCCCCATCCCGAACGTGGCGAGGTCGGCCCCTCCGAACACCGATCCCCAGTAGGAGCCGGAGGGCCCGGCGTGCGACAGCCACTCGAGGCCCGACGCGCTCATGAGCACTCCGACCAGAAGCGGCAGGCGCGGGCCGTGGCGCGGGACGAGGCGCGCGCTGATCTGGGCGCCGACAGCGATGGCCGCCGTCTGGGGCAAGAAGCCCACACCCGTCACGAGCGGGGAGAACCGCAAGACGTCCTGGAGGTACAACGACACGAAGAACCACATGGAGAACATGGCACCCCCCGCGAACAGCATGGCGAGGTTGGCGGCGGTGAGGCCCCGGGAGCGGAACAGGCCGAAGGGCACGAGCGGCGCCCGGGCCACCTTCGTCTCGATCAGCACGAACGCGGCCAGACAGACGCCGGAGATCACCAGGGGCACGACCGTCGAGGTGGAGGACCAGGCGTGGGTGTTGGTGCCTGCCACGGCAAAGACCAGCGCCACCAGCCCGCCGGTCACGGCGATCGCCCCCGGCACGTCGAGCGAAGGACGCTCTCCTTCGGCGCGCGTCTCCACCAGCACGACGCGGGCCGCCACCAGTGCGGCCGCGGCGATCGGGACGTTGATGTAGAAGATCCATCGCCAAGACAGCAAGTCGGTGAGGATGCCTCCGAGCAGTGCCCCCGAGGCGCCACCCACCGCCGCCATGGCGCTCCAGATCCCGAGGGCGCGCGATCGCTCGGCGGGTGCGGTGAAGGTCATGGTGAGGATCGTCAAGGTGGCCGGGGACAGGACCGCCGCGCCCAGGCCCTGCAGGGTCCGCGCCCCGACGAGCATGAACTGGTTCTGGGCGATGGCGCACACCAGGCTGGCTCCTGCGAACAGCAGCAGTCCCAGCATGAAGATGCGGCGGCGGCCGAACAGGTCGGCGGCGCGGCCGCCGAGGAGCAGGAAGCCCCCGAAGGCAAGGGCATAGGCGTTGACCACCCATTGCAGGCCCGCAGTGGTGAAGCCGAGTTCCCGCTGCATCGAGGGGAGCGCGACGTTGACGATGGAGAGGTCGAGCACCACCATGAATTGCCCGACGCACACCAGGGCGAGGATCATGCCCGACGACACGGGCCGCACCTGGCCGGGCCCCGGCCGCCTTTCCCGGGACGGGTCCTGAGCCGCCATCCATCGATGATGCCACGGGTCGATCCGGCCCCGTGACGCCGTTGTCCCTACCATCGAGCCGATGGGCCACGCGCATGGCGCCGCTTCGAATCAGGACGTGGAGCCGGAGCGCCACCTGCTGGTGGTGTTCCACTCCCGAACCGGTTCCACCCAGGTGCTGTGCGACGCGGCCGTGGAGGCGGCCGCGGCGGGGGCCGGAGACGGGATCGTCGTCCGGGCCCTCGGGGCGTTCGCGGCCGGTCCTGACGACGTGTTGTGGGCGCACGGGGTCCTCGTGGTGACCCCGGCCAACTTCGGCTACATGTCCGGGCCGTGAAGGACTTCTTCGAGCGCATCTACCACCCCTGCCTGGACCACACCGTCGGGCTCCCCTATGCACTGTTGGTCAAGGGCGACACCGACGTGGACGGCGCCGTGGCCAGCGTCGAGCGGATCGCCACGGGGCTCCGGTGGCGCCGGGTCCTGCCCCCGGTCACGGTCGTGGGCGTCATCGGCGAACCTGAGGTGGCGGCCGCCACCGAGCTCGGGGCGACGTTGGGGGCGGGGCTGGCGGCGGGGATCTTCTGACGCCCGGCCCGAGTGTCAGCCGGTCGGGAGCCGGGGCTCGAGGCCGGCGCTCCGGTACACGGCGTCGATCACCTCCATGTTGGCGATGGCGTCGGACACCCCGGTGATCGGTGCCTCGCCCCCGCCCACGGCGCGGCAGAAGGCCTCGAGTTGGAACTCGTAGGTGGGACGCCGGCTCAGGTGCTCGACCGTGCGTCGGCCCCGGCCCCGTAGCGAAATGCGGTTGTAGAAGTTCGGACCCACCGGGTTGAAGACGCGGAGCTCGCCGGCGTCGCCGGTCACGCGGAAGCCGATGTGCAGGAGCTGGCGCGACCACATCGAGCATGTGACGCGGCCCGTGCAGCCCGCACCGAAGCGCAGCTCCGCCCGCATGGCCCGGTCGACGCCCGGCGAGTGGAGCGTGGCGTGTGCCGAGACGACCTGGGGCTCGGTCCCGGCCAGGTGACGGGCCATGTGAATGGCGTAGCAGCCGGCGTCCATGGTCGCCCCGCCGGCCAATCCGAGCTGGTAGCGGATGTCCTTGAATCTGGGCAGGGGGAAGCACAACCACGTCTCGATGCACCGCAGGGCACCCACGGCCCCGTCTTCGAGCAGCTGGCCGGCGCGCATGAACACGGGGAGGTACCGGTAGTGAAAGGCCTCCATCACCACCCTGTCGGCCGGGACCGCGGCGGCCACGGCACGAGCCTCGTCGGCATTGGCCGTGAAGGGCTTCTCACAC
>JARLGQ010000272.1 GCA_031292675.1 Acidimicrobiales bacterium
GACATTCTCGTGATCGGTCGTGCCGTCACCGCTGCCGGGGACCCGGAGGCTGTGGCGGCCGCAGTCGTCGCGGAAGTTGCGGCGACGGCCGCGCCTCGCGGATGACCCCCGCTCACGAGGGCGCTATGGTGGCCCGCATGCCGCAACCTCCCGCACTCACCCCGGAGCAGCGCCAGGCGGCGCTGGACAAGGCCGCCAAGGTCCGCCGCGAGCGGGCTGAGGCGAAGGAGAAGCTCAAGATGGGGTCCATCACCCTGTCCGAGCTCCTCACGCGGGCCGAGAACGACGAGACCGTCGGCAAGATGAAGGTGCTGTCGGTGCTCGAGTCGCTCCCCGGGCTCGGCAAGGTCAAGGCCCGACGTCTCATGGAGACGGTGGGAATCAGCGAGAGCCGTCGGTTGCAGGGCCTCGGTGCCAACCAACGCGACGCTCTGCTGACGCATACGTCGAAGTCCTGATCCTCGTCATCTCCGGCCCCGGCGGGGCGGGGAAGGGCACGGTCGTCTCACGCCTCGTCGAGCGCGATCCCGCGCTCTGGCTCAGCCGGTCATGGACCACGCGTCCCCGGCGACCCGGTGAAGCTCCGGACGCGTACACCTTCGTCGATCGCGAGCGCTTCGAGCAGAAGATCGCCTCGGGCGGATTTCTCGAGTGGGCGGAGTTCCTCGGCCACCTCTACGGCACACCCCTTCCCGATGCCCCGGCAGGCAGGGACGTCGTCCTCGAGATCGACCTCCAAGGAGCCCGTCAGGTCAAGGAGCGGCACCCCGACGCGCTGGTCGTGCTCTTGGTGCCGCCGTCCCCCGAGATCCAACGGGCCCGCCTGCGCCAGCGGGGCGACGACGTCGACGAGGTCGACCGGCGGATCGACCTCGGTGCCCAGGAGATGCGCCTGGGCAGGGAGCTCACGCCCTTCGTGGTCGTAAATGACGAGGTGGATCGGGCGGTGTCCGAGGTGGCCGGTATACTGGACCTTCACCGCAATCTCCCGCCGGACCAAGCGACCGGCCCCCGTGGAGGAGCCTGACTTGCCCCAACGCCGCTCGACGCTCATGGACCCGCCTGTCGAGGACCTGCTCGACAAGGTCGACTCGAAGTTCACCCTGGTCGCCCTGTCGGCCAAGCGCGCCCGGCAGATCAACTCGTACTACAACCAACTGGGGGAGGGCCTCGGCTTCGTCGTTCCTCCCCAGGTGACCTCGGTCTCGGGCAAGCCGCTCACCATCGCTTTCGAGGAGGTCGCAGCCGGAAAGGCCACCTACCACCGGCTCGAGCCGGGGGAGGAAGGCGAGGAAGGCTCCGGCGACGTCGAGGTCGTCGAGGTGGCGGAGGCCGTCACCGACGGGCCGGAGCTCACCGCGCTCACCGGCGAGCTCGGCGAGTCACAGCCGGAGGCCGGCGAGTAGCAGGTGGGAGTCCCCGCCCGCGCTCTGCCCCGGGAGCCCGGACCATGACGACCGGCCGCGCAAAGGGCAAGACCGTCGTCTTGGGTGTCACCGGCGGCATCGCGGCCTACAAGGCCGTCGAGGTGTGCCGCCGGCTGGTCGATGCCGGGGCGCATGTCGTCCCCGTCCTCACCGATGACGCCACGCGCTTCGTGGGTGCCGTGACGTTTTCGGCGCTGGCGTCGGAGCCTGTCCAGAAGACCCTCTGGGCGGAGGCCGACCCCATTCCCCACACCGATCTGGGCCGGCGCGCCGATCTTGTCCTGGTGGTCCCGGCCACGGCGCGCTTTCTCGGTTGCTACGCCAACGGGATCGCCGACGGGTTGCTCACCGCCACAGTCCTCGCCACGCGTGCGCCGGTGATGGTGTGCCCGGCCATGCACACCGAGATGTGGGAGCACCCCGCGGTGCAGGACAACCTGGCCACCCTGCGCCGGCGCCAGGTGCACGTGGTGGAGCCGGGCGAGGGACGCCTGGCGGGGGGTGACGTCGGGGCCGGGAGGTTGGCGGAGCCCGCCGACATCGTCGCCGCCGCCATGGCTGTGTTGTCGACGCCCCGGGCGCCGATGGCCCCGGACGCGTCCTCCGGAGCCGCCCCCGACGACCAGGATCTCGCCGGGCGGTGTGTCGTGGTGAGCGCAGGCGGCACACGCGAGCCGATCGACCCGGTGCGCTTCATCTCCAACCGCTCGTCGGGTAAGCAGGGCCACGCCGTGGCCGAAGCGGCTCTGGCGCGCGGCGCGGAGGTCGTCTTGGTGACCGCGGCGCGCCGCGCCGTCACCCCTGGCATCACGGTCGTGCCCGTGGAGACCGCGGCGGAGATGGAAGCGGCCGTGCTCGAGCGCGCCAAGAGCGCCGATGTCGTGGTGATGGCGGCCGCGGTGGCGGACTTCCGGTTGAAGAGGCCGGCCGAGACGAAGTTGTCGAAGTCCGACGGTCTGCCCGAGCTCGTGCTCGAGCCCACGCCCGACATCCTGGCCGAGCTCGGTCGGCGTCGCCGCCCCGGGCAGGTGCTCGTCGGGTTCGCGGCCGAGACCCACGACTTGGCGTCGCGGGCCGGCGCCAAGCTCCGAAGCAAGAACATCGACCTCATGGTGGGCAACGACGTCTCGGCGCAAGGTGTGGGGTTCGACCACGAAACGAACGCCGTGACCATCCTGGGGTCCGACGGTACGTGCCGCGAGGTGGCCCTGACCTCGAAGCTCCAGGTGGCCCACGCCATTTTGGATAGTGTGATCGATCGCCTGGGCGGGCCACGCCCGGGTGGGGGCATTCGGCGCGCCGGCGCCTCCGGGGGGGACGACGAATCGAGGAGAGACTCGTGACCACGCGCCACACCTTCACATCGGAGTCGGTGACCGAAGGACATCCCGACAAGATGGCGGACCAGATCTCCGATTCCGTCCTCGATGCGGTGCTCGAGTCGGATCCCAACGGCCGGGTGGCCTGCGAGACACTCCTCACGACCGGCCTCGTCGTCGTGGCGGGTGAGATCTCCACGAAGTGCTACATCGACATCGCCACCCTGGTGCGGGACGTGGTGTGTGACATCGGCTACGACAGCGACGCACACGGCTTCAACGGTCGCACCTGTGGAGTGATGGTCGCACTCGACGAGCAGTCCCCGGACATCGCCCAAGGCGTGACGGCGGCCCACGAGCTTCGGACCGGGTCGGGAGGCGAGGACCAGCTCAACGCGCAAGGTGCCGGCGACCAGGGAATGATGTTCGGCTACGCGTGCGACGAGACGCCCGACCTGATGCCGCTTCCCATCTGGATGGCGCATCGCCTCGCCCAACGCCTCTCACAGGTCAGGCGCGTCGGCGTGCTCCCGTACCTCCGTCCCGACGGCAAGACGCAGGTGAGCATCGTCTACGAGAGCGGGCGGCCCGTCGCCATCGACACCGTCCTGATCTCGACACAGCACGCACCGGGCGTCGACATCGAGACGTTGTTGCTCCCCGACCTCCGTGAGCACGTGATCCATCCCCTGCTCCCACCGGACCTCGACTCCTCGGCGCTGCGGGTGCTGGCCAACCCCACCGGTCGCTTCGAGCTCGGGGGGCCGCATGCCGACACCGGGCTGACGGGGCGCAAGATCATCGTGGACACCTACGGCGGCATGGCCCGCCACGGAGGCGGGGCCTTCTCGGGGAAGGACCCCTCCAAGGTCGACCGCTCCGCCGCCTACGCGGCCCGCTGGGTGGCCAAGCACGTGGTGGCGGCCGGCGCCGCCAGCCGGTGCGAGGTGCAGGTGGCATACGCCATCGGCGTCGCCAGCCCGGTCTCGCTCATGGTCGAGACTTTCGGCACCGAGACCGTGGACCCGATCACGATCGAACACGCCGTGCGGGAGGTGTTCGACCTCCGCCCCGCCGCCATCGTCCGCGACCTCGACCTCAAGAGGCCGATCTACCGCCGTACCGCCGCCTACGGGCACTTCGGTCGTTCCGACAAGGAATTCACCTGGGAGGCGACTCCCAGGGTGGACGACCTCAAGCGCGCCCTGGGCCTGTAGGCGCTCGGGCACCGGGGGCCGCCGACCCGGCGCCGCGTCAGACTGCCGCCATGGCGGCGGAGAGCCTCGAGCGCGTCGTGCGGGTGCTCCCCGACGTGAGTGGCCTGCACAAGACATTCGACTACTCCGTTCCCGACGCCCTCGGCGCACGCGTGCGCGTCGGTGCGCAGGTCCGCATCGTGCTGGGCGCGCGCC
>JARLGQ010000273.1 GCA_031292675.1 Acidimicrobiales bacterium
CGGCAGGTGCCCCAGAGCCCGCGACGCCCGAGCCCACGACACCCGCGCCCGAGACACCCGAGCCCGCGACGCCCGCGCCCGAGACACCGGCGGCAGACGCACCCACAACGGCTGCGCCCGCAACGGATGCACCTCCGGTCGGCACTGCACTGAACACGGCCGCCATCATCGGATCGCCGGGAACCATGGCGGTGGCCGAGGCGGTTTCCGCACCACTCCCGGTGTCCCGCGAATCAACAGGATCGCCGTCGTCGGTGCCGACGGACCCGACCGTACCCACCGATGCCGCCGCCCCACCTTGGGGCTTCTCCTTCATCGGGTTCATCTGCTCGAGGGCCAGGTTCCGGCCGGCTCGAACCGGGGACGCCGCCGCGCCCTTCAGGCGATGCCGCGCCGATTCGAGATGGGCGACGGCCCCCGCCTCCACGGCCGGTACCAACCGCAGCAACGTGAAGGGCGACAACACGGCGATGACGAGCAGGGCGATGCCCGTCACCACCGAGGCGAAACCCCCGCCGCTCCCGCTGCCCGACGACCCCACACCGCCGGCGACCGCACTGGCTGCCAACGACAGCACCGCGGCGACGACGAGCTTCGACAGCACGAGGGCGACCAGGGTGTCGGCAAGCCGTCTGCACCAGTGCGCCACCGACGGCCATACCAGCGCGGCCAGCGCCAACGGGAGGAAGAGGACGGCCACCGACACGGCGGCGGCGCGCACCACGAGCTCCAGCCACAGCGCCAACGCCGCTCCGGCCACGAGCAGGCTACCGATGAGGACGACGAAGCCCGGGACGATGCCCACCGTCGCCACGCCGACCGGCGTGAGGAACACGAAGAGCCCGGAGAAGAGGTTCGTGGTGTCGACACCGGCACTCGAGAGGATCGTCGCCGACATGGAGTCGGTGATGGCCAACGCCATGCGCACGAGGGTGACCGCCACGCCAGTGAGCAACAACGACAGGGGTAGGTGCACGAGAAACGTGCGCAAGAGCATCGAGGCGCTCTGCCGGTAGACGGCCTGGATGGCCGCACAACACGCCATGGGCAGTACGACCGCCGCCGCCAGGCTCGCCATCACGGCCTCGTGGGCCGCGAACCAGCCCGCGCTCAGGTCGATCGACGTGGTAGCCGACATGGCCCGCCCCACCTGGGCGATCAACCACACCGCGCCCGACGCCACCCACCGGGCCGCCTCGGAGAAGAGGGCGCTGACGCCGGCGGTGGCGACGCTGCCGGCCAGGCCCGACACGACGCCGCACGTCGTGCCGACCACGGGGAGCGACCCCGGGCACAGGGGGAACGCTTCGAGCACGGTCAGTGCACCCCCTGCCCGGCGTGGAAGAAGAAGTTGACGATCGCCGGGGCCGCCCCGATCAGCAGTGCCGCCAGCGCCGACACGAGCACGGTTCGGCGCCCGTTGAACGACTGGTGGTAGTTCTGCGAATGGGCGCCGAGGGCCCACGCCGCGGCGCCGATCACGAGTCCGACCAGGGCCATGATCAGCGCCCATCCTCCGAGTCCGTCGGTGAGCTGCTGGAGCACGGTGCCACCGGGGAGGTTGGAGGGGTCGGGGTTGAGCGTGACCGTCGAAATCGCCTCGTGCACCGCCCGCAGCACCATGACCATCCCCTTTCCGCTTTTCGAGCCCACCGCGGTCGGGTGCGGGGCGGGCGGCGTGCCTCGAGGGTAGGTGGGAAGCCAAGGCGATTCAAGCTATTTCATGTCTTTTTATCTCTTTCCCTACACGAGTCGGCCGAGCCCGCTCCAGGGCCCGGGGCGGGCGCGCCAGGGTCCGACGCAAGGCGCGCCATCGCCTGGCGGGACCCCGGGGGTACCGGTCCGGCCGCGTCCACGCCTGTCATGCTTGTGCCGTGGTCGGCGCCGGCACAGTGTCCTCGAGCGTGGTCATCGTCGGCTTCGCCGCGCTCGGCGCGGTGGCGATCGTCGGGATCGTGGTGGCGACCATCCTCGGACGACGGTCGGGGCGCCAGTCGCTCGAGCAGCGCCTTTCGGCATTGGCGTCACGCCTCGGTGTCGACGCGCCCGTCGAAGAACGCGGCACGGGGATCGAGCCCGCGCTGCACCACCTCGAGCTCGTCACCGATCGCGCCGCAGAGGCGGTGGCCGAGTCGTCGGCAGACGCCATTCGACTGCGGCGTGCCCTGGACACCCTCCCCCAAGGTGTGATCGTGTGCGACGAGAACGGCACGGTCGTGTTCCGCAACGCGCGCGCCGTGGGGCTCATGGGCGGGCGACACGGCGACGCCCTCGCCGCCCAAGCCGTGGTCGATCTTCTCGCCGACGCCTGGAAACAGGGCTCTGCGTACCGCACGCTCGACCTCTACGGCCCGCCCCGCCGCACCCTGGCCGTGTCCACGCAGCTCATCGATGACGGCCGGCGCACACTCGGGGTGATCGCCGCCATCGACGACGTGTCCGAGCGACGGCGCCTCGAGGAAATTCGGCGTGATTTCGTGGCCAACGTGAGCCACGAGCTCAAGACCCCCATGGGCGCGCTGGGGCTGTTGGCCGAGACACTCGTGTCCGAGACCGATCCCACCGTCGCCCAGCGTCTGGCCAGCCGAATCCACACCGAAGCCTTCCGGGTGAGCCGCATCATCGACGATCTGCTCGACCTCTCCCGCATCGAGGCCGAAGAGGCGCCGCCGCGTGAGCCCGTGCTCGTGAACCTGATCATGGCGGAGGCGGTCGAGCGCATGCGCGCCGCCGCCGACCAGCGCGACGTGAAGATCGAGCTCGAAGAGCCCACACCCCCGGTCACCGTCCTCGGCGACCGGCGCCAGCTCGTGTCGGCGCTGTACAACCTCCTCGAGAACGCGGTGAAATTCTCCTATGACGGGAGCTCGGTGCGCTTCGCCGGCAGAGTCGCCGACGGCCAGGTGCGCCTCGACGTCGAGGACCACGGCGTGGGCATCCCCGCTCGCGACCTCGACCGCATCTTCGAGCGCTTCTACCGGGTCGACCAGGGCAGGAGCCGCGACAGCGGAGGGACCGGGCTGGGCTTGTCTATCGTCCGGCACGTGGCCGCCAACCACCAGGGACACGTCGAGGTCGATTCGCGCGAGGGGGAAGGGTCGACCTTCCGGCTCATCCTCCCGACACATTCAGAAGTCCTGTGAACCGTGCGCAGCACGCCGGCCGCACCGCTGTGAGCGGCACCGCGGGGACCCGGCCGTGAGCAGCACCGCGGGCGCGCACTCGACCCATCCACCGCGCGCCCCGCACCGGGGAGGGCGGGGCGAGCGCCCCGGGGATGCGCCTGACCGCGGGCACGACAGTGCGCGGGCGGTGACGGTCCTGGTGGCCGAGGACGAGGAGTCCTTCGTGGACGCCCTGGTGATCGGGCTCGGCCGCGAAGGTTTCGACGTGTCGGTGGCAAGGGACGGGCCCGAGGCCCTGGCGCTGTTCGACGCCATCGACCCCGATCTCGTCCTCCTCGACATCATGTTGCCGAAGATGTCGGGGGTCGACGTGTGCCGGGCGATCCGGGCCCGCTCGCACGTCCCCATCATCATGGTGACGGCCAAGGGAACCGAGATCGACACGGTCGTCGGGCTCGAGGTCGGTGCCGACGACTACGTCACCAAGCCCTACCGACTGCGCGAGCTCGTGGCCCGGATGCGGGCCGTGCTGCGCCGCTCCCCCCTCGCTGCACCGGGATCGCAACCCGCCGAGGAGAGCGCCGACCGGGGGGCGGTCTCCGAGGTGGGAGGAGTCCGAGTCGACCCCGACCGCCACCGTGTGTTCGTGCGCGGGCAGGAGGTCCACCTGCGGCGAAAGGAATTCGAGCTGCTCGTGCTGCTCGTCGAGAACGCGGGCCGGGTCCTCACCAGGGACACCCTCATCGACAGGGTGTGGGGCGCCGACTACGTCGGCGACACCAAGACCCTCGACGTCCACATCAAGCGCCTGCGGACGCACATCGAGGCCGACCCCTCGTCGCCCTCCATCATCACCACGGTCCGGGGCGTGGGGTACCGGTTCGAGATCCCTGCCGACGCGTGACGGTTGACGCCGGTCCGCCTTCCGGGCCGCCTTCCGCGCCACCTTCCGCGCCGCGCCGACCGAGCCGGCCTCGGGCGAAGGCGAAGGCTCCGAGACCGACGACCGATCCCTTCGAGCCCGCCCGGCTCGGGCCCCTCACACTCCGGAACCGGTTCATCAAGGCGGCCACCTTCGAGGGCTCCTCGCCGAGGGGACAGGTCACCGACGCGCTCGTCGAATTCCATCGCCGGGTGGGGGCCGGAGGTGCGGCCATGACGACGGTCGCCTACCTGGCGGTGTCGCCCGAGGGACGCACCGACCGTCACTGCGTCTTCGTGCACGACGACGTGCTCCCGGGCCTGCGGCGGCTGACCGAGGCCGTGCACGACACCGGCGCGGCGGTCGCCGCCCAGCTCGGCCACGCCGGCCCGGTGGCCAACCCCAGGTCCAACCGCGCCCCGGCGCTCGCCCCGTCACGCCACATCAGTCCGCTCGGGACGGTGAGCCGCGAGATCACCGAGGCCGACATCGCCCGCGTGACCGCCGACTACGGGCGCGCCGCACGCGCCGTGGTGGATGCCGGCTTCGACAGCATCGAGGTCCACCTGGGACACAACTACCTGTTGAGCGCCTTCCTGAGCCCGAAGCTCAACCGCCGCCGCGACCGATGGGGGGGCAGCGTCGAGAACCGGGCCCGCTTCGCCCGTCAGGTGGTCCGCACCGTGCGCGAGGCGGTGGGGGACCGGGCCGCGGTGACGGCCAAGCTCAACATGGCCGACGGCGTCCCGGGCGGCCTGTGGCTCGACGACAGTGTCGAGGTCGCCCGGCTGCTGCAAGCCGACGGGGCGCTGGACGCGCTCACGCTCACCGGCGGGAGCTCGCTCGCCAACCCCATGTACCTCTTCCGGGGCGAGGCGCCCCGCGCCGAGTTCGCCGCCACCCTGCCCCGGGCGCTGCGCATCGGGTTCAGCGTGGTGGGGCGCCGGTTCATGCCCGACTACCCCTTCGAGGAGGCCTTCTTCCTCCCCTACGCCCGGCAGTTCCGGGCCGCGCTCGACATGCCCCTCGTCCTGCTCGGCGGCATCAACGAGCTCGACACCGTCGAACAGGCGCTGTCGGAGGGCTTCTCGTTCGTGGCCATGGCGCGCGCCCTTCTCCGTGAGCCCGACCTCGTGTCGAAGATGCAGGCCGGCGCGTCGCGCGCGTCGCTGTGCATCCACTGCAACAAGTGCATGCCCACCATCTACAGCGGCACCCGGTGCGTGCTGGTCGACGAGAAACCCACCTAGCACCGAGCTACGGTCCGGGGCATGCCCCTGCACAAGCACGAGACCGACAGCGCCACCGACCAGCTGCAGATCCGCCCGCAATTCACCCAGCTGGGCGAGATCAGCGAGGTCCCCAAGCTCAGGCTGGCGCCGAGCGGGATGCCGGCGGCCACCGCCTACGAGATCGTCCACGACGAGCTGCTCCTGGACGGCAACGCCCGGCTCAACCTGGCCACCTTCGTCACCACCTGGATGGAGCAGGACGCCGAGCGGCTGATGGCCGAATGCTCGGCCAAGAACATGATCGACAAGGACGAGTACCCGCAGACCGCCGAGCTCGAGCGGCGTTGCGTCAACATCCTCGCCGACCTGTGGCACGCGGGAGAGGAAGGGGGGGCGACCGGCTGCTCGACGACCGGGTCGAGCGAAGCGTGCATGTTGGGAGGGCTCGCCCTCAAGTTCCTGTGGCGCCAGCGCCGCCAGGCGGCCGGGAAGTCCGCCGAACGGCCCAACCTCGTCATGGGGGCCAACGTGCAGGTCTGCTGGGAGAAGTTCTGCCGCTACTGGGACGTCGAGGCCCGTCTCGTGCCCGTCGGCCCCGTCGCCACGTGCCTGACCGCCGAGGCGGCGGCCGCGCACTGCGACGAGAACACCATCGGCGTCGTCGCCGTGATGGGCTCGACCTACGACGGTGCGTACGAGCCCGTGGCGTCCATCGCCGGCGCCCTCGACGACCTTGCCGCCTCGAGTGGCGTGGACGTGCCCATCCACGTCGACGGCGCGTCGGGCGGCTTCATCGCCCCCTTCCTCGACCCCAACGTGGAATGGGACTTCCGTCTCCCGCGCGTGCATTCCATCAACGCGTCGGGCCACAAGTACGGGCTCGTGTACCCGGGGGTGGGCTGGATCATCTGGCGTGACCGCGCCGCGCTTCCCGAGGAATTGGTCTTCAACGTCGACTACCTCGGCGGCCAGATGCCCACCTTCGCCCTCAACTTCTCACGGCCCGGCGCGCAGGTGGTGGCCCAGTACTACAACTTCCTGCGGCTCGGCGCGCACGGGTTCCGGCAGGTGCAGCACGCCAGTCGGGACACCGCACGCTGGCTCTCCCAAGAGGTCGCCAGGTTGGAGCCCTTCGAGCTCGTCTCCAGTGGCGACGGCATTCCCGCCTTCGCCTTCCGTGTGCGCGAGGCGCCCTACACCGTGTACGACGTCTCGGACGCGCTGCGGGTCCGGGGCTGGCTCGTGCCCGCGTACACCATGCCGCCCGCTCTCGACGACGTGGCGGTGCTGCGCATCGTGGTCCGCAACGGGTTCAGCCGCGACCTCGCCAGCCTGTTGGTCGACGACCTGAAGCGCATCGACGAGCGCCTGCGCGGCGCGCACCCAGGGCGCGCCGACGTCGGCTTCCACCACTGATCCCGGTCACCTGAACGACGTCAACGTCGGCGGTAGCGGACCGGGCAGGGACCCGAGGCGCGCGCCACGCCGCCGATCTGGGCCCGCACGGGACGGGGCCGATCGGTCCAGGCCGGCTCCAGGTCGAACGAGGCGACCAGCCGGGATGCGGCCGCCGTCATCGTCGACAACGAGAACGGCTGCGCCGGACAGGTGTGGCGCCCGTGGCCGAACACCGTCACCAACTCCACCGCGGCCAGCGCCGAAGGGTCCGCCAGCCGCCGACGGTTCCAGCGATCGGGGTCCCACGACCCGAGCCCGGGAGCGGCGCTCGTGTTGGTGAGGGGCAGGAGGGTGGCGATGGTGGCGCCGGCGGAGACCTCGTGGAGCGCGTCCCCGACGTCGATGGCCACCGGCGCCATCACGTAGCGGGCCATGATCGACCGTTGCGCCATCCGGATGGACTCGAGGGCACATACCTCCGCCCGGGCGCGGTCCCCGTCCCGCACCCGCGCCAGCTCGTCGGGACGCGTCAGGAGGTCGACGACCATCCAGCCCAGGGCGGCGAAGAGGTTGGACATCGAAGCCACGTGGATCAGGGCCACGTCCATGGCGACCCCGCGCCCGGCCTCGTCCGCGGGCCGGTCCGCCCACGCCGATGTCACCCGGGCGAACAGCGCGTGTTCGGGCTCGTGGCCGGGAAGCTCGTCCAGGGCGGCGCCGAACTCCCGGGCCACGACCTCCAGGGCGGCGCGCTCAACCGCCTTTCCCGTGGCGGCCACGGCCGCCATCGCATCGGGGTGGACGAAGGACTCGGCGCCGTCGAGGGTGTCGAACGCGTCGGCCAGCCGGTCGAACCGCTCTCCGGAGGCCGCCCCGGGCCCACCCCACGACGCCAGGCCGATCCGGTGCCCGAGCCGTCGGGTCAGGTCGAAGACGTCGAAGTGGCCGGCGGGGCCCAGCTCCTCGAAGGACGCGTCCAGGGCCTTCTCGACGTGGGCGAGATAGTCGGCGACGTCATCTCGGCCGAAGAGCTGGTGCGGCAGCGTCCTCCTGCCCGCGAAGATCTCGTCGGGAAGCTTGCGACGCAGCATGCGCCAGTCGGCGACGGCCTTGCTGGCCCGCTCCTCGGCCAGCCCGTAAAAGGCGGCGACCCCGACGGGGGCGAAGGTGAACAGGTAGCGGTCCTCGCCGCTGTCGACCACGAACGTGTCGCCGAGGTGGCGCCGTGCCTCGGCCAGCGCCGCGATGGGGTCGTCGACCTCGGAGTCCCAGGGCATCCCGACGGCGGCGGCGATCGGGGGCATCGGGGAGATGGCGGGCCGCTCCACGGACCCTCTAGGGCGCAGGGTTGGCAGGGGCCTCGATGACGGTGCGGCCCCTGAGATAGGGAGCGAGCGCGGAGGGCAGCACGACGGATCCGTCGGGCTGACGGCCGTTCTCCACCAGCGCCGCCCACACACGGGCCCAGGCGACAGCCGAGCCGTTGAGGGTGTGGACGAACACGGGCTGGCCGCCGGAGCCGGCGCCGGCCGAGCCCGCGCCGCGGTAGCGGATGTTGGCCCGCCGGGACTGGTAGTCGGTGCACCAGCTCACCGACGAGACCTCGAGCCACATGTCGCACCCCGGCGCGTAGACCTCGAGGTCGAAGGTGCGGGCCGACGCGTTGCCGAGGGAGCCGGTGCACAGGTCCACGACGCGGTACTCCAGATCGAGCTCCTGCAACAACGCCTCGGCCCGCCCCACCATGGCGGCGTGCTCGGCCGGCGACTGCCCGGCGGTGGCGTAGGCGAACAGCTCGACCTTGTCGAACTCGTGGACGCGCAGCAGCCCCCGGGTGTCGCGACCCGCCGAGCCCGCCTCGCGCCGGTAGCAGGCGGTGCCGGCGGTCAACCGCACGGGGAGGTCGGCCTCGTCGAGGATCTCGTCGCGGTACATGGAGGTGAGCGGGACCTCGGCGGTGGGGATGGCCCACAGGTCGTCGCGCTCGAGGTGGTAGGCGTCGTCGGCGAATTTGGGCAGGTGCCCCGTCGACACCATGGTCTCGGTGCGCACCAGGGTGGGCGGCCGGATCTCCTGGTAGGCGTCGGCGTGGTGGTCGAGGGCGAAGGCGGTGAGCGACCGGATCAGCTGGGCGCCCGCCCCCCGGTACAGGGGGAACATCGAGCCCGACAATTTGGCGCCGCGTTCGAGGTCGAGGATGCCGAGGGCGGCGCCCACGTCCCAGTGCGGCACGCGCTGATGGTCGCCGTAGCGCCGCGCCGTCCCGGGCCACCGCCGCACCACGAGATTGTCGTCGTCGTCTTCCCCGTCGGGCGCCTCGTCCGAGGGGAGGTTGGGCAGCAGCAGGAGCATCTCCCGTACCTCGGCCTGGGCCGCGCCGGCCTCGGTGTCGAGGGCGCTCTCCTCCTCGCCCAGAGCACGGCTCTGCTCGGCCAGCGCGGCGGCACGGGCCCGGTCGTCGGCGCGGCGGGCCTCGCCCACCTGACGCGACAGCTCCTTGACCTTCGAGCGCAGCTCGTCGCGCCTTCCCACCGCCTGTCGCGCCCTGCTGTCGGCGTCGAGCAGGCGCTGCACCTCGGCGGGATCGACCCCCCTGCGGGCCAGGGCGGCCGTCACCACGTCAGGGTTCTCCCTGGCCAGGCGGATGTCGATCATGGTGCGCAACGGTAGCCTCGCCGCGATGTCCCCCCCGGCTGGGCCCGACGTGCCTGCTCCCGACGCAGCCGTCGAATGCCGCGACCTTGTCGTGCGCTACGGCCCGGTGCGCGCCGTGGACGGATTGTCGCTGCGCGCCGAGCGCGGGAAGGTCCTCGCCCTGCTCGGGCCGAACGGGGCGGGCAAGACCTCGACCGTCGAGACCCTCGAGGGCTACCGGCGCGCCGCGGCGGGGACGGCGCGGGTCCTGGGCCTCGACCCCGTGTCGGACCACCGCCGCCTGGTGGCCCGCATCGGGGTCATGCTCCAGCGGGGAGGGGTCTACCCCGTCATGGGGCCACGGCGCGTCCTGCGGCTCTTCGCCGACTACTACGAGGACCCCGAGGACCCCGAGGCACTGCTCGACCTGGTGGGCCTGGGGGGGGTGGCCCGCACGCCGTGGCGGCGACTGTCGGGGGGCGAGCAGCAGCGGCTGTCACTGGCACTGGCCATCGTGGGCCGGCCCGACGTGGTGTTCCTCGACGAGCCCACCGCCGGGGTCGACCCCGAGGGGCGCATCACGGTGCGGCGGGTCATCACCGAGCTGCGCGACCGGGGGGCGTGCGTCGTGCTCACCACGCACGAGCTGCCTGAGGCCGAGCGGCTCGCCGACGAGGTCGTCATCATGGCCCGCGGGCGCGCCGTGGCCCGCGGCACCGTCGCCGAGCTGGCCGCGGCGGGGGGCGAGGGCGGCATCCGGTTCGAGGGCCCCGTCGCGCTCGACGTCGCCGCGCTCGGTGCCGCGCTCGGTGCCGAGGCCGGCAC
>JARLGQ010000274.1 GCA_031292675.1 Acidimicrobiales bacterium
ACCTGAGCGGCCTCCGAGCGGCACGCCAGGCCAGCGCCGTCCTGACGGGCCAGCCGCCTCGATCGTGAGGGTGCGCACACCCGATCACGCATCCAAACAAGAACGAACTACCTGAGGTCTGTGCGAACAGGACTTCGGCCTGTCGGTGCCGAAGACGTGAGCCGACGGCTTTCGTGGAAGAGACCCGTCACTCCGATGATGAGGGACAGCCCGCCCACACCCAGTGGCGAGATTGGGCAGGGGACGAGTTGGCCACGAGCATGTGCGCTCTCGAACCTCACCGCGAGGACGCAACGAGGTCACACGGTGGCCCTGAGCGTGGGTTCGCTGTCCCCGAGCTCTCGGTTGGAAAGCACGAAGCGTGGCCGGTCTTACACGGCACGTCGAACAACCACAGTCAGCAGTGCTGGGTCGGTCGAGGTCTTGGAGCGAACAGCGACGACAAGACCGAAGCGACCCCATTGACATCACTGATGGCGACGAGAAACATGTTGCCACTGTGGCTTAGGTGGTTGACGTGATTCTTGAGCAATTCGGTGGTTGTGCGACGACTGCGCTCAAGCTGTTTGCGTTCTCGGGGGTCTCGGCGCGTCCTCTGCGGTCGCCGGAACGTGGGGCACGTCGACCTGACCCGGGTCACGGTGGTGCCGGACGCATGTTTGGCGGTTCGGTTTCGCCATCCCACGAATCCCTGCCGTGGAGCGAAGTGCTCAGCCCACTTGGCGTGCGGCGCGACGTGGCAGGTTGGCCTTGCGGCCGGTCTTCAGGCCGGGGCCGTACCACGGTCCCCGGGCTGACTTCAGCACGTCCCTACTCAAGGAGGGGAGTCCGATGCGGGATGTTCAATCCAACGGGTCCAGTCCAAGGCCCGTTTCCTCTTGGGTACGCCGGAACGTGATCGACGTCGCTCCGTTGTGGGTCCAGTTCTTTCGAAGCGCCCTTGCGAATGTTCGAATCCGTTAGGTGCGACCATAACCTCAACGCTCACATCACCGTTGAGATCGGGTCGTCACGTCGACGCACTCTTGGCACGCGATCACGATGAACCTTCCCGAAAGGGTGCCTCAAACGTCACCCCGCTCCCGCTACAGAAGATATCGATTGCGGCGCGGCACCCACGCCGGTTCCCCTGTCTAGAGCATCCGGGTTCGCAGGTCAGGTGACAGCGACGAGGAGCACGGGGACCGAGCTCCTCTCCAGGATTTCGCGTGCCACCGCGCCCCGGCTGGCATCCGCCGCGTGCGGCCATCCCACGGCGACAAGCTCGGGATGCAGCGAATCGACGGCAGCCAGCACCTCGATAGCCGGCACACCGATGCGGAGCTCCAGCCGGGCCTGCGGTGCGCCGGGGAGGTGGCGGGCAAAGAACTCCTGGGCGTAGGCCTCGGTCTCGTGTTGCACTTGGTCGGTGAAACTGGGGATCTCCTCGTCGACATGCACCACCACGATTTCGAGACCGGCGTCGGTCGAGAGTTCGATGGTCCGTTGGAGGGCGCGGGCCTTGCCGGGTGTGCCTTCCATGGCCACCAGGACCTTGTGCAAGCGCTGGGGCGGTTGAGCGTCGGGTGGCACCACGACCACGGGCTTGTCGGTTCGACCCGCGAGCGTGAGGGCGAGGTGCCCGGCCGGCCGCGGACCACCGAGGCCGCCACGGGCTCCCAGGACGAGGGCCACGACGTTCTTGTGGGCTACCACCAGCTCGAGTTGTTCAGTCGGATCACCGACGAGCGTGCGCAGAGCCGCGCCCGCGGCCTGGGTCGAAGCACGTGCGGTCTCGTCGCCATCCTCGGAGACGTGCACGACATCGAGCGTGCCGCCGAGGGCCGAGGCGACGGCGCGGGCCATGGCTAGCACGGGCCGCGATGCGGCCGAGTTGTCGACGGCGGCGATGATTTTCTTCATGCGATCGGCTCCCATTGCGGTCCTCTGCGACGAAACGACAGTGTGCCGGGTCCGACGGCAAACGGTGTGCCGCCTACGACGACTGAGACGCGCCCGTCGCTCCGGATGGCGAGGTGGGCGCGCTCCTTGCGGATGTGGACCCTGCTTCCGTGGAACCGCACGCGCAGTTCGAGGGCTGACCACGAGGGAGGCAGAACCGGGTCGACATGAAGCATGCCGGCGCGGGGGCGGAGTCCGGCGAATCCGAAGGCGAGTGCCTGCCACATCCCGCCCATCGTGGCGAGATGCAGGCCTCCGGCCGTGGAGTTGGTCAGGTCATCGAGGTCCATGCGCGCCGCGATGCGCAAGGCCTGCAGGGCGCGGTCGAAGTCCCGCGCCTTGGCCAGCACCGAGGCGTGGATCGCCGGGGACAACGAGCTGCCGTGGGCGGTGCGGGGCTCATAGAAGCGGAGGTTGGGTTCGAGACTGCCGGCCACCACTTCATCGGGGACGAGATGATGGAGCATGAGGACGTCCGCCTGCTTGATCACCTGTGCGCCGCGGGTTCTCTCGGCCCCGAGCAGCAGATCGGCGGCGATGGGCCGGCGCGGAGCCACCTCGGCGATGACCAACGGCTCGAGCCGCCCGAATCCCGCGAACTGCTCGTAGATGCCGGTGTCGGGGTCGTAGCCGTCGACCAGGGCGTCGGCGAGCTCGAGCCAGCGTTGCTGCTCACCGACGTCGACGTCCTCCTCCCCTCTGTCCGCCTCGACCGCCTGGGCGGCGCGGCGCAGGTTCCACCGGGCCATGACGTTGGTGAAGGCGTTGTCGTCGACGGGCTCGTGGTACTCGTCGGGACCGACGACTCCGTAGATATGGGCGCTTCCGTCGGGCTCGAGGCGGATCCGTGACGCCCAGTACCGAGCCGTTTCGACCAGGATTCGGCAGCCCGGCCCGCGGGCGAACTCCTCGTCCCCGGACCAGTCCACATAGCAGCACGCCGCCCACGGCACCTGAGCGACGATGTGCTGCTCGAGGTGGCCGGTGCGGATGGGGACGATCTTCCCGGACCGGTCTCGGGCGCTCGTCGGCGTGACGTCGCGACCGCTGTGGGCGGATTCCCACGGATAACGGGCCCCGGCGTGGCCCGTGGCGCGCGCGGCTGCCATGGCGGCGGGGAGCCGTCGTAAGCGGTACTCGAGCATGGCCCGGGCCGAGGCCGGATGGGTGGCGGCCAAGAAGGGCAGGACGAAGGTGTCCGCGTCCCAGAACACGTGGCCCCGGTAGCCCGTCCCCGTCAGGCCCCGGGCGCCGACAGCCGCCTCCCCGGAGTCAGCGACCGACGCCATCAGGTGGAAGAGCGCAAAGCGGATACCCAGCTGCAAATCGTCGTCTCCCTCGACGACCACGTCGGCGTCTTCCCACCGACGCGCCCAAGCCTGGCGATGCTCCGCTAGGAGCCGGTCGAAGCCGATGGTGGCGGCCTGGCCGACGGCATCGACGGCAGGAGAGGGATGGGGGAGGGTGTCGGTCTCCGATCGGTAGACGGCCACGCGATCGAGGACCTTGCCGGCCTTGTCGCCATCCACCGGGCGTGGCCCTGCGGAGGCGATCTGAGCGGCCGCCGCCACGATCCCGCCCGTAGAGCCAGCCACCTGCATCCACGTGGCCTTGCCGACGCGACCCTGGTCATGGGTGGGGTCGTCGGCCGCCGCCAGCAGCGGAGGTCCGGCACGGAGAGCAGTCGGATACCGGGCTCTGAGAAGGGCGGTGGTGGGCCGGGCGAGCGAGACGAACCGCACGCTCTCGACGGCATCTGTTTGGGCACCGGCGCGTTCGTGCAGGACCCCGGTGCGCAGGTCGAGAACCCGACGCAGCGGCGCCCCGGCGTCAGCCTTGCCAAGTTCGAAGGCGACGGGTCCGGTCAGGAGGTGGGTACTGGGGCCGTCCCCGTCGTAGACGCCGGCAGCGATGACCCAAGAGTGCCGGCTCGCGTGACCGGCGAGGGGCGCACCGCTGGTTCCGACGCGGCCGTCGGCCAGGGTGAGAAGGGCTTCGTGGACACGCTGGTGCTCGATGTCGAATCCCTCCACGGCGAAAGACCAGCCTGACCGGGTGGTGGCCTCGGGAAGGGCCCGCTGACGCCGCCGACGCAGCTGGTCGGCCAGCAGCTGGTGCAAGCGTGCCATGCCGCCGGTGAGCACCACCATCCCCGACCGTGGCGAACCCCGGTGGCCGTTCACCAGCACGACAGTGGCGGCCCGCATGTCCGGGGCGATGACGGGAGCGGGGCGGTGGGGCACGCCCGCCAACCCGTCCACCACGACCAGGACCGACTGGGGGTCGACTCCCCGCCGCCACAGTTCTTCGAGCATGCCCAGGGCCACGTCCCCGGCATCCACGAGGGCGATCTCCACCCTGGTGCCCTCGACCACCACCCGCGGGTCGTCGAGCCCGGCCCGGCGAGCCTCTTCGATGGCGAGGTCGGCGATGTGCGCCACACCCGGGATGCCGTGGGCCAGTAGGAGCTGCTTGAGCCTCGTCCATGTCGTTCGCAGTGCCGGGTCGTGGACGAGCTCGACGCCGACCTTGAGAGAGCTGGCTGGGCGAGGCAGTGCCGTGGCCGCCAAGCCCAATCCGGCCAGTGTCTCGGCAAGGGCCTCGCCGACTTGATCAAGAGCGGCGAGATCCACGTCGCGCTGTGGTTCCCCAAGGCGCTGAACTCCCGAGTGGTCGACGATGGCGACGCCGGTCCCGGCGCTGTCAGCGAGGAGGAGTGGGGCGCCACCGCGGGAGGGCTTCGTGAGTCGTTCGGCCAGCTCCTCCACGGGTTCGGGAGCGAGGACACCAACAAGTGCACCGGCCTCACCGAGAGCCACCAGGGCTTTTGCTACCCGCGTCGAGATGGCGGGGGTGGTGCTCCAAACGACGACCGCCTCGAACCGCCGGTCCAATCCCGGCGGCGTCGCAGAGAAGCGGCTCCGGGGTGCTGGTGAGGGCCCGTCGCCCCCGTCAGTGGAGGTGCCGGTGCTCATGTCACCGGCCCGCCGGGCAGTCCCACGCGATGGCCCTCACGTGGCAGTGGCTCGACCCACCCGCCCAGCAGGGCCGGCGCCAGGCGACTCGTGCAGAAGGCCTCAGACAGTGGGTGGGACCTTCGATGCACAGCGTCACCCCTCCAGGTCATCTCGGATGGCGTCTCTCGCGTTCCCTTGGCTTGCCGCGGGGTCTGGATGTGTCGGCCAGCCTGCCCATCGCCAGGACGGACTGCGACCTGGCGACGCCAAAGGCTGTCGCACCATCTTCTGTCGAGAGTGGGCAGGTGCTTCGTTGCCGTCACTGGGACTCGCGCCTCTGTTTGTTCGGACCGCTTCGTGTTATGACAAACGCTAGGTCCCGCGATTGGTTGCCATGACAGTTCGAATCGAAAGAAATGTCACCATCTCACCCGGACGGGTCCGATGAACACTGAACGTGGGCCCATCTTGCTCGCTGCTCTGAACCACTCGCCGGCGGTTTACGGCGTGCTGACAGCCGCTCTCGGGATTGCCGAGATGGTCGGGGCGGACGTCGAGGCTCTGCACGTATCCGAGGGGAGCCAGAGTGCGCACCTGGCGCTGAGCGTCACGGACGCCGCCGGTGTCCACCTGCATGAGAGGACCGGACCAGTCGCAGAGACGATCCTCGACGCACTGCAGGCCCCAGAAATGGTCGGGGCCGTCATGGGGACACGGGCGCTTCGCGTCGGACCTCGACCAACAGGCAGCACCGCCCGTCGAGTGATGGCCGGGATGCCCAAACCCGTCGTCTTCGTCCCCCCCGAGGCTTGCCAACCGAGCGCCGAGGCTCCCAAGCGGTTGCTCGTTCCCCTCGACGGGGGTGCGGCTGCGTCCACCGCGTTCCTCGAACTGGAACGACGCTTTCGGAGTGACCCTGAGCGAGAGATCACCGTTCTTCTCACCTTTGCCGATGACGGTGAGATGCCCTCGATGCTGGACCATCCCACGCGTGATCTCCCCGCATGGGGACGTACGTTTGTGGATCGCTGCTGCCCTGGCGAGGGGCGGTTGTTCGAAGCGCGGACGGGCGATCCTGGGAGTGCGGTGATCGAGGTCGCTGAGAAGACCAAGAGTGACCTCATCGTGCTTTCCTTCAAGGGCACGCTCGAACGGGGGCACGGCTGGGTCGTGCAAGAGGTGCTGGCCCGGTCTGTCGTTCCCGTCCTGTTGCTCCCCGTGGCCCCCGCCAACATGCCCGCCGACGTCGCCATCGCGTCGGTAGACGAGGCGGGGCACATGGCTCTCCAATAGCATCCACTCGACAACCCTGACATGCCGGCCATCGGCATCTCGGGGCTGACCTCAATCATCCCTGCCGGTTCCTGCACCCCGGCCTGGACCCCCAACGATGCCGCACCCGACCGACGCGCTTGTTCAACGGCGGCGGGCGGCGAGAAGCAGCATGAAACCGGCGGGCCGGCGGTCGAGTACGTCGAAGCCCGCGCCGTCGAGAATCCCTTCCATCTCGCCTCGGGCGTAGATGCGCAGTCCACTGGGCCTCATGAGGGCGGCGGTCGTGGCCCCGCCGAGGCGAGGTTGTTGCGACGCCATCAGTGTGAAGCGCCCGCCCGGCCTGAGTGCGGCGGCGACGCCGGCCAGGACGCGGGGCGGGTCGGAGAACAGATAGAAGGCACCGGCGCAGTTCGCTGCGTCCACGCTGCCGGGTTGCAGTGGCAGGAAGTGGGCATCGCCACGCACGTAGCCGACTGTCGCTCCTGCGTCCCTGGCCGAGGCAAGGGCCTCGCGCAGCATTGCCGTCGAGAAGTCGATCCCGAGCACCCGGCCAGCGGGGACGGCGGTGGCGATGCTCCTCGTGGTGTTGCCGGGGCCACAGGCGAGGTCGAGGACCGTGGCGTCGGGCGCAGGATCGAGCCGATCGAGCGACCAGGCGCGCTCGGCGTCGTGGCTCATGCCGGTGAGCAGGCGGGTCAGGACTGGGCGCCAGGCTCGCTCGTACACCCGGGCGAGCACCCTGGATTCCATGATGCGGATGTTGGGTGTCTCGACTTGACCGGAATCGAGAGGGACGAGGTCGGCGAGGCCGTCGGTGACCGGGTAGCGCGCACCGCAGGCCGCGCAGGGAAGCGACCCATGCTCGGCCGCGCGCAGCCGGCCGTGACACACTGGACAGCCAAGAACGTCCGCGAACGCTGTGGCCACGGACAATCTCAGGACCCTGCCTTGCTTCTCATGCCGCCATTCTGTCGGATGGCATGGATGTCACCGCCGGTTGGTGAACGTGCCGGTAGGTGCCCGCACGAGGCCAAGAAGCACGTGCTCGGTGCCGATGTAGCTTTGGTTCAAGAGGCTCGCTTCCTCCTGAGCCAACACCAGGACGTGGCGTGCCTGGTCCGAGAAGCGTCTGAACACGGCCCGAGCGTAAGGGACGCTGGGGTCAGGCGCTCGCCCTTCGCCGCCTTCTTGGCCGGGGCCTTTTTGGCCGGGCGGACCGGTGGAGCTGGCTTGGGACTGTCGGCCCTATCGCCCGGCGGGCCCGATGGGTGAGGCTGACACGGTAGAGGAGGAGGTGGAGGCAGTGGGCAGTCGCGGCGACCTCGACGCCGACCTGCGGAGGGTCGTCGCCGACTCCACGGTGGTCGTGACGGGTGCTTCTTCGGGCATCGGTGAGGCGACCGCCCGGAGGCTGGGCGCGGCCGGGGCCGACACGGTGCTGGTGGCGCGATCGAGGGAGCCTCTCGGGGCGCTCCGCCAGGAGATCGAGGGCGCCGGGGGGCGGGCCTGTTCACACCCCGCCGACCTGTCGGATCCTGCCGCCGTGGCAGAGCTCGTCGAGGACATCCGCCAATGCCACGGAGACGTCGACGTGCTGGTCAACAATGCGGGGCACTCCATCCGGCGCTCGATCGCCCTGTCGTACAACCGCTTCCACGACTTCGAGCGCACGATCGACGTCAACTACCTCGGGCCCGTGCGCCTGGTGCTGGGTCTCCTGCCCGGCATGCGTGCACGGAGACGTGGCCACGTGCTCAACGTCTCCTCCCTCGGCGTGCTCTTCGGCGCGCCGAGGTTCTCTGCGTACCTGGCGTCCAAGGCGGCCTTCGAATCGTTCTTGCGATGCATCGCGCCCGAGGTCCGTGGAGACGGAGTGGCCGTGACGAATATCTACATGCCACTGGTCCACACCCCGATGGTCGAGGCGACGAGGGTATACCGACTCCTGCCCGGACTCACGGCCGACGAGGCGGCGGAGCGCATCTGCCGGGCGGTGGTGGAGCGCCCGCGCCGCGTGGCCCCAGCGCTGGGGTTGATGGGACACCTGCTCGCCGACGCCGCACCTGCGCCCTTCGACGGCCTTCTCCGCCTCACCTACAGGTGGTCACGTGACTCCTCGGCCGCCCGGGGCGAGGACAGCGACGAGATGGAGGCCCCCGCCTTTGCCCAGGGCCTGCTTCGACGTCTCGAGCGACTGGGCGGGAGAAGGGAGCGATGAACATCCGACAGGCGGCGGCGGCCGCCCGCGCCCTGGGCCAGACGGGGCTCTTCCGGCCTGTAAGGCCCCTGGAGTACCTCCGAATGGCCCAGCTGACCCTCCGGTGGGGACCCACCCTCGCCGCTGCGTCGGCAATCGCTGTGCTCCGGGCGCCTCATGGGACAGCGGTCGCCGACGAAATCGGCCTTCTTTCCTGGCACGACGTCGATAGTGCTGCCAACGCGGTCGCTGACGCGCTGGCCCGTCAGGGGGTCGGGCCCGAGACGACCGTAGGTCTGATGTGTCGCAACAGTCGGTATTTCGTGGTGGCGACGCTCGCCGTATCGAAGCTCGGCGCCAATCTTGTCCTTCTCAACACCGACTTCGGACCACACCAACTGGGAGAGGTCCTAAAGCGCGAGGGAATCGGTGCGGCGGTCTTCGACGAGGACTTCGGGCCGACATTCCGCACGGCCGAATTCGAAGGCGTCTCGGTCGACGGAACGCAGATCCGGGAAGCTGCGACCACCGGGGACGGTGCTTGCCCGGAGCCGCCGAAGCGGCCCGGGCGAATCGTGATCATGACCTCGGGAACGACCGGGCTGCCGAAAGGCGCGCAGCGCGCCACGCTTACGCCACCCGTCGACATGGTCGTGAGCGCCTTCTCCCAGCTGCCCTTACGGGCGAGGGAGCCGGTGGTCGTCGCCCCGCCCCTCTTCCACCTGCTGGGGTTCGGCTTCATGGGATTCGCCTTGGGCCTCCAGGGCACCCTCGTCGTACAGAGCAGGTTCGACCCCGAGGCCGTGCTGGCCGCCATTGCCGATCACCGGGCAACGACGCTCGTCGCCGTACCCGTCATGCTCCGGCGTATTCTCGGATTGCCCGAGCCGACTCGCAGGCGCTACGACACGTCGTCGCTGCGCGTGATCGTCTGCAGCGGGTCCAGCCTCAGTGCGGAGCTGGCCGCATGGGTGATGGATACCTTCGGCGACATCCTCTACAACTTCTACGGTTCCACCGAAACGGGCTGGGCCACGGTGGCCGGGCCCTCCGATCTCAGGACGGCACCAGGGACGGTGGGTCGCCCACCGACAGGAACGCGGGTGGCGATCCTCGACGACCAGGGCCGGCCGGTCACCACCGGGCAAAGCGGTCGGATCTTCGTCGGCAGCGCAATGGCCTTCGAGGGGTACACAGGCGGTGGTGGCAAGCAGGTCGTCGCCGGACTGATGTGCACAGGAGATACGGGTCATTTCGACGAGGCTGGACGTCTGTTCGTCGAAGGCCGGGACGACGAGATGATCGTATCCGGTGGCGAGAACGTGTTCCCGGGCGAGGTGGAGGAGCTTCTCCGGGGTCACGAAGCTGTCCATGATGCCGCTGTGGTGGGCATCGACGACGAGGAGTTGGGGCAACGGCTGGCTGCGTTCGTCGTCTCCGAGCCGGGATCGTCACTCTCCACCGAAGAAGTCAAGGAGTATGTCCGCTCTCGACTCGCCCGATTCAAGATCCCGCGATACGTCGAGTTCGTCGACGAGATACCCCGGAACTTGATGGGGAAGGTGCTCCGAAGAAGCCTGCTGGACCGATCCGCATTCGGCTCGAAAGAGTGACCAGGAGTCCCAGGTGGTCAGGCGAAAGACTCGGCCGGGACTTGGTGAGCGGGCTGATCGGCCCGGGCCTAAGAACCACGAGTTGACGGGGGCCGAATCGGCACTCTGCACGACGCCGAGGGTCATCAAGTCCTCCCCCTTGGCCATCGGGTCCAGCGCCACGACGTAGATGTGCTCGCCGCCCTACCGCGCCCGTCTTTAGCGAGACGCCGCTTCGTCTAACGGCGCCTCGGGCGCCTGCGACGGCATACGGCCAACGACGGCTGATGGTTCTCGTGCCGGTCCGGCGCGGCTGGGCAGCACGGCCAGAACCACCATCGCTCCGGCGGCGACGGCCACCGCGCCGATGGTCATGGCCAGATCCATGCCGCTCACGAAGGACCGGCGGGCGACCTCGGCGAGGGCAATGCCGCTCGTCCCACCGACATGCCGGGCCACCTCCAAGGCGCCGCCCAGCGAGCCGTTGATGACACCCAGGATCGAGGCGGGGACGTGCTGGTGGGCGAGGGCAAGATGCATGCGGCCCTGATAGCGCGACGCCAGCAGGCTCCCGAGGACCCCGACTCCCAGAGCACCTCCGAGCTGCAGGGCGGTGCTGTTGGTGGCAGCGCCGCTCCCGGCCTGGGTGCGAGGCAACGAACCCATGACCGACTCGGTGGAGGGAGCGAACGCAAGTCCGGTGCCGATCCCAAGCATGACAAAGGCAGGTAAAGCCGAACCGTAGCTGCCGGCGACCGTTGTGCGCGACAGCAGCCACAGACCCGTCGCGAGCGTCGCCATGCCGGTGGCGACGATCGGCTTCGTGCCGAGTCGCCGGGCAAGCACGCTCGAGATGGGCGCGACGACGAGGAGGATGAGGGCGATGGGGCCGATGCGCAACCCCGCCTGGAGGGCGCTGTATCCCAGCGAGAACTGCAGGTACTGGGTCAACAGGAACAATACCCCGGCAAGCGCGAAGAGCACGAGCGCCATAGAGCCCATCGCCGCGCTGAAGCGGCGGGAACCGAAGAAGGAGAGCTCGAGCAAGGGGTGGTGCGAGCAACGTTCCCACACGACGAAGGCGCCGAGCACCAGCGCGGCACCAGCGAGCGCGCCCAACACGAGCGGTGACTCCCAGGTTCGTGTCGGCGCCTCGATGATCCCCCAGAGAAGCAGCCCCATCCCCACCATCGACAACACGGCGCCGAAATGATCGGGGCGCTTGCTCGAGGGGTTCTTCGAATCTGGCACGAGCCAGATCGACGCCACCAGTCCGAGTGCGATGACGGGCACGTTGACGAGGAACACCGATCCCCACCAGAAGTGCGCCAGCAGCCAGCCGCCCGCGATCGGACCGACGGCAACCCCGAGACCAGTCGCACCCGACCAGATCCCGATGGCTCGAGCCCGATCCTGCTCCTCGACGAAGACGTTGGTCAGGATCGACAAGGTCGAGGGCATGATGGCGGCGGCGCCGATCCCCATGAGGCCACGTGCGGCAATGAGCAGATGCGGGGTCCCCGAGAACGCCGACGCCGCCGAGCCCAGCGCGAACACGAGCAGCCCAGCGACGAACACTCGCTTGCGACCGATCCGGTCACCGAGGCTTCCCAAGACCAGCAGGAGTCCGGCGAAGACGATGGCGTAAACGTCGACGATCCATTGCAAGTCGCTTGACGATGCGTGCAGGTCGCGCACGATGGTCGGCATGGCGACGTTCAGGATCGTGCTGTCGAGGTTCACGACGAGCAGACTCACGCACAGCACACTTAGGGTCCCCCAGCGTCGGCGCCCTGTCGTGGCCCCTTCGGATGCGACGACTTGCCCTCCTCGAACGGACGGCCTGGCGCTTCGCGACATCGTCGACATCAGGTTGCCGCCTTTCCCACCGCCGGCCCACAGCGTGGCAAGTCGGAGAATCCCCGTCGGCTCCAGCCTGGTGACCGGGGAACGTTCCGACCAGGGCCTTTCGGCCCGGAAATAGCCCGCGACCACGCCCACCCGTGGGTGCTGGCAGTCCCGTGGTTCGGCCCGTCGGGGCACTCGCCGCCACCGCGGCGATACCGCACCCGATGAGCCCTCGGCGGTCGACGCCCTCCGCCGCCGACGGGATGGGGACCCCCCAAAAGGTGCCTCTTCGGGGATCTTCGGAACTGCCCTTCCGCCCAGGCCCGCTGCGGCGCGATAACCAGGGGATTAGGAGGAGTCCGGAGAAAGCCATGACTGTGCGTGTCGGGAACGCGATCGGGGATATCGACGGACACCGGTCGCAGGGGATTCTGACCCCGTCGGAGCCGGTCTTCATCACGCCGCAGCCCCCTCCGGTCGCAGACGCCCGTGTGGGCGGGGGCCGTGCTCATCGAGGGGATGTGGCGAGCGGTGCTCGAGGCGAGGCCACCACCCGGCGCAGGCATCACCGGTGGCCGTGGATCGCGGAGGCACTCGTTCTTCTCGTTGCCGTGGGCACGGGGGTGATCTGGCTCGCATCGAGCCGGGCGAG
>JARLGQ010000005.1 GCA_031292675.1 Acidimicrobiales bacterium
GCCTCCCAGGCCAGCTACATCACGGGCCGGTCGTTCTTCCCTCACCTCATCTCGGCCCCGTTCGGAAAGGGCATCCAGAAGGCCTTCGACTTTGCCGCCGTTGTCTGCATGTTCGGAGCGGTTGCATCGCTGCTCCGGGGCGGCAAGTACCACTACACCGAACCCGACGCCACGCCCGCGGAGTCGTCCAAGCAAGCTGTGGCCGAGACCGAGCCCCTGTTGGTGAGCTGAGGCCATGGCTCGGGGTGCGGGACTGAAGAGCGGGTCGGTGCCGGCGGACGGCGGGTCGTCGGTGACGTCGGCTCGGAGTGCGGAGCCAGGCTTGCGTATCGGTGACGCCGCGGCCCGGGCCGGCGTCTCGCCTCGCACGCTTCGCTACTACGACGAACTGGGCCTGCTCAGCCCGTCTGAGTACACCGCCGGCGGCGAGCGCCGCTACCGGGACGCCGATCTGGTCCAGCTGCAGCGCATTCTCGAGCTGCGCGAGGCGCTGGGCATGAACCTGGACGAGATCAAGGAATTCCTGGACTCCGAGCAGCGCCTCGACGAGGTGCGTGCCGCTTACCGGGCCAAGCGTGAAGTCGACACCAAGGCCGCCCGGCTCCAGCAACGGGCGCTCCTCGAAGAGGCGCTCCGGTTGAACGAGTCTCTGAAGGAGCAGCTCGACGCCAAGCTGACCCGCATGGACGCGTTCCGCGCCACGCTTGCGAAGAACGCCGACCGCTGTCGCCAGTTGCTGACCGAGCTCGAGAGGTAGCGAGTCGGGCTAGGGGCGAGGCTTGCCCGAGCCCGCTGCTACCAGTGGCGGCCCCACCCGGTCCATCCGCCGTTGCCATGGTCGTTGTTGCCCTGGCCGCCGGAGTTGCTCCCGCCACCGTTGTCGTAGCCCTGGCCCTGGCCGCCGTGGTCGTTGCCGTTGCCGTTGCCTTGGTCGTTGTTGCCCTGGCCGCCGGAGTTGCTCCCGCCACCGTTGTCGTAGCCCTGGCCCTGGCCGCCGTTGTTGCCCTGACCGCCGTTGTGGTTCCCCTCGCCCGAGCCGTGGAAGCAATGGTCAGACCACCCGTCGCCTCCGGTCGAGCAGTGGAAGGGACGGAACACGATCTCGATTCCCGAACCGTGCCGGCTCACCGAGGGGGCGTTGTTGGCGTCGCCGGAGTACGAGGCCTTCCAGGTGTAGACCCCGGGACCGAGCGTCACGGGCTGCGACGGAGGGACGACTCCTCCCGTGACGGTAACCGTCCCGCCCGAGGCCACCTTGTTCCATCCCCAGTGCCAGGAGCTCAGCGAGTAGACGGTGTAGGTGACCGTGGCGGGGTCGGAGGAGATGTTGGCGCCGCTCAGCGTCGCTTGATCGGTGACCGGGGTGCCGGGGCCGACGGTGATGACGGCACCGGTCTCGCCTCCCCCGGAGAGAGAGTTGGAGATCCTTGTCGGTGCCTGCGTGCCCACGGGGCTGCACGAACCTACGGGGCTGTTGTTCCCTACGGGGCTGCTGTTGCCTACAGGGCTGCAGGTGCCGACGGGGCTGTCGAGCCCGACGGCTCGGTAGAGAAACGGCCCCACGAACGTGAACACCAGGGCGCTGCCCACGACAACCAGAAGCATGCGAAAACGCGTCATAGCCCCCCCTCCTGCAGGGACACTATTGGGCCGGGCCTGCGTATTTCATCGTCACGATTGATGAACTCTCCTCGGGCTTTCGGCCGTTGCCACCTGCGAGTCCGTCCGACCACGCCCGATGAGTGGCCCGATGAGTGGCCCGAGAGTCCCCCGGCTCGTCCAGCTCCGGAGCCCGGCCAATATGGTCCGGCAAGCACGAGTTATGTTGCTCGTGGGTGGCATGATTCATACTTGGGCTCGCGCCGCGCCGATGTGGACCACGAACGTGGGGTAGCGACGCCCGCAGTCTTCGCGGGTGTCGTGGCCGGGTTGATGGTGGCCGCGACCATCCGCGAGGGGGCCTTTTATCCGGCCGACGCCGCCCTCGTGTTGGTGGTGTCGCTGGTGGTGGCGACAGGATTGCTCCTCATCGGGCCGGACAAGCGGGCCGTCGTCGTGGTGGCCGGCCTGGGTGGGTTGGCCCTGTGGTGGTTGGTCCGCGCCGCGGCCCAGGGCAGGGCGGGATCGTTCCTGCCCCTGGGCGCCAGCATCATCGGTTTCGGGTGTGCGTTCCTGGCCACGAGGCGGCTCGAGGGCCGGTACCGGGTCCTGGCGACGCAATTGGTCGTGGCCGTCGGGGCGGTCTCGGCAGCCGCGGGCCTGATCGCCACGACCGCCCGCTGGTATCCGCTCGCCATGCCGGCGCAGAACCTGTGGCGCCTGTCCACCACCCTGACCTACTCGAACGCGGCGGGCGCGCTGCTGGCTGTGGCGCTGTTGGCGGGACTCGGCCTCGAACAGCGCGCCGCGCTCACCAAGCTGATGGTGTGCCTGTGCGCGGCGGGGCTCGTCGCCACCCAGAGCAGGGGGGCTGTCCTCGGAGCGGTCGTCGGCGTCCTCTTGGTCCCGCTGGCCCAGCTGCGCCGTGCCGCTCTCACGGTCTGCCTCGGGGTCCTGGGCGGGCTGGCCGTGGTGGCGACGTCGAGCGGCGGATCGGCCCAACCCCTGGCGACAGTCGCCGTGGCCTTCGCCGTCGTCCTGGCGGTGGCGTTCCCCCGGCGCGGGTACCAGGTCGCGTTGCCGGCCAAGCTCACCGGCAGATTCCCGGGCGGCGTCAGAAAGAGGATCGCGCTGGTGGTGGTCCTGGGTCTGGCCACGGTCGGGATCGCCGTCGGCGCCGGACTCGTGCTTCGGGTTCCGATCGAGCGACGTGTGGCTCTGGGGAGCAGCGAAGACCGCAGTTACGAATGGTCGGCGGCCATCGACCAATGGCGGTCGTCGCCGATCGTGGGTGTCGGCCCCGACCAGACGCTGTATTTCCATGCCCCCGATGGGAATTTCGCCCACTTCTCCCATAACGAGTACCTCCAGGTGCTTGCCGACGGCGGGGTGGTGGGCGCCATCCTGTTGGTGTGCACGGGCGTCTGCGTCGTCCGCGCCGTGCGCCGCGAAGACGTCGCCTCGTCGTGTGCGACCGCCGCGCTGGTGGCGTTCGCCGTTGCCGGTGCGCTCGATTTCGACTGGCATCTCGCCGCGTTGGGCCTCGTGGGTGGTTGGGTCGCCGGCTTGGCGGGAAGGCCCGTTGCCGTCGCCCCCGTCGCCGCCGGCCCCGTCCCCGATCGGGGAGGGGGATAGCCGGGTTCCCCTATGGGGCTCGAACGCCTGAGCGATCCCCCACCTCGTGGCGCGGCCACACCATGTCGACAGCCCGTGGCGCCCAGTCCGGTGGGCTCTGGACACCGCTGACACGCCTGGCCAGCACGGAGCCGGTCAACATCTGCACGGCCAGGTCGACGTCGAGCTCTGCCGAGAGCCCCCCGAGATCCTGGGCCCGGACGAGCAGGGCGCGAACGTAGGCGGTGCGGGGCTCGACGACCCGTTGCCGGTGCAGGGCCAGCGCCTCGCGCTCCTCTCGTGACCCCAGCAACGTCCCGATCACCTCGACACAGCTCTCGCCGAAGCGTTCGTCGAAGGCCTCGAGGTAGGCGACGAGGTCGGCTCGTGGGTCATCGGAAGGCTCCTCGGGAAAGCGGCCCCCGGGCTTCTCGGCGATGGCGGTGGTGATCAGATCGGCTTTGTCCTTGAAGCGGCGGTAGACCGTCGCCCGGGCCACACCGGCCTCGCTGGCGATGCTCTCCATGGACACCCGGGCGTAGCCGACCTCCGCCAGCTGGCGCAGAGCTGCCTCGGTCATGGCCCGAGTGGCCTGTTCGTCTCGAGGCCGGCCCGGGGGCCGAGGTGCCGGGGCCGAGCGCGTCGCCGCCACCGCGTTCACAGTGCCACCACCGCCGGTTGCTCCTGCGCCGCGTCTGAAGGGGAGTAGCTCGGCACGAAGTCGCGCTCGCGGACCAGCGCGTAGGCGCAGATCGAACCGATGGCCGCCACTACCACGCCGATGACCATGAGGTGGTCGAACGTGGTCGCGAAGGCGCCCCGGTAGGCGTCGAGCAGCGCGGTGCGGGCCGGCGCAGAGGGGATAGCCGCGGCCGCTTCGCGCACCCCGCCGCCGGTGATGGCGTGCTTGAGGGCGGCGCCCCCCCGAGCCAGGACCTCCCGGCCTGTCGGGCTGGCGCCCAGCCCGGCCAGAGTCTTTTGTTGGATCTGGCTCTGGAACACCGCCCCCAGACCGGCGATGCCGGTGGCGATCCCCACCTGGCGGAACGTGTTGTTCGCCCCCGAGGCCATGCCGCTGCGCTCAGGCGGGACGACGCTGATCGCCGCCGACGCCAGGACGGGGTTCACCGTGCCGATCCCGATGCCGGTGACGACGAACCCGGGCAGGAGCACCGTCCATCCCGATTGGGCGTGGACCATGGACATGAGCAGGAGTCCGACGGCGACCAGCAGGAGCCCGCTGCCGAGCAGGTACCGGGATTTGATCCGGACGCTCAACTTCCCGGCGAAGGGAGCCACCAAGAACGAGAGCATGGTGATCGGCAAGAAGCGCACGCCTGCCGCGAACGGGCCGTAGCCGAGGTCGTCCTGCACGTAGAGCGTGATGTACAGGAAGAGGGCGAAGATCGACCCCGACAGGGCCATGGCCACGATGGACGAGCCGACGACGGCCGGCCTTCGGAACAGGGTGAGGTCGAGCATCGGATCGGACTGTCGCCACTCGGCGACGACGAACACGACGAGAAGGACACCCGAACCGAGGAGCAGGCTCACGATCATCGTGCTGCCCCAGCCGTTGGCGTTGCCGCGGACCAGCGCGAAGACGAGCATGAAGAGGGCGGCGGAGAACGAGACGAAGCCGATCCAGTCGATGCGCCGATGGTTCGCCTCCTTCGATTCTTGGACCTGCGTCAGGGTGAGGGCTACGGCCACGACACCGACAGGGACGTTGACGAAGAAGATCCACCGCCATCCGAGCCCACTGGTGAGCGCACCGCCGATGAGGGGTCCCACCGCGACGGCCCCTCCGATCACGGCCCCGTACACGCCGAAGGCCGTTCCCCGCTCCTTGCCGTGGAAGGCCGAGGCGATGAGCGCCAGCGAGGTCGCGAACATGACGGCGCCGCCGATTCCCTGGGCGCCGCGCGCCAGGTTGAGCATCAACGCCGAGGAGGACACGCCGCACAGGAGCGACGACACCGAGAAAAGGCCGAGCCCCACCGCGAACACCACCCGGCGCCCGAACATGTCGCCCACGACCCCGGCGGTGAGGAGGAAGGCCGCCAACGTCAACGAGTAGGCGTCCACCACCCATTGGAGGTCGCTGAAGCTCGAGTGCAGCGAGCGCTGGATGTCGGGGAGGGCGACATTCACGACCGTGATGTCGAGAAGGAGCATGAACGTCGCCGTGCAGACGGCGATGAGGGTCCACCACTTGCGTTCGAGTGCCGGCACGTCGGCCCACTTTCACGAGAATACGATCCAAGTCGGACCGTATTTAATTGTCGTGCACCGTGTCAAGCAGCCCGTCCGACCCCCCGCACCCGGCGTGGGGCCGGAGGCCGAGGCGACGGCCCGCGAGGGCGGGCGTCCGGGTAGAACGGACCCCGGGCGCCGCCGCCCACCGAACCGAGAGGAACAACCCATGCGCGTGGGGATCCATTTCGTGAATTTCACACTGCCGGGCGCACCGCAGACGCTGGGCCCGACGCTCGCCACCACGGCCAGGATCGCCGAGGAAAGCGGTGTCTCGGTCTTCACCTTGATGGACCACTGGTTCCAGATGGAGATGATGGCGAGCGCCGAGGACCCCATGCTCGAGGGGTACACCTCGCTGGGGTTCCTGGCCGGGCAGACGAGCACGATGACCCTCGGGCTGTTGGTCACGGGGGTCACCTACCGTCACCCCGGCCTGTTGGCCAAGATCGTCACCACCCTCGACGTGCTCTCGGGGGGCCGCGCCCAGCTCGGTATCGGAGCCGCCTGGTACGAGCGCGAGCACCGCGGTCTCGGCGTGCCGTTCCCGCCGGTGGCGGAGCGTTTCGAACGTCTGGAGGAGACCCTGCAGATCTGCCTGCAGATGTGGAGCGGCGATGCGGGCCCGTACCAAGGCCGTCACTACCAGCTGGCCGAGACCATCTGCTCACCACCGCCGATCAGCTCGCCTCGCCCCCGCATCCTCATCGGCGGCAGCGGCGAGCGAAAGACGCTGCGGCTCGTGGCCCGCTACGCCGATGCCTGCAACCTGTTCGCGACCTCCCCGGCCGAGATCGCCCGCAAGCTCGACGTCCTGGCCCGGCACTGTGACGACGAGGGGCGCGACCCGGCATCGATCGACAGGACCATCCTCGCCGTGAGCAACCCGCTCCACGACCCCGACGCGTTCGTCGGTCAGATGGCCGAGTACGGCGCGCTCGGCATCGGGGCGGTGGAGCTGATGCCGGTCGGGGACCCCGTCGCCTTCACCACACAGGTCGGGCAGCACATCGTGCCTGCCCTCGCACAACTCGGGCCGTGATCGAGCGCCCCACGCAGGCCGTGGCCGCTCGGCCGCTCGCCCCGGTCCTCGACCTGTCGAGGCGCCGGGTGCTGATCATCATCAGC
>JARLGQ010000275.1 GCA_031292675.1 Acidimicrobiales bacterium
CGATCACGACTGCGCCGCCCGCCGTGAGGATCATGTCGAAGGTCTTGCGCCGCATGTCTGGCTCCTTTTCGGATATTCGGTATTTGGTTGTCAGGCTCAGCACCCGTGCCGGGCCTCTCCGGTCACGATGCCTGAGCCGGCGGGGTACTTGGCAGAGTCGAAGGTCCCTCACACGGGTCCAAACGTCCCTGGTGGTGACCGGTGTCCGGAGGAAAAGGGGCCTCTCGGGAGGTGGGGCTCCGCTCAACCCCGGAAGGGATTGGGAGCGCGGGTCGGGCGCGACTCGGTTTGGGGATCGAGCCTGGGCCCTCTCCGGGCCCGCCGTGGTCAGGCCTGCGGCTGCTCGAGCCGAGGTGAACCCCTCCCCAGGGAACCGACGCTCGGAGGACCCACGCACCTCCGGTTCCCGCCGGACCGACCTACTGCGTGATCGGTACCCGCCAGGTGAGCAACGTCCCGCCTTCCTCGCGGCTCTCGACGAGGAATTCGCCGTGAAGCTTCTCCGCCCGGCGCCGCAGGTTGACCAGGCCGAGCCCACCGCCGGTCGTCTCGGTTGGCAGCAACCCGTGGCCGTTGTCGGTGACCTCGAGCTGACAAAGGCCGTCGCGTACCCGTACGACCACGCTGGCCTCGGTCGCTTGGGCGTGACGACCGATGTTGGTCACCGCCTCACGGATCGTCGCCGACAGGTGTTCGGCGAGCTCGTCGGAGATAGCCGAGTCCACCGGGCCATCGAACGACACCCTCACCTCGAAGCCCAAGACGGGGTTGAGATCGTGGATGAGAGAGAGGACGGTATTCCTGACACCTTGGTCGAGGCCCGCCGATCCGAGCTCGTAGATGGTCGAGCGAACCTGCCGGATGGTGGCGTCGAGATCCGAGACCGCCGCCTGGAGCCGGTCCGCGATCCCCGCTGCCGTCGCCGCTCCCGCCATGCTCTGCAGCGAGAGCGTCACGGCGAAGAGACGCTGGATGACGGTGTCGTGGAGGTCCCGTGCCACACGGTCGCGGTCCTCGTAGACGGCCACCTCCTGCACCCGTTGATGGAGACGTGCGTTCTGGATGGCGATGCCGGCTGCAAGGGCGAGGGCGACGACAAGTGCCTCGTCGTCCTGGGTGAACTCGGACCAGCCGATCTTGTCGGTGAGATAGAGATTGCCGTAGACCTCGTCGCGCACCTTGATCGGTACCCCCAGAAACGAGGTCATGGGCGGATGGTGGGGGGGGAAGCCGTAGCTGTCGGGGTGGGATCCCATGTCCCGCAAGCGCAACGGGTGGGGATGGGTGATCAGCAGCCCCAGCACCCCTCTCCCCGTGGGACGGGCCCCGATCCGCCGTTCCTCGTCGGGATCGAGCCCCACGGTGATGAATTCGGACAGGGCGGTGCCTTCGTCGTTGAGGACGCCGAGCGCGCCGTAGCGTGCCCCCGCCATCTGGCGAGCCTCCTCGATCAAATGACGAAGCAGGACCGGTAGCTCGAGGTCCGCCTCGAGCAGAAGCGTCGCCTCGAGCACCCGGCGGAGCTTGACGGGATCTTCGATCGCCCGGAATGGCACAGCCCACCAGCCTAGCGGGCTTGCCCGTTTTGGGGCTGAGCATGCGTCGCCGATCTCCTCGTGGCACGGCCGGTGGGAGCCGGGATGGGTTGCCTTGATGTGGTTCACTTGGGAAGATGATCGAGTGAGCTTGCGCGTGTTCCTCCTCGACGATCATGAGATCGTCCGAACCGGCCTACGGTCGTTGCTCGAGGCGACCGACGACATCGTGGTCGTCGGTGAAGCCGGGACCGTCGCCGAGGCTCTGGCCCGGATCCCGCCCACCCGTCCTGAGGTTGCGATCCTCGATGTCCGGCTGCCCGACGGGAGCGGTGTGGAAGTCTGTCGTGAGGTGCGCTCTCGCAACCCTGAGATCGCTTGCGTGATGCTCACGTCCTACGCCGATGACGAAGCGCTCTTCGCCGCCATCATGGCGGGTGCCGCCGGTTACGTCTTGAAACAGGTCGAGGGCACCAACCTGGTCGAGGACGTCCGACGGGTGGCGGCAGGTCAGTCCCTGCTCGATCCGGTTATCACCGAGCGGGTGCTGACGCGGCTCCGGAAGGGCCCTGAAGAAGACCCCCGGCTTGCCAGCCTCACGGCTCAGGAGCGGCGCATTCTGGATCTCATCGCGGAGGGAAAGACGAACCGCCAGATCGCCGGCGAGCTGTACCTCGCCGAGAAGACCGTCAAGAACTACGTCTCCAACGTGCTGTCCAAGCTGGGCATGGAGCGTCGCACGCAGGCCGCGACCTATGCCGCGCGCCTCGACGAGCGGTCACAGCGGTCGTCGCGCGACGACGCTTCGGGCACCTAGAGATCTACCGGTTTCTGTCCTCAACAGGGCCGGGATCGCTCGGTGAGATCATCGAGCTCGATGAGCTGGTCCAAGGCGACGCCTCGAGTCTCGAGGGCGCGTTCGAGCCGGTTCCGTTCCAACTGCCGCTGGTCGAAGCTGCTCAGGTCGAATTCGATCCCAAGGCGTCGGGAGAACTCGATGAGAGCCATGTCGTAGGCAAGTTGGTCGGCCAGTGCGGCCGCAGCCCAGTCGGATCCGGAACGGGCCCCCGGCTTGGCTTCCAGCTTGCTTCGGCATGCCAGCACCTTGGCCAGCGCCCCACCGGTCGTCGTGTCGTCATCGGTCCCGTCGGTCTGCACGAGGGCGGCGCTCAGGAGCTGGCTGTAGATAGACATGGTCTTCTACCCTCCCGTCTCGTCGGCACCCCGTGGACCCGGCCGTCGGCTCGGATCAACTCCGAACTCGAGGGCCATTTCCATACCCTCAGTGTCTCCTCGAGCCCGCCCACCCCGGAAGGGCCAGAGGTCCCAATCGGGCTGCAGGTGGACCCGACAGCCTCGTGGGGGGTGGGGTGCGTTCGACCCGACACAGGACTTTCGACACTGTCCTTGTACCGTTGCACGCTGGACCATTGGAGAACGATGAGGCACGTGCAGCTCGAAACGGAGGTCCGAACCCGATGGGGGGCCAGGTCGAAGCCTGGATCTTGGGTGATGCTCGTCCGGCGTGCCCCATGACAGGATCGCCAGCCGGTTCGGCAGTACGCGAGACGCACCTCTCGATCCTGCTGTTCCTCGGCGAGCGCGTGTTCAAGCTGCACAAACCACTCCGTTTCGACTTCGCCGACTTCTCGACCCTGTCCTCTCGGGTCGAGGCCTGTCGGCGCGAGGTCGATCTCAACCGCCGGCTTGCTCCTGACGTCTACTTGGGAGTCGCCGACGTCACAATGGAAGGCGAAACCCTCGATCAAGTCGTCGTGATGCGTCGCCTTCCCGCCGAGCGCTCCCTGGCTCATCTGGCGTGCTCGGGCCCCGAGGCAGTGGTGGTGGCCGAGGTGAAGAAGGTGGCACGAGCATTGGCCGATTTCCATGCCCGGGCCGAACGCTCCGCCGAGATCTCGGCCTGTGCTTCTGCGCAGGGGATTGCCGATCAGTTCGAGAAGAACGTGTTGGCGATGGCGCCTTTTGTCGGACCGGTCCTGGACCGAGACGTGCACGCCGCCGTGGTAAGTGGCGTCCGTCGCTACCTGGCGGGTCGCGCATCGCTGTTCTCGGCTCGCATCGCCTTGGGGCAGATCTGCGATGGCCACGGAGATCTCCAGGCCGATGACATCTACTGCCTCGACGACGGTCCAAGGATCCTCGATTGTCTCGAATTCGACGACAGGCTCCGCTACGGGGACGTCGCCGCGGACGTGGCCTTCCTCGCCATGGATCTCGAGCGCCTCGGGGCCGAAGCGCCGGCGACACAATTCGTGCGTGACTACGAGGAGGCGGCCGGAGCGCTCTCACCCCGATCGCTGCTGCACTTCTACATCGCCCTACGCGCGTATGTCCGGACGAAGGTCACTTGCATCCGTCACGGACAGGGAGACCCCGGCGCGGCCGATCAGGCGGCCCGGCTCCTGAAGCTGGCGGAGGTCCATCTCGAGCGGGCCCGGGTCCGACTGGTGCTCGTCGGGGGGGTGCCCGGCTCGGGCAAGTCCACCCTGGCGACGGTACTGGGAGACGCGCTGGGCGCCACCGTGCTCAGATCCGACGAGCGACGTCGGGGCAGGTCGGGGCAAAAAGAGGCGCGCCCACCAGCGCGCACATTCGCCCGTGGGCCCTACACACCGTTGGGTAAGCAGGAGGTCTACGACGATCTGATCGAGACTGCCCGGGCGCACCTGGCCCTCGGCGAGTCGGTCGTCCTCGATGCATCGTGGATCGACGAGTCCCACCGCCGCATGGCCCGGCGACTGGCGACGGAGTCGATCGCCGATCTCACCGAACTGCACTGCACCGCCCCGCCTGCCGTCGTCGAACGCCGGATTGCCCTGCGGCTCCGGAATGGGGATGATGCCTCCGAAGCTTCCGTCGAGATCGGCCGGGCGATGGCTCGCACGGAGGCCCCGTGGCCGTCGGCGGCGGACGTTGACACGACACGACCGCTCGGAGTCGTCCTGGACGAGGCCCTGAAGCTGATCGGGGTCGGGCTCGACCACCCCGAGGACCGGAGCTGAGGAGTCGGTGGAGTCAGTCTCTGCCGGTCGGCGCGCCCTCTGCGACAGCGGACAATTGGACCCCCCACGCTAGGGCTCGGTCGAGCTCTCCCGGCAGGAGGTGGCTCTCCTTGTCCACGAGGAAGCTCTCGGGTGGGGCCACGACGGTGAGCCCGAGCCGCGCCAGATGGCGGCCGATGCTCCTCGACGCACGACCCGTGAAGAGGACCGGGGACTTGATGCGTGTGTCGAAGGCTGCCGCTCTCACATCGACGCCACCGAGAGATGCGAGCCATTCCCGGAGACCGGGCCCGACGTCGGCGCCGGGCTCGAGGACCAGGTCGCTACCCGGCTTGCCGACACGCAGCGTGGCACCTCTGCGGGTGGAGGGCCATGACATGCCCCATGCATGGGTGGGGCCGCCCACCACGAGGAGATCGAAACCGTCGAGGACGTCGGGGGCGTCGGCCACGCCCATGACCCGCACGTCGGTGCCTGCGGTGAGACCCTTGGCGATCGCTTCTGCGACCAGTCGGGTGCTCCCGAACATCGACTCATAGACGACGGCCACTCGCATGATGTCGCCTCCCGCTCGCTCAGGCCACCGCGGTCAGCGTCCTATGAGGCCCCGTCCCGTGCCAGGGGCAAAGGTCATTTCTGAGTGGCAACATCCGAATTGTCCTCCTACACAGGGGGAACGAAGGGGCGACCTCGGACGTAGACTGGAAAGAGTCTGGAGACCGGGCCAGGTTCCCACCCACTCGGGACGATGGGTATTGGGTCGATCGGCCCTACCCGATGCCGGGTAGCTCCGCGCATCCTGGGAACGCAAGCGATTTCCCAGGACGCAACGGTCACAAACACGAAGGGACCTCGATGACCATTCGAGTCGGGATCAACGGTTTCGGACGGACGGGAAGGGCGCTGTTCCGTGCGGCCCAACGCCACGAGCTCGACATCGAGGTGGTGGCGATCAACGACCTGGGCCCACCTGAGGCGCTGGCCCGACTCCTCGCCCGAGACTCTGTCTTCGGACGGTTCGACCAGTCGGTCACCACCTCCGGCAACGTCCTGGTGGTCGGTGGCCGGCGGATCCTCCTCCCGGCCCAGCACGAAGTGAAGGCCCTGCCCTGGGCGGCGCTCGAGGTCGACGTCGTGGTGGAGGCCACCGGACGCTTCACCTCTCGTGAGGACGCGGCGGGCCACCTCGACGCCGGTGCCCCTCGGGTCGTCGTGTCCGCACCCTCCAAGGGCGCCGACGCCACCTTCGTGATGGGCGTGAACGACGACACCTTTGACCCCTCCCGTCATGTGGTCGTCTCCAACGCCTCGTGCACCACCAATTGCCTGGCGGTCCTGGCCAAGGTCCTCGACGACGCATTCGGCCTCGAGGAAGGTCTCATGACCACGGTCCACGCGTACACCGGTGACCAGCAACTCGTGGACGGCCTTCACAAGGACCCGAGGCGTGCTCGAGCTGCGGCACTCAACATCGTTCCGACCACCACCGGGGCGGCCCGGGCGACCGGTCTCGTCCTGCCGTCGGTGGAGGGTCGTCTCGACGGCCTCGCCCTGCGGGTCCCGGTGCCCGACGGCTCCATCACCGACCTCGTGGCCAACGTGACGTCGAAGGTCACCGTCGCCCATGTCCAAGATGCGTACCGCGAGGCGGCAGCGGCCGCACCGCTCGAGGGTCGCCTCGACTATGCCGAGGAACCCCTGGTGTCGACCGACATCGTCGGTTCACCGGCCTCGTGCGTCTTCGACGCCGAGCTCACCATGGTCAAGGGGAGGTTGGTGAAGGTGCTCGGGTGGTACGACAACGAGTGGGGCTATGCCAACCGGCTGGCCGAATTGGCGGCCAAGATCGGGGCGGCATCCAAGCCTTGACCGGGCATCCCGGGCCAACGACAGGGAGATCGGGAAAGGCCCATTCGATGAGACGTCTCGATCTGCATCAGGGGTGCGGGGCACCTGCAGCCGGAGGAGCAGCAGGAGGACGGGTGTGACCGCGCCGCGCCGCATCGTGGTGGGAGTCGATGGTTCAGAAGACTCGGGTCGCGCCCTGGGTTGGGCCGCCGCTCTGATCGCAGGGTCGAGCGGAGAGGTCGTGGCCGTCCATGCCCTCGGCCTGTTGACGCACCTCGGCGACGACTCGGTGGTGCCGTCGGCTGGCCATCGGCAGGAGGTGGCCCACAGGCTCGAGCGGGAGTGGTGCCGACCGCTCGCCGATGCGGCGGTGGCGCACCGCTGCATGGTGATCGACGGCGATCCCGTCACGGGGGTGCTCAGGGCGGCGCACGAGCAGGCGGCCGATCTCATCGTGGTGGGACGCCGCGGTGTCGGCGGTCCTCCCGGCTTGCTTCTCGGTAGCACGAGCCAACAACTCGTGCACCAGGCCGACGTCCCGGTGGCGGTCATTCCCCGCGACGTTCCGAGCGACGACATGCCGAGTCCATAGCAAAGGCGACGTCGCTCGAGGCCTGAGTTGTGTCCTGGCGATCTGGCCCGAGGTTGTGCCCGCCGATCTTGCCCGGGATGGGCCCGGGCGAGCTGACTCAGCCCAGGAGCCGGCTAGTCCTCATCGATCCCTGTGGTGGTCCGTCGGCTCCTTGGCCAACCGGAGCACCGCACTCAGGACGTCGAGGGCAGACGCCACGCCCACAGCGGCATTCTCGTCGATCACGGCGACGACCTCGAGCTCGTAGGCCGTCATCTCCTCGCCGACATCGGCCGGGTGCTGGGTGCAACTGACCGTCCTGGGAGCAGGGCGCGCGATCTCGCCTGCCCAGACGGTGTCGGGATCCGCACCCCCTGCCACGGCTTCGATGACGTCCATTGCCGTCAGGAACCCCGTAGGTCCGAGGGGGCTCTCCACCAGCACCGCGCCCAGCCCCGAGGCGATCATCGCCTGCATCACGGTGCGAAGGCTCTCCAGCGCGCCCACGCGGGCAGGGACCCGCGCCGGGATGCGACGCGCCAGGTCGGGTCCGGAATCCCCTCGGTCCCCGCTGCCCCCGGAGCGGTCGAGAGAGCCCGGGCGGTCCCGGGTGCCCCTGGGCTCCCTGGTCATGGCCGTGTCCGTACCTCGGGCACCGGGCCGCTCCACGAGATACGCCGCCCTGAGACCACCGTCGACGGGACCCGCACCAGGAAGGGGTGCGGCCCGGGCGCCCAAGTCCCCAGTGGCAGTCGTCCGGCGCGTTCGACGTCTCGGGCCTCGGTCAGCAGCTGCGCGACCCCCGTCACCAGGACGCTCCACCCAGCGTGATAGAGGCGGTCGACTCCGTCTGCCTCGACGCTGACCACTTGCCCTCGAACAGCCGCATCGAGTTTGGAGCCCTTGTCGGTGGCGAAGACGACGTCCCCGTCGAGCACGGACACGTTGACGGGGAGGGCAACGGGAAGGCCCCCCACGCTCAGGACGACACGGGCCACGCCGGCATGGCCGAGAAGCTCCAGGCATTCCTGCCGGTCCAACTCGACCAGGGCGAGGGCCGTGTCCTCACGTGCCACCTGCTCCATGAAGTCACTGTGCGCGCCGGTCGTCGAGTTCCACCAGGGCCCAACGACCGTATTCGAGACTCGGAGACCGTGCCCTGGGCCCTCGTCGCCACGCATCCTGGGCCAGGCCCGAGGGCTCCCGGATCAGCGGGCTGTGATCACGCGGCCGGTGATCTTTCGAGGGATGATCTTGAGCCAGCGATCTGCGGGTGGCGGTGCCCAGGATTGGACGGTCAGCGAACGGAGAGCTTCTGATCGCTGATCGAGGGCCGAGGAGATGTCGGCGCCGTAGCCCTGGAGGAGCACGCTCCATCCCACCCCCTTGTCCCAGTCGACGTGGTCGACTTCGAAGCTCACGGAAGTGAGCGGTGCGTTCAGGGTCTTTGCCCCCTGGTTGGTTTGGAGGACGACGGTTTCACCTTCCATGGCGAATTGCATGGGCAACACGAGGGGAACGCCATCGACCACCACGCCCAACCGCCCGAGACGCTGCGTCGCCATCCGCGTCAGGCATTCGTCCCGCCCGAGCTCTTCGACGGTGCCCGCGTGCTCCATTTCCGACCTCCTAGCACGACACAGGGACCCTGACCGGGACGAACGTGGTTGGTGTCGCTAACCGGGGATCTTATGTCGGCGTGGCCGGCGGCCCTCCCCCGGCAGCGGCTCGGCCAGAGACGAAGGGCCATAGTGCCCTGGTGCCCCGGGGGGTGCGTCGCACATCCTCGCGTTAGGACCTGAACAACAAGGCAATGACCATGGCGCAGGACCGGAGGACGAGAAGCTCGATCCGGGTGGCTCGTATCGGGGGCATCGACATCCGGATGCACTGGACCTTCTTGGTCCTGGTCGTCCTCGTGGTGTGGCTGAACTCGGGCAGTGGGTCGGCAACGGCCGCCTCCGGCCTGGTGTGGATCGTCGCGGTCTTCTCCTCGGTACTGGTCCACGAGTACGCCCACTGCGTGGTCGCCCGCCGACGTGGGGCGGTGGTCCAGGACATCCTGCTCCTTCCCATCGGTGGTCTGTCTCAGCTCGAGAAGATGCCCGAGCGCGCCGCCGACGAGTTCGCCATCGCCGTCGTGGGACCGCTCGCGAGCCTCGGATTGGCCGTCATCGCCGTCGCCGGGGGTCTGGTCTTCGGCGCGCATCTGTGGCCGCCCACCCTCTTTGCCGGTCCCTGGTTCGCCCGGCTGGCGTGGCTGAACATCTTGTTGGGCGTGTTCAATCTGTTGCCCGCGCTTCCGATGGACGGAGGCAGGGTCCTTCGCGCCGCACTCGAGCAACACGACCACGACCGGATCACGGCCACCCGTCAGGCCGGGAAGATCGCCCGGATCCTGGCCGTCGTCATGATCGCGGGCGGCGTCTTCTATGACTTCTGGCTGGTCTTCATCGGCGTCTTCGTCTACCTGGGGGCGGGCTCCGAGGAGCGAGCGGTGCAGAGACCGGGACAGGGGTCGGCGGGACCGAGACCCCCGTCGGCGCAATCCTCTTCACCCGAGTGATCTCACCCCCCCGTTGTGCCACCTCTCATCGTGTAGGCCACCTCCGTGCGGGCCGCAACGGTCCCGGTGAGACAGCTCAGTGGTCGACCTCCGGCGCGAGTCTGCCCCGGCGAGCTCTCTTTGTCTTTGGCTCGATCCACGCCCCCGGTGGGGTGATGAGCACAGGTGCATCCTCGCCCAGTTGCACGCGGACGCTCGAGGCGCACGCCACGTGGACGGCATTGCCCTGGCACCGCAGGCGAACGCGGCGTCCGTGCCAGTGCAACGTGATGCGCAGTTCGTCCCAGCCGGATGGAATGTGAGGATCCAGAACGAGCGCGCCGTCGTCGGGCCCCGTCACCCGCACCCCGGCGAATCCGAACACGAGGGCCTGCCACAGCCCGCCCAGGCTGGCCAGGTGAAGACCACCAGCGGTGCTGCCGGTCACGTCGTCGAGATCGATGTCCTGCGCGAGCTGGAGGAAGCCGAGCGCCTCCTTCAAACGGCCCGCCCTGGCCAGGACGGCGGCGTGTACGCCGGGCGACAACGAGCTTCCGTGTGCGGTTCGCGGCAGATAGTGGTCCAGGTCGCGCCGCAGCGTCCCGCGTCGCAGGGCCCCGGGGATCATGTGGTGCGCCATGAGCACGTCCGCCTGTTTGATGATCTGGGAGCCCGCCACTCGATCGTGGCCGAGCACCAGGTCGGCGAGGACGGGAATAGGACCGATGTCGTCGACCAAGAGTGGTTCCAGGTCGTCGAAACCCGCGAACTGCACGTAACGACCGGTCGCCGCATCGAATCCGTCGACAATGGCGCGGGACAGTGACCGCCAACGTTGGGCCTCGACGAGCTCGGTGGCCGAGGAGCCTCGCTCGACGAGGTCGGCTGCCCGTTCCAGGTTCCACGCCGCCATCAGGTTCGTGAAGGCGTTGTCGTCGACGTGTTCGTGATACTCGTCGGGGCCGATCACGCCGTCGATGTGTCCCACGCCGTCCGAGTCGAGGCGAATCCGGCTCGCCCAGTACCGAGCGGTCTCTGTCATCAGGGGGCGGCCGGGTCCTTCCAGGAACGACCAACGACCCGACCACGCCGCGACCTGCCAAGCCGCCCATGCCACGTCCGCCGTGATGTGTTCCTCGAGCTCGCCGGTGCGAATGGCCGAGACGTGACCACGGTCGTCGATCCCGCTCTTGGGTGTGACGTCGTAGCCGAGGGATGCCGATTCCCAAGGAAAACGTGCCCCGCTCCTGCCCAGTGAGGACGCCTGGTCCATCGCTGCGGAAAGCCTGCGGACCCGGTACTCGAGTATGGCCCGGGCCGAAGCGGGATGGGTCGCCGCCATCACCGGCAGTACGAACACGTCCGAGTCCCAGAAGACGTGCCCCCCGTAGGCGGGACCGGTGAGGCCTCGGGGCCCGACCGCCGCTTCTCCGGAGTCGCCGACCGAGGCCATGAGGTGAAAGAGCGCCAGCCGGACAGCCCTGGTGAGCTCGACGTCGCCCACCACCTCGATGTCGGCCTCGGCCCAGCGCGAGGCCCATGCCGATTTCTGTTCGGCGAGCAGAGACCGGGCGTCGACCACGGCGCCCGGTCCTGGGGCCGGATCGGGTCTTGCCGTGCCCTGCATCTCTTGGTCGGCCCGCTCATAGGAGGCATGGCGAACAATGCCGATGGTCCGCGATCTTTCCGCCCGAGCCGGTTGGGCCTGGCGCCGAGTATGGACGACGACGGCGACGTGGTCGCCGAAGGTCGCTCGATCGGTGACGGACTCGGGGCCGGCGGGCTCGAAGATCGTGGATCGCCCCTCGGCGACGAGCACCATGGTCCCGGGATGTTCGAGACAAGCCCATCGGGCCGAAAACAGAATCGGCCCGCCTTTCGCGTTCACGGTCCTCCACAGGACGCCCGAACGCAGGTCGAGTACCCGTGTGCCCGCCGGAAGTGGGGCCCGCAACGACAGCGTGATCCAGGTGGGGATGGCGAGGATCGCTTCGGAGCCGTCTTCACGATGTTCGTAGACCCCGGCCATGTAGACGCCGGGCAGGGAGTCGATCCCCCCCTCCTCGAGGCTCCCTCTGGTCCCGGTGGTCCCGTCAGCCACCGTGAGCAAGCTTTCGTGGACCCGATGCCTGCCCGGGGTCGTGTCGGACACGACGAGCATCCAGGGTGAGGGCTCGGACCCCGGCCATTCGGACAGGACCTCGGCCACCTCGGTCGCCGGTGATCCCTGCCCCTCTTCACCAGCACGCGATGGCGGTGTGGGACGATTCGCCATCACCACGATGATACGTGGGTGGCTTCCGAGCGCCGGATGACCCCGCCCTCCTTCTCGACCCGACGGAGTCCACCGGTGCACCTGCAGGACGCACACACGCGCCGTGTCGGAATTCCCCGTCGAGCACGATCGCGGTCGATCGACGGACCGGTCAGAGCTCCCGGGGGGGCAGGTTCGACCACCGAGGGTGTCGATTGTCACGGAGAAGACCGGCTCACGAGGATTCTCGTCCTCGCTGCAGGTGGTCCGGATTGCTGAAACGGCTGGTGGGTCGCGAATGACTACGCTCTACAGCGCGGTTTCACTCTCACCGCCGTATGGATCGGATCAGATCGCACGTGCGACGAGGCGGTCGGATCCCCACCTTCCATCCTCGATCACCAGGAGCCATGCCCGAATACCGGATACTCGTGCCCCCGCCGAGACGACATCGAAAGGGCTGGACCGCCGCGATCGCCGCCGCCGTCGTCGTCGCCGCAGCCGCCGGGGCGTTCGTGGTCTCGAAGCATGGCCAGGACGATCGGCGCCGCTCGCAGTCCCGAGGTGGCGCCAAGAACGAAACGTCGGCACAAGCCTTTGCCGTTGTTTCCACGGTGCCGGCGACCGGGGCCACCGACGTGCCTTCCGATCAGGTCGTCACCGTTCGTCTCTCGGCCCCGGTGGTCGTCACCACCGGAATGCCGACGTTCGATCCGCCCGTGAGTGGGGCATGGACGAGAGTCGGAGCCAAGTCCCTTGCATTCAGGGCGACCGCGCCGTTCCTGCCCACGAGCACCGAGACCCTCGTCATCCCCGACGGATCGTGGGGTCCCCGCAGCACCGCCGGAGCCATGCTGGTCAAGCCCGTCACGATCACTTTCTCCGTGGCCCAGGCGAGCACCGAACGGCTACAGCAACTGCTCGCGCAATTGGACTATCTCCCTCTTTCGTTCACCCCCACCGGACCCTTGAGCTCGCCGGCAGAGGCGACGACTGCGCAAGCCGGCTCGTTCGCCTGGCGCTGGCCCAACCCACCGTCGTCGCTGACCTCTCTGTGGACAGAAGGCTATGAGAACGTCATCACCAAAGGGGCTGTGATGAACTTCGAGAACCAGAACGGCCTGGCAGTCGACGGTCTGGCCGGCCCGCGTGTCTGGTCCACACTGCTGTCCGACATCGCAGCCGCCAAGGTGAACGCCGACCCCTATACCTACGTCGTCGTCTCCAAGCAGCTTCCGCAGTCCCTGACCCTCTTCGAGAACGGGACTCCGGCGTTGGTCGACATTCCCGTCAACACCGGTGCGCCAGGTGCCGACACGGTCGACGGCACCTATCCCGTGTTCGAACACGTCCTCAGCTCGCGGATGCAAGGCACGAATCCTGACGGCACCAAGTACGACGACCCGAATGTCCCCTGGGCCAGCTACTTCAACGGTGGGGATGCGTTGCATGGATTCGTGCGGGCGACCTACGGCTCCCCCCAGAGCAACGGGTGTGTCGAGATGCGGATCTCAGACGCTGCCAAGGTGTGGCCCTTGTCCCCGATCGGGACGTTGGTGACGGTGGTCGGCCCCGCGTCGTAGCTTTCCGGTCGGCGTCTCGCTCTCAGGAAACACATGGCGCCGGTTCGGTTCTGGGCCTGCGGTGCCGGTCGCCCAGCACTCATTCGCCCTTCAGGTCCCTCCGCCAGAAGGCGAGGCCTCCCGTGACGGCGCTCAGAACCCCGACGGCGACCATCGTTCCTGCGGTTTTCCAGTTCGGGGGTACGGCGGGCGCTGCCGCCATCTGGTGGAAGACCGAGGTGTCCAGGACCCAGTGGTTCACAGCGCCCACCCCACCTGTGATCTCGAGGAGCAAGGACCACGTCAACACCCCGTAGGTGGCGATCGACGCGGCGCGGGGCCAGGCACCCATCACCAGGGCTCCTAGGCCCAGGATGCAGATGGCCGGGGCGGCGATGTTCGAGCCTGCGTTGAGCATCGTGGGGAGACTCACCCCGGCGTGCTCGCTGGCGGCGCCGAGCCAGGTGAAGAAGCCGGCCACCAAGCCACCCGCCACGACGACGGAGGCGGCTGCCAAGAGTCTCCCGCCGAACCACGAGGCGCGGGTATACGGACGGACCAGGATGTGCTCGAGACGCCCCTCGGCCTCCTCCGCCCGGGCCGCGGTGACCTGACCGGCTGCACCGAACGAGACCACAAGAGCGAGCATGAGAAACGCCACGCCGAGGTACGTGTGGGTGCCCGTGCCGGGCGCCCCGAGCCGCGTGAACAGCTGCGTCACAGACGAGCCCGAGATCGTTGCGCCGGCGGCTTTCGCCACCAGTCCGAGGAGCAGCCCCGATGCGGCGATCGCCACCCCCCAGCTGATGACGGTAGGCCGGATCAATCGGATGGTCAGTCCCACGGGCCCGGAAAGCAGGCGAAGACGCGGTGGCGCGCTCGCCCGGTCGGGCAGCGTGCTGGACCCGAGGTCCCGGATTCCGGCCAGATGCACGGCAACCCCCGAGGCCACCACCGTGAAGGCGCCGATCGGGAGCAGGGCCAGAGGATGCGGGGCGGTCAGAGGTTGGAGCTCCTCTGCCCATCCCAGCGGGGACGCCCAGCGCAGCCAGTGGAGCCCGATGCCGGAGTCGGCCACCACTCGGATTCCGTAACTCACGCCCAGCACAGTCGCCGCGTAGGTGGCTGCTTGGCGGCGGGTCGCCCCCAGCTGGCTGGTGAGCGCCCCGACGGCAAGGAACATGATGGCGCTCGACACGAGGGCCAACGCGAAGAACGAGGCCGGCCCGGGGGTGATCTCGACCTTTGAGGAATGTCCGGTAACGCCCGTGATCAGGGCGGTGACAGCCCACAAGGTCGCTGCACCGGCGGCGAGTCCGCTGATCGCCTGGGCGGTGGCACCTCTCCGGGTCGTCTGGCCGGTCAGCAAGAGCTCCCAGCGCTCGGACTCCTCCTCACCGCGCAGAAGCCGCGTACTGGTCAAGAGTCCCCAAATCGCGCCGAGGATCGTCAGCGTCATGGACACCTTGAACACCGTGAAGCCGGCGACGGTCTGGAGCCGGGTGGCGGGTCCGAACAGCGCGCTCGTGGCGTTGTTGGACCCGAACGCGGCCTCCAGGTGTTGCCGTTGGGTTCGTGTCTTGTAGATCGACACGTAGCTGAGGGCCGACGACGCCACGAAGATGCCGAAGATGTAGCCCCAAAGAACTCCGGACCGGGCCGCCTTTCGGGCCGTGACCCGGGCGACGACAGTCCCTGCCGACCAATTGGTCCGGGCCGGGGTGCCCAGTGCGAGTTCAGGTTGCACGGGCCGGGAGGCTCGTCGAGGCGGCGTCGCCGTCGTAAATGGCCAGGAAGAGCTCCTCCAATGACGGTTCGCGACTCAGGAGCTCGTTGACGCCCGATTCGGCCAACACCTTCAGCAACGGTTGGACGCTTCCGCGTACTTGCATGCGAACGACGTGTCCATCAGCGTGGATCGCACTGACTCCCGGGACCACCGTGAGGTCGGGGATCGGACCATCGAATCTGGCCTCCACGGTCAGGGAAGAAAGATGGCGCATTTCCGCCAAGGTCCCCATCTCGATCAACCGTCCGTCGCGAAGGATCCCCACCTTGTCGCAGAGGGCCTCCACCTCGCTGAGGATGTGCGAGGACAGGAACACGGTCTGGCCGCGCTCTTTCGCTTCGTGGACGCAGCGACGAAACGCCTGCTCCATCAGCGGGTCCAATCCGCCGGTCGGTTCGTCGAGGACGAGGAGATCGGGCCGGGCCATGAGCGCTGCGATCAGGATGATCTTCTGTCGGTTTCCCTTCGAATAGGCGCGCACCTTCTTGGAAGCGTCGAGGTCGAAGCGTGTGATGAGCTCTTCACGGTATGCCTCGTCCACCTTGCCCTGAACCCGGCCCAGAAGGTGAAGGGTTTCGGCGCCGGTCAGCGATGGCCACAGGTTCGCCTCGCCGGCGACGTAGGCCAGGCGTCGATGGGCCTCGACCGGTCGGTGCTGGCAGTCGATCCCGAAAATCTCCCCGCGACCCGACGTGGGCCGAATCAAGCCGAGTAGCAATCGGATCGTGGTCGTCTTCCCCGCCCCGTTCGGACCGAGATACCCCACTACTTCGCCCGGGGAGATCTCGAGGTTCAAGTCGCTGAGGGCGTCGACATCGCCGTAGCGCTTGGACAGGCCCTCGGTCCGGATCGCTGTGGTCGCCATGCGTGTGACCTCCTGAACCTGCTCGTTCCGAAACTACCCCAGAGGTGGCATCCCCGATCTCCTGGTAGGGAGGCGCTGCGTCGAGCACGACGAGAGTGCCATCGCCGGCCGAAGTACCCTTTCACCGCACCACGATTCACAGTACGACGACCACCGGCGCGCCAGTCGGCTTCTGCCGCAAGGTGTGATGTCGGATGAGGCTTCGACGTTCAGAGGAAGACCATGACCAAGCAAGCCACTCCTCCACCCACCAGTGACAAGGGGGCACCGACTGCGCCCCCGCCCGCCCCTGCGTGGCGCCACTATCTGTGGCTCGTCGCCATCGCCATCTTCTTCGTCTTGTATTTCGTCCTGCCCACGACACAAGGCCAGCAGCAGGTCACGCTCAACTACTCGCAGTTCTTGCACGACGTGTCGGCCCACAAGGTCAAGACGGTCTCCATCGAGACCGGTGGGGGTGCGACCGGAACCCTGACCAATTCCAAGCAGTACACGACGGTCATTCCGCCACAGGCCGGGCAGGCACTCCTGAGCGAGCTCGAGAAGTCCGGAGTCCAGATCACGGCGCAGACGAGTGGCACCTCCTTCGGTGCCGAAGTGTTGTCGTGGGTGATACTGCTCCTGCCATTCATCATCCTCGGGTACCTGTGGTGGCGCCTCTCGAAGGGGGCTGCCGGGCGTATGCAGGGAGCTCTCGGAGTGGGCCGGTCCAAGGCGAAGGTTTTCGACGAGGAACGCCCCAAGACGACCTTCGCCGACGTGGCGGGATACGAGGGCGCCAAGCTCGAGATCCGCGAGGTCGTCGACTTCCTCAGGCACCCCGAACGCTACGCACGCGCCGGAGCGATGGCACCCAGGGGCATCTTGATGGTCGGGCCGCCCGGCACCGGCAAGACCCTGCTGGCTCGGGCCGTGGCAGGTGAGGCAGACGTCCCGTTCTTCTCGGTTACGGGCTCGAGCTTCGTCGAGATGTTCGTCGGCGTGGGAGCGGCCCGCGTCCGTGACCTGTTCGAAGAAGCACGCAAGCGGGCACCGGCCATCATCTTCGTCGACGAGATCGACGCCATCGGTCAGCGTCGGGGCGGAGCGGGAGTGGTCGTCTCGAACGACGAGCGGGAGCAGACTCTGAATCAGCTCCTTGCCGAGATGGACGGGTTCGACCCGGCCACCGGCATCGTGGTCCTAGCCGCCACCAACAGGCCCGAGATCCTCGACCCGGCGCTGCTCCGGCCGGGGCGGTTCGACCGCCAGGTCACGATCCCGCTGCCGACGCTGTCCGAGCGCCTGGCCATCTTGCAGGTCCACTCCCGGGACAAGCGTCTCGACGAGAGCGTGGACCTCGAGACTGTGGCCAGGGGGACGCCCGGATTTTCCGGGGCAGACCTTGCGAACCTCGTCAACGAGGCTGCGATCGTCGCCGTGCGGGCGGATCGCGAGGTGCTCACCGCCAAGGACTTCGACGAAGCCCGTGACCGCATCATCCTGGGACGGCGAGAGGGCTCCAACGTCCTGCTTCCCGACGAGAAGCACGCCGTCGCCGTCCACGAGTCCGGGCATGCGCTCGTGGCCGCGTTCTCGGAGAAGGCAGATCCCATTGCCAAGGTGACGATCCTTCCCGCCGGACAGGCGCTGGGAGTCACCGAGCAGCTCCCCCTGGTCGAAAGGCACCTCTACGGCGAGGATTACCTCTACGACATGTTGGCGGTGTTCCTCGGAGGTCGTGCCGGCGAGATCGTCGTGCTGGGGCAAGGCTCGACGGGTGCCGCCAACGACCTCGCCAAAGCTACGGACCTGGCGACCAAGATGGTGCGGGAGTTCGGTCTCTCCTCGGCTCTCGGGCCCGTGGGTTACCCCTCCGGGGGCTCGGTGTTCCTGGGTGGCGAAGGCCAGGCGTTCTCGAGCCGGCCTTATGCGGAGAGGACACAGGCCACCATCGACACCGAGGTTGCGCGGCTGCTGCGCGAGGCCGAGCAACGGGCCGTCGACGTGCTGAAGGCGCATCGCGATGTCCTCGAATCGTTGGTGCAGTTGCTCATCGCCAACGAGACGGTGGACGGCTCACAGGTCTATGCCCTCGCCGGGCGTCCCGAACCTGTAGCCGGCGGCACGGGGATGACGATGGCCCCGGACCGAGCCAGCTCGGTGGAGCGGAAACCTGCCAGCAAGGGCTCCGCCAAGACGGCGCCGGACCACCGGCCGTGAACGCTCCGCAATCCGGTCCTGATCAGCTGATCGTTGCCGCGTAGTCGGGGACGTGGCGGTATCGGTCGCGCGGCGGTCGCTGATAGTTGCCGGCCGGGGGACGCGGGGGCAGCTTGACCTTGGTGGGTCTGCGGCTCTGGTAAGGGATCACCGAGAGCAGATGGGCGATGCAGTTCAGTCGCGCCCGCTTCTTGTCATCCGCTTCCACTTCGTACCAGGGCGAGTCAGGCAGGTCGCAGTGGGCGAACATCTCGTCTTTCGCTCGGGAGTACTCGACCCAACGATTACGGCCCTCGATGTCCATCTCGCTCAGTTTCCACCGCTTCAGAGGCGCGTTCAGGCGCTCCTTGAACCGCCGCTCCTGTTCGTCGTCGCTGACCGAGAACCAGTACTTGACCAGGATGATCCCATCGTCGATGAGCATCCTCTCGAAGGCTGGACATTGCCTGAGAAAACGGTGGTACTCCTCGTCGGTGCAGAGGCCCATCACCCGCTCGACCCCGGCCCGGTTGTACCAGCTGCGATCGAACAACACGATCTCGCCCCCGGCCGGGAGGTGGACGATGTAGCGCTGGAAGTACCACTCGGTCTTTTCCCGGTCGCTGGGAGCGGGAAGGGCGGCGATCCGGCACCAACGAGGGTTGAGATACTCGGTGATTCGCTTGATGACGCCCCCCTTTCCCGCGGCGTCCCTGCCTTCGACGACGATCACCACCCGCTTTCCTTCGTCGCGGACCCACTGCTGCATCCTCACCAATTCCACCTGGAGATGGAGGAGGGCTTTGTCGTAGACGCTGGTCTCAGGCATGACTCCATCCTGCCCGCGGGTGGGACGCCGGCCGCTGATCGGACGCCGGAGGCACTCTCACCTGGGTGCTCAGACCGGGTCCGGGAAGTGGCGCCTTTGTCCGAGGTGGCCAATTAGGGCCTTTCGGCCCTGATCCCTCGCGCCGCCTCCCGCCGATCTAGGTGCCATGGGCCCCCACGAGTCCCTCATGACCGGACCGGCAACACGGCGGCGTCTGGTGATCGGGTCGGCGCTGGCCGGGTTCACGTCTCTCCTCTTCCTCCTGTGGATCGTCGTGGGCATCGGGGGTGCACGTGTGACCGACGGCGTCGACGATCTCGGGGAGCTCCTTGCAGCACTCTGTGCTGGCGTCGTGTGCGGCGTGGCAGCGCGACGGGCGCCAATCGGTAGGTCCAGTTGGGCGCTCCTGTCGGCATCGAGCTTCGCGTGGGGGGTGGGCGAGGCCTTGTGGAGCTACTACGACCTCGTCAGGGGCGTGCAGGTCCCGTTCCCGTCGTTGGCCGACGTCGGGTTCCTTGCCTCGGTCCCCCTGGCGTGCGCCGGGCTCTTGCTCTTCCCCGGTCATGGGCGAGGGGCTGCTCACCGGATCCAGAGTCTTCTCGACGGGTGCATCATCGCCACGTCGCTCCTCTTCGCCAGTTGGGCGACCGTCTTAGGCCCGCTGTACCGGTCGCATCATGGCGGGACCCTGAAGCAGGCCATCTCGCTCGCATACCCGATGAGTGACGTGGTCATGGTCTCCCTGGTGGTCATCTTGATCGCACGCGCCGGCCGGCGATACTGGGCGAGCCTGGGTCTGGTCATGGCGGGAGTGATTGCCTTCGCCGCAGCGGACAGCTCCTTCTCGTACCTGACCGAAGTCAACAATTACGGAAGTGGGAACTTTCTCGATACCGGCTGGGTGGCGGGGTACCTGTTGATCGGTCTTGGGGCCTTGTGGGCGATGACAACGCCGTCGGAGGTGGGAGAACCCTCTGAGACATCGACTGCGTCGCTGGTTGCTCCGTACGCACCTGTGCTCATCGTGCTGGCCGTGACGTCGGTGCAGTTGCTGCGCGGCCGACAGATCGAGCCGGTGTCCTGGATCATGGCGTTCGTCCTCGTTCTGCTCGTCCTCGCCCGTGAGGTCCTGCGGTTGTGGGATCAGGCGGCGGCAGCCCGGCTCAACTCCGACCCGATCGGACCGCCAGGCGGGTCGATGTTCGCCCACGGCGCCGATGCGGCGATCCCGAGGCGGTGATCCCATGACCGGATACCACCCGGGGCCCGTGCCGAGCAGTTCCTCGGTTCGCATCATCACGTCGCCTCTGGCCGGGAGGTCCCCACAGAGGCGGGCCATCGGTCCCGGGAACGTGAGCTCGAGGCGGATAACCGCCTGGATCGTCCGCTCGATCATGCTGGCCACGACCGCCTTCGCCATTGTCGACCTGTCCCTCCTGGTTTCATCCCTGCGCCACTAGTGCCGGAGTGCCGGGTGCCGGAGCGCCGGGTGCCGGAGTGGCGGAGTGCCGGAGCGCCGGAGTGGCGGAGTGGCGAATTAGGGTCCAAAGACCTCTCCTCCGGATCCCCGGGCGGGACGACTAACAAACAGGATGAGTCCAACCCCCGACCAGATCGCTCAAAAGACTGTCACTGCCGTCGCCGGTCTGGCCGAGGCGCGCCAACCAAGTGCCGCCGGACATCAGCGTCGTGTCGCCGAGATCTCTGCCGCCATCGCCAATGAGCTGGAACTCGACGCCGACGCGGTGAACGACATCCGGTTCGCCGGTGAGCTCCATGACATCGGCAAGGTCGGGATTCCGGCCGAGCTCCTGACTCGAACAAGCAGGCTGGGCTTGTCGGAATGGGAGCTCATCAAGAGCCATTGCCAGATCGGCTACGAGATCGTGGCCGAGATGTCTTGCGGATGGCACATGGCAGAAATGGTGCTCCAGCACCACGAGCGTTGTGACGGGAGCGGTTACCCCGCCGGCCTTCGCGGGGGCGAGATCCTGCTCGGTGCCCGGGTCCTCGCCGTCGCCGACACCATCGAGGACCGGGTGTCGTCTTCGCCTGTCGGCGCCGAAAACGGGCTCGAGTCCGCACTCGAAGAAGTCCGCAGAGGTAGCGGAACGCTCTTCGATCGTCATGTCGTGACCGCATGTCTGCGGCTGTTTCGTGAGGGGCGGCTCTCACTCTCCCCGGAGCCGCACGCCGCTGCCACCGGGTAGTCCCGCGCCCCTTGCCCGTCGTCACGAGGGAAGCCCGGGAACTCCTCCGGGCTGACCGATAGAGGTCCGAGACCCCGACCCCGCGGTCCAGGGCTACATTGGCCGCCACATGGGGGACTGACGCGGGACGTCAGTCCGTTCGTCGAGATCGGCGGATGAGAGGAGACCGGTGGGGCGTCGTCGGTTCCGGCGCGTGGCGGCGGTGCTCACTGCGCTGGTCCTCGGGATTGCCGGGTGCTCGAACTCGGTCACGAAGAACGGTTCCGGACAAGGTGCACCCGGTGTGTCGTCGTCCGAGATCGATGTGGGCAGCATCGCCAACGTCTCGGGCCCGCTGTCCTCGGACTTCGCCCCTCTCGTGAACGGCGTCGAGGCATATTTCTCGATGATCAACAGCGAGGGAGGTGTGGCCGGACGCAAGCTCAAGCTGGCCTACCAGGAGGACGACCAGGGGAGCCCGACAGTCGATCTCGGCGTCACCCAGCAACTGGTGGACCAGGATCACGTCTTCGCCGTCGTCGGTGTGGCGACCCCCTTCTTCTCGGGGGCAAGTTACCTCGCCCAAAAGGGGACTCCCACCTTCGGGTACATGGTCTCGACGAATTGGGCGAACAAGCCGACGCTGTTCGGGACCAACGGGTCGCGGCTCGAATTTCAAACGGCGGTGCCCGGTGAGTCATACCTGGCACGGCAACTGGGAGCGAAGTCGATCGCCGTCGTGGCGTACGGCGTTCCGCAGTCCGCGGCCGCCTGCCAGGCGGCGGCCACGGGCATGCGCGCCTTCGGCCTGAATGTCACGTTCAGCGATCTCAACCTCGTATACGGCGCCGACCCCGCCCCCGACGTCCTGCAGATGAAGGCTCGCCATGTGGACATGCTGTTGTCGTGTCTCGACCTCGACGGCAACGTGGCGTTTGCCCGGGCCATCAGCCAGAACGGGCTGACCCTGAACCAGCTGTGGTTGGACGGCTACGACCGTGGCACCCTGAAGCAGTATGGGTCGATCATGAACGGCGTGTACTTCGGACTTCAGCACGTGCCCTTCGAAGCAGCTTCGGCCTTCCCGGGTGCCTATCCGGGACTGCAGACGTACATCGACGAGATGCACAAGTACCAGCCCTCGTTCACCTACGACGCGATTGCCATCGACGGGTGGATCTCGGCCGCCCAATTCGTGACCGGCTTGAAGGCGGTGGGCCGGGACCTGACCCAGGACAAGCTGGTCTCCGTCCTCAATCGCGAGACGGCGTTCACCGCAGGCGGGCTGATCCCGCCGGTGAACTGGACGACCGCCCACTCCACGGCGGTGCCGCCCGAGCCCCCATACTGCGGGGCCGGTGTCAGGGTGGTCGATGGACGGTTCGTGCCGACCGTCGCTCCGGGAACCCATGAGGTGTTCGTGTGCTTCGACGCCACCAGCACGACTCCGGTTCCTCCGTTACCGGGCACACCCGGCGCCGGAGACTGAGGAGACCGGTCAGGAACAGGGTTGCGAGCTGCTCCTCATCGGTCGTCGGGATCCTTCCGTAGTGAGGGCGGGGCGTAGGAAGGGGCTCCGTCACCTCCCGGAGTTGTGCCGCAAGCTCTCTTTCTCGGAACGACGCCATGGGACCACCCCCTTCAGGTGGTGTGCGGCCCGTCCCCCGGGGCGAATTGTCCCGTGCGTCCGGTTCTCCTGCATGGCCTGAATAGTGGGTATCGTGTCATTGACGCCATCGCCTCAGCGGTGCACGCTGACGGGATGAACCAGCGCAGCGTGGTCATCGTGGTCTTCCCCGGGCTTCAGCCACTCGACGCCGTCGGGCCCTTCGAGGTTTTCGCCGGTGCCACCCGGGCTGCCGGCATGCTCGGGCGTCCCGGCGGGTACCGCGTGACGATCTCCTCGACCGGCCCCGGCCCGGTCCGGTCCGACAGCGGGCTGGCCCTGGGCACGGAGCCGATGCCCGCCGCCGGAGAGCGCATCGACACGTTGGTGCTCGCCGGAGGTGACGGAGTGCTGTCGGCTCGGGGCGACCGGGCATTGGTGTCGTGGATCACGGCCACGGCGCCTCGTTGTCGTCGCGTGGCGACCGTGTGCAGTGGGGCCTTCCTCGCCGCGGAAGCAGGCATCCTCGACGGCCGTCGGGTCACGACCCATTGGGCACGGGCCGGGCAATTGGCCGCCGAGTACCCGTCGCTCGAGGTCGATCCCGATCCGATCTACGTCCGAGACGGCAAGTTCTGGACCAGTGCCGGGGTCACGGCCGGCATCGACCTGGCCCTTGCCCTCGTGCAGGACGACCTCGGCGTCGAGGTGGCCCAGACCGTGGCGCGCTGGATGGTGATGTTCCTGCACCGACCGGGCGGACAGACCCAGTTCGCCTCGCCCGTATGGGTGCCCCGGGCCGAACGCTCGACGGTGCGGGCTGTGCAGAGCCTGGTGGAGGTGGCGCCCGGCGGCGATCACCGCCTCCCCGCTCTGGCCGCGGCGGCGGGCATGAGCGTGCGCCATTTCACCCGGGTGTTCACCGCCGAGGTGGGCGAGACCCCCGGTCGGTTCGTCGAGCGCGTCCGCCTCGAGGCCGCCCGGCGTGAGCTCGAGACCACGTCCGACACTCTCGACGTGATCGCGGCCCGTTGTGGCCTGGGCACCGCCGAGACCATGCGACGGGTCTTCCAGCGTCGCCTCAGCGTCGCCCCCGATTCCTACCGACGGCGCTTCCGGGTCGTCACCGACGAGAGGACCTCAGCATGAAGGACTCGGCCCGCGCACTGCAGGTCGTCATTCCGTTGTTCCCCGGTTTCACCGCTCTCGACGGTGTCGGCCCCTACGAAGTGCTGCAGCGCATACCCTCCCTCGACGTCACCTTCCTCGGCCATCGACGCGGTGAGGTGCGCAGCGACAACGGGATGCTCGGGCTCATCGCCGACGGTACCTTCGAAGAGGTCCCCGAGCCCGACGTCGTCGTCTTCCCCGGCGGGGTGGGCACTCGTCCCCTGCAACACGACGAGCGCGTCCTCGAGTGGCTCCGCCATGCCCATGCCACGACCCGGCTGACGACGTCGGTGTGCACCGGGTCCCTGGTGCTGGGGGCCGCCGGGCTGCTCGAGGGTCTCACTGCCACCACCCACTGGGCGTGCTACGGGGAGCTCGAGGTCCACGGCGCCGTGCCGACGTCGCGCCGAGTGGAGGAGCATCTCGACGAGCGGATCATCACGGCAGCCGGCGTGTCGAGCGGGATCGACATGGCACTGCGCCTCGTCGAGCTCTTGGTGGACCGCACCGCTGCCCAGGCCGCCCAGCTGATGATCGAGTACGACCCCCAACCCCCCTTCGACTCCGGTGCGCGTGCCAAGGCCGACGAGGCGACCCTCGCCCGGGTCGTCGAGTACGCAGGGCTCCGCCGCTAGCCGCTCCGGATCACCGGCAGCCGGTCCGGATCACCGGAGCCTCGCAGTCCCGCGAAGCGTCTACCTGTGGTTCGTCATCGAGAACAGGGCAAAGGCGAACATGGTGCTGGGGTAGGCCACCACGGTGTACGACCCCACCTTGTTGTTGGCCGTCAGGATCGGCGAGGAGGCGATCCCGGCGGCATTCGTCACGGCCGTGGCGGGGCCCCACAGCACCGCGGACGGTCCGGAGGTGGGCACCCAGAACGTCACCACCACTCCCGGGACCCCGGCCCCGGAGCTGTTGGTGACCTCCACCACGAGGGTGTGGGAGAACCAGAAGTTCGTGGACGTGCTCTGCCCCGAACCCGACAGGACGACGATCGACGACGGTGTGGCCGGGCTCACCCCCGTCCCCCACGACGGATCCGAGCTCCCGTCGCCCGAGTACGACCCCAGGATTACGCGCGTCTGGGGGGCGGGGCCGAGGCAGCTGGCGGTCCCGTTGGAGATGGTGGCCGTGCACAGCGGGGCCAGCCCCGACGAGAAGGTGACGGTCCCCGTGGGGCCTGCCGGCCCGACCACCGTGGCGGAGTAGGAGATCGTCTGGCTCGCCACCCGCTGGGCCGACACGGTGGTGGTGCTCACGGCCAGCGACGGGTCGGTCTCGATGACCCCTTCACGGCCTCCCGTTCCCTGGTAGGTCCCTACCGCGAGGCACACCCCGACGCCGGGACAGGCGATGGGAGCGAAGGAGGGGTCCGAGCCCACCAGGGCGTCGGCCGGGAGGGGAGCGGGAGTGACGGACCACGCGCCTGACGACAGGTTCCAGAACAACCCGTTCTGGGCACCGTTGACGTCGGTCTGGCCGTCGGCCACGCAGGTGCCGGCGGCCGGGCACGCCACGTTGAGAAGCTCGACGTCACCGGGCGGGGATCCGGTGGGCGTCGGCGCCACCGACGCGTTCCACGTTCCGGAGCCCAGGCTCTCGAGCACGCCCTGCTCGACGCCGGACACGGTGTCGAAGCCGGTGGCGACACAGGTGTTCGGGTCGGTGCACGCCACGGAGGTGAGCTGTACGTCCGCCGAAGGTTGGCCGCCGGGGGTGGGCACGGCCAGCGCCGTCCACGATCCGCCCGACAGCGTGTCGAGGAGCCCCTCGTAATTCCCGTCGAACGTGGTGCCGGCGACGACGCACGATCCGGCCACGGCGCACGACACGGACAGGTCGTTGTTGGCGACCGACGCCATGGACGACGTGCCCGAGGGGAGGGGGAGAGCGGTCGCCGCCCACGTCCCACCGGACAGGGCGTCGGCGAAGCCCAGCGAGCTCCCTGCCTCGAGATAGGTCCCCGTGGCCACGCACGAGCCGATGGCCGGGCACGCCAGCGCGACGAACTGCGACCCCGTGGCCGGAGCCGGGACCGGCGCGGTGGCCGCGCTCCAGGTGCCGGCAAGGTCGGTGTCGACGAACGCCTGCTCGGCGCCCGACGCCTGCGTGTAGAGGCCGAGGGCGGTGCACCACCCCGCCGACGGGCAGGCGACGGCCGACAGCTGCGCGTACGCCGAGGTTCCGCTCGTGACGGCGTCGGAGGGCGGGGTCACTTCGGAGGGGGCCCAGACGCCGTTCGACAGCTGCTCGACGAGACCCTGTGTGGCCCCCGATGCGTCGAGGTACCGGCCCACCGCCACGCAGGAGCCGACGCCGGTACAGGTCACCGCTTGCAGGAAGGCCTGCGGATCGACCGCGGCGTTGGCAGGCAGCGGCGCCTCCGCCGAGCTCCAGGTCCCCCCGGATTCCGAGACGATCAAGCCGGCCGAGTAGTACGTGGTCCCGGTCAGCGCCGGGTAGTTCCCGACGCCGACGCACCATCCGTCGACCGGGCACGACGTCGACGCGATGGTGAGGCCGCTCCCCGACACGGCGTTCGCCGGAAGGGGTGGGTTCACTGCGCTCCACGAGATCGAAGCATTGGCGGAAGGTGCGCTCGCCACGACGAGGAGGGCACTCACTCCCAGGAGGGCTGCCATCGCAGCAACCAGGGTCGGACGCCGTGTCACCGCGCTGATCATGATGGCCCCCAAACATCCCGCCGGGTTGCCTCCCGCGATCGGGTCGGCAGCCCGCCTCTCCATATCCCCGGCGCCAAGTAGGTCATCTCAGCGCACGTGGCGCATCGTCATGATTGACGATTCCTGGCCCGGCTGCAGCTCATTTGCATCACGGTGACGAGGTGCGACGTGTCGTCCCGACCCTCCGACTGTGCAATGTGGTCACGACATCACCCAAGGCGGCAATCTGGTGTCGTGCCGCAGCCGGCGGTATCCCCGGGACGTGGACGCGAAGGTTGAGCGCGTCGACACCGGCCCGAACTGCCACCGTCGCCAGCTCCTCGCCGAGCGCGGCGCCGTGGTCGGCGGTCACCAGCTGCTCGCCCTGCCAGTGCGCCTGCGCGCCGCGAGACGCGTAGCCGCGGTAGCGGTCCACCTGCCGGTCGACCTCGGCCCTGGGCGGCGCTCCCGTCCACACCCGGCGGACGAGCACACAGGGACGGTTCCCGCCGGCATCGTGATACACGTCGACCAGCGCGCCGATCCGCTCCGGTGTCGACAGCGAGTCGAACAGCAGCCCGACGCCGAGACGAGCGGCCCGCCGCGCTGCCGCCCCGCTCATGGCGGCGCTGACGACCGGTACCGGGTGCAGCGCGCACCGTGCGACGGCCGGGTCCTGCGCGAGGAGTCCCGGTTCCGAGCCGTCGAGCGCCCCGGCCACCTCGGAGAGCGCGTCGGAAAAGCGCTGCGCCAGGTCGTTCCTGGTGAGGCCGACGATGGCGAAGTCGGCATCGAGAGAGCCCGCCGCCAGGCCCAGCCCCACGCGTCCGGGAAAGCGCGCCGCCAGCCACGCCACCTCCTCGGTCACCAGAGCCGGCGGGCGCAGTGTGACGAGCAACGGGCACGGTGCCGCCCACCCGGTGGGCATCGCCTCGAGCAGCCATCCCGCCACCTGCAGGGGATTGGGCATGTAGCCCGCGAACCCCCCGTGGTGTTCGCTGGTCATCACCCCGTCGAACCCGGCCTCGGTGGCCAGAACCGCCTGGTCGCGCAGCTCGCGCACCGTCTCTTCGGCGGAGAGCCCGACATGGGGGTAGAGCCGCAGCGAGATCGATCCCTCCGACAGGGCAGCGCCCGTCATGGCTCGGGGCCGTCGACCACCCAGCGCGCACGCAGGTCCTCGAGCCAGTCGGGCAGCTCGATGTCGGGATCGGGGAGGGCTGCGGCGCCGCGCGCCGCCAGGGCGCGGTGGAAGGCGTCGGGGTCGTCACCCCACGACCGCGGATCGCCCATCATGACCTCGAGCAGGAGCGTGCCCGCCTCGCCGGCGACGAACGGGCCGAAGGCCGCCCCCAACGGCAGCTCGATGTGCGTCCCGGCGGGGCAGTGCCGTTCCCCGCACCACATGTCTCCCTCGATCACGAACAGGACGTGCGGGCTGTAGTGCCCGTGACGACGGACCACGACCCCGGGGTCCCACTTTGCGTAGAGCGAGAGGTACTGGGGGTCGGGCGAGAACGCCAGCCACTTCTCCCACACCGAGGACACCGAACCGTCGGCGTTGCGGATCGCCTTCACCTGCTGCCACGTGACGTCGGGGTCGTCGGTGTGGCGGAACGTCGGCTCCAGGCCCGGCACCTTCACCTGCGCTTCGTCACCCACGACTCCTCCTCGCCGCCGGCGGCGGCGGACCGAAGCACCATCGGTAGCGCGACACCTCGACGAATCCCAGGCGCAGGTACAGCGGCTCACCCGCCTCCGACGCCTCGAGCACGATGGCATCGGCACCGAAATCGAATCCGGCGCCGACCGCCCAGCGCGTGCACAGCTCCCCCAAGCCGCGCCCCCGCGCCCCGGGGACCGTGCCCACCAGTTGGATCCCGGCCACGGGGCCGCTCGCCAGCACCATGGCGCCGGCCACGGGCCGCCCCCCATCCCGCGCCACCACGGCGCGCACCTCGGGCCCGCACACGGCGCGCACCGTGGCCAGCTGTGCTTCGGCCGCATCGCGGGGGAGGAACGAGTCGGCGTAGGCCTCGACGGTCACGTCGAGGTAATCGCGCCTTCCCTCTTCGTCGGTGACCTCGTCGAGGGTCACCCCCGGGGGCGGCACTCCGGCGTCGATGCGGTGGTCGAGGGCCAGGCGCGGCGCGCCCGTGGGCGAGACCGGCGCCAGGCCGGCTCCGAATGCATGGCGTTCGAGGTCGGCATCGGCGTGGGCCGCGATCCACACGCAATAGCCGGGGCGGTCGGCGAAGAACGCCTGGGCCCGTCGCAACACGTCGGCCGGGTGCAGGGACCGGTCGAGGCGGATCGCCCCGTTGTGATACGGGCTGGGCCAGGTCTCGGACGTGGAGAAGAGGAGGAGCCGGCCGTCGTCCTCGAGGACGGCGCCGGGGGCGGTGGCGGCGTAGAGCCGCATCGTCGCCGCCAGGTTGTGGTCGCCCGCCTCGAGCAATTCGTCGCGGTCCATCACCGGCAACGTAGTTTGCAGGACCGTGGTCAGGATCGGGTTCGTGGGGACGGGGGTGATCGCCTGGGCCCATGCCATCGGCCTGCAGGCCATGATCCGGGCCGGCGTGCTCGACGCGGCCGTGGTGGTGGTGCACGACCTCGACGACGAGCGGGCCGCGGGCTTCGCGGCGGTGAACGGCGCCGCGGTGGTGCCGGGCGTCGCCGAGGTGCTCGAGTCCTGCGACGCGGTGTGGGTGTGCACGCCGACGTCGGCCCACCGCGCCGTCGTCGAGGCGGCCGCGGCTCGGGGCCTGCCCGTGTTCTGCGAGAAGCCCCTCGCCCCCGACCTGGCCGGTGCCGAGGCGCTTGCCGCCACGGTGGCCGGAGCGGGAGTGCCGGCGCAGGTCGGCTTGGTGCTGCGCAGCGCGCCGGTGTTCCGTGCCCTGCGGGACGTGCTCGCCTCGGGGGAGCTCGGTGCTCCCATGACCGCGATCTTCCGAGACGACCAGTACTTCCCCGTGCAGGGCCTGTACGGATCGACGTGGCGTGGGGACGTCGAAGTGGCAGGGGGCGGGTGTCTCATCGAGCACTCCATCCACGATCTCGACATCCTCCGCTTCTGTCTGGGCGAGGTCACGGAGGTGACGGGCCGTACCGCGAATTTCTCCGGCCACGAGGGAGTCGAGGACCTGGCGACGGTGTCTCTGCGGTTCGCGTCGGGCGCCTGTGCCGAGCTCGTGAGCGTGTGGCACGACATCTTGAGCCGGGGCTCGACCCGTCGGGTCGAGGTGTTCTGCCGCCAGGGGATGGCCTGGCTCGACGACGACTATCTCGGACCGCTGCACGTCCAGACCAGCGGCGGCACCGAGGTCCGGCCCTGCCCGCCACCGGGCTGGGTGCGCGACCTGGCACTCGGTGACGACGAGATCGGACTCGCCGTCAGCGCCTATGTCGAGGCCGACCGGGCCTTCCTCGACGCAGTGTCCTCCGGAGGCGCGCCGCAACCGGGCTTCGCCGAGGCGGTGGTGGCGCATCGCCTGGTGGATGCCGCCTACCGTTCGTCGGCCGCCGGCGGCACTCCGGTCGCCCTGGCCTGACACTCGGACGCGGCCCCTCATCCCAGCGCGGCGAGCACCTCCGCCGCGGCGCGCTGGCCCGAGGACACCGCCCCGTCCATGTACCCCGACCACACCGTGGCGGTCTCGGTTCCCGCCCAGTGGACCGGCCCGACCGGCTCGCGCAGCGCCGAGCCGTAGCGGGTCCACACGTTGGGCCCGAACAGGGTGCCGTAGCAGCCTCCGCTCCATTGCTCGGCCTGCCAGTCGAGCTCGACGAAGTCGACCGGGTGGCCGGCCCTGGGCCCGAAATAGCGCACGAAGGAGTCGAGGACGGCCTTGCGCCGCTCCTCGGGGCGGGCCCGTCCCAGCCGGCGGGCCTCGTCGCCCTCGAGGAAGCCGAGCAGGATCCCCGGCGTGCCGTCGGGGGGCGAGTTGTCGAACACGACGCGCGCCCCCTCGCCGTCGCCGGTGGCCTGGCCGCTCAACCCTTCGGAGCGCCAGAACGGTTCGTCGTAGATCGCGTTGCATTTGATGACGGACCCCATCGGGGTGCGCTGGGTGAGCTGGTTACGCCACGGGGGGAGCTGGGGGTCGTAGTCGATGCGGCCCGCCAGCAGCGGGGGCAGGGACACGATCACTCGCCGGCACGTCCACGCCCCGTTGTCGGACTCCACCGTCACCCGGTCTGCGAGGACGCGGATGCGCCGGACCGGCGCCTCGAGTCGCACCGCGTCGGAGCCCAGCGCGTCGGCGAGCTTGTCGCACACGAGTTGGGATCCTCCGACGAAGCGGTCCTGCTGCGCTCCGCCTCCCGTGTCGATGGCCATCTGGAACGATCCCGCCGAGTGGGCGTAGAAGAGCACGTGCAGGAGCGACACGTCCCCGGGCTCGCAGGCGAACACCGCCTCCACGCCGAGAGCGAGCAACATCCTTCCCGCGCCCGTGAGCGTGTTGCGCCGCAGCCACGTCTCGAACGTGACCGCGTCCCACGCCTCGGCGCGCGCCGCCGTCCACGGCGCCTCGAGCGGGACCTTCTTGGCGAGGGACTCCAGGCGGGCCTGGGCGCGACCCACGTCCGCGATGACGAGGGGGTTGATGCGGGGGATGGTGCCCTTGTAGGTGCCGCGCCGCCCGCCGAAGTGGAGCACCCGCCGGCCCGCGTCGTAGGTGGGGAAGGTCTCGACCCCGACGTCCTCGGCGAGGGCGAGGACCTTGTCCTGGGTGGGGCCGACCCACTGGCCGCCCACCTCGACGACCTTGCCGTCCCCGATGGCCTGGTTGCGGACCCGTCCGCCCACGCGGTCGCGGGCTTCCACCACGATCACGGAGCGACCCGCGGCGACCAGGTCCCGGGAGGCCGCCAAGCCTGCGAATCCGGCCCCCACCACCACGACATCGACCTCGGCCACCGCCATGTCGAGGTTCTAGCGCCTGACGGTCTGCTCCGCACCCGCCGGTGTGGCCGCACCCGGGTCCCCGCGCACCGAGCCCGGACGGACGGCGTGCCGGCCGCGCCCCGTTGCCAGGCCGCGCGCCGCGCAGTCGCTGAGCAGGACCACGCCCACGCCCACCGCCAGCCCGGCCAGCGCGTCTGTGGGGTAGTGCCAACGCAGAGCCACCACCGACATGGCCTCCAGCACGGTGACCGTGCCGCCCAGGGCGGCCACCACCGTGCGCCACGGGTCCGGCGTGGCCAGCACCCCGACGGTGGCGACGGCCGCGACCGCCGTGACCGTGCCCGAGGGGAAGCTCACGACATCGGCGTAGGTCCGGTTCACGATGGGTTTCATCACCCAATCGCACACGGCGACCGCCAGCGCGGGCCCGACGAGGAGCGCCACCGCACGGGGCGGGTTGCGCCGCAGCGTCGCCAGGAAGCCGGCCGCCGCGCCCGCCAGCACCACGAAAGGCGACCCCAGGCGGGTCACCGCCACGAGGAGCCCCGAGTGGTGAACGGGGCGGAGCGCCGCGAACACCCACGGGTCGAGCAGCACCGGCCCCGGTCTCACCATGAAGTACAGCCCGCCCGCCAGGGCCGCCAGCAGGAGGAGGCTCCCCATGGTGAGCTCGACGCCGGCGCGCGTCCTGTGCCTCATGCGCCGGAACGGCTCAGGGCGTCGAACTGCTCGTCGGAGAGCACCACCCTCGATGCGGCGCAGTTCTCCTCCAGATGGGCGACCTTCGAGGTGCCCGGGATGGGAAGCATGGCCGGCGAGCGCCGGAGCAACCACGCCAGGGCGACCTGCGCCGGCGCGGCGTCGAGGGCCTCGGCCACCTCGGCCACGGTGCCGCGCCCGGCCGACAGCGTGCCGTCGGCGATGGGGAACCACGGGATGAAGCCGATCCCTTCGGTTTCGCAGTGCTCGAGCACCTGTTCGGACCGGCGGTTGCCCAGGTTGTACAGGTTCTGGACCGACACGACCGGAACGACCTCACGGGCGGCCTCGATCTGGGCCACGGTCACCTCGGACAGGCCGACGTGGCGCACTTTGCCCTCGTCGCGAAGCTCCTTGAGCACCCCGAATTGCTCGGCGGCGGGAACCTTGTCGTCGATGCGGTGGAGCTGGAAGAGGTCGATGCACTCCAGGCGCAGCCGGCGCAGGCTCATCAGGCACTCCTGGCGCAGGTACTCGGGGCGCCCCACCGGCGGCCACTCGGCGGGGTCGGGGCCGATACGGGTCAGCCCCGCCTTGGTGCCGATCACGAGCCCGTCGGGATACGGGTGCAGCGCCTCGCAGATGAGCTCTTCGGACACACAGGGCCCGTAGGAGTCCGCCGTGTCGATGAAGTCCACGCCGAGATCGACGGCCCGGCGCAGGACCCGGATGCACTCGTCGTGGTCCTCGGGTGGACCCCAGATGCCGGGGCCCGTGATCCGCATGGCTCCGAAGCCCATCCGGTGGACGGACAGGTCGCCGAGCACGAAGGTCCCGCTCGAGGCCACGGGCCGGTCTGTCGTCGGGGTCACGTCCACCTCCTCGGGCACCGGGGCCGGCGCGGTTCCATCCTTCCATCTGAGCCTGGGGTCCAGGCCCCAGCCCCTTGACGCCCCGTCCGGCACGGCCGGGGACAGGTCAGTCGCAACGCAGCGGGAACCACCCCGTCACCGCCGTGTCGAGAGACCGCTCGGCGGCAGCACGGGCCCGGTCCGCCTCGGCCCGGTCCACGGGCTCGAAGCGCACGGCGTCGCCGGGACGGCACTGCCCGAGGACCCCGAGATCGGCGCGCACCACCGTGGCCACGACCGGGTAGCCGCCCACGGTGGCGTGGTCGCACAGCAGCGCCACGGGCCGGCCGTCGGGAGGGACCTGCACCGCCCCTGTGACCATCCCCCGTGAGGCGATGCCCGGCGCCGGCGTGTCGAGGGGCAGGTCCCCGACCAGGCGCACCCCCATGCGGTCGCTCGACGGCGCCACCTCCCAGGTGCGGTCGGCGAGGCGGTCGACAAGGTGGTCGGAGGTGCCGGGCCCGAATGCGTCGGGCCCGAGTGCGTCGGGCCCCGGGACCACCCGCAGGAGGTGGGGTGCCCGTCCCGGACGGGGGCGTACCACCTGCCCCCGGGGCCGGCCGGGGGGGCCGAGGCCGAGGACGTCGCCGGGGCGCAGGGCCCCCGGGCCCAGACCGGTCAGCACGTCCGAGGAACGGCTTCCGAAGAGGGGGGTGACGTCGAACCCGCCCGAGACCGCCAGGTAACACCGCAGGCCGTCGAGCGTCCTTCCCACCGAGACCTCCTGGCCCGGGGAGACGGGGACCACCGTGTCGACCTCGACGGGCAGTCCGTCGATGTGCACCTCGGCCCGGCCCACCACGGCGACGTGTGCCGCGTGGCCGAAGCGCAGCCGCGGTCCGAGCGCCGTCACCTCGAGCGCCGCCGCGCCGTCCTCGTTCCCGACCAGGCGGTTGGCGGCGCGCAGGGCGAAGGGGTCGGCCGCTCCCGCCCGGGGTACCCCCAAGCGGGCCACGCCCAGGCGGCCGAGGTCCTGCACCAGCGACAGCAGGCCCGGTGCCTCCACCACCACGGTGCGCGTGGCCACCGAGCGCAGGGGGGCGCGGGCCCGGGGCATCACGACACCGGGATC
>JARLGQ010000276.1 GCA_031292675.1 Acidimicrobiales bacterium
ACGGCGCCGGCTCGTCCGACGGGCTCGAGCTGACCCGCCCCGGCATCCGGATCGTGGTCGCCCCCCTCGAGCGTGGTGTGGTGGTGCCCGGGGCCAGGGTGGCCATCCTCGCCGAGGCCGACTTCACGGGACGCCGCCGCGCCCATCGTCCCGCCCGGGCGAGGGCGCGACCCACCGACGGGTTCTTCGACGACCTGGCACCGGGCGACTACGTCGTGCACCGCCAGCACGGCGTGGCCCGCTACGCGGGGATGGTCACGCGCGTCGTCAACGGCGCCTCGCGCGACTACCTGCTGCTCGAGTACCGCGGCGACGACAAGCTGTACCTGCCGTCGGATCAGATCGACGCGCTCACCCCCTACAGCGGGGGCGAGTCACCCACGCTCAACCGCCTGGGCGGCTCGGAGTGGCAGCGCACACGGGCCAAGGCGCGCGCCGCAGTCCACGAGATCGCCCAGGAGCTCGTCGAGCTGTACCGGCGGCGGCTGCACGTGTTGGGGCATGCCTTCGCGCCCGACACACCGTGGCAGCGTGAGCTCGAGGATTCCTTCCCCTTCACCGAGACCGTCGACCAGTTGCGCGCCATCGAAGAGGTCAAGGCCGACATGGAGGCGGAGGTGCCGATGGACCGGCTGGTGTGCGGCGACGTCGGCTTCGGCAAGACCGAGGTGGCGGTGCGGGCCGTGTTCAAGGCGGTGCAGGACGGCAAGCAGGCCGCGGTGCTCGTTCCCACCACCCTGCTCGCCCAGCAGCACGCCCAGACGTTCTCCGAGCGCTATGCGGGGTTCCCCCTCCGGGTGGAGATGCTGTCGCGCTTTCTCACCCCGGCCCAGGCCCGCGACGTCGTGGCCGGCCTGGCCTCGGGAGCGGTCGACGTGGTGGTGGGCACGCACCGGATGTTGGCGGGCGACGTCACGTTCAAGGACCTGGGACTGCTCGTGGTGGACGAGGAGCAGCGCTTCGGCGTCAGCCACAAAGAGACCATGAAGCAGATGTCCTCAGGGGTGGACGTGTTGACCCTGACGGCGAACCCCATCCCTCGCACCCTCGAGATGGCCCTCACCGGCATTCGCGACCTCTCCCTCATCAACACGCCCCCCGCGGCGCGCCAGCCCATCCTCACCTACGTGGGCGAGTTCGAGGAGGCCGCCGTGGTCGAAGCGTTGCGCCGGGAGCTGTTGCGCGAGGGTCAGGCGTTCTTCGTGCACAACTGGGTGCAGAACATCGAGGCCGTGGCGGCGCGACTGCGCGAGCTCGTCCCCGAGGCGCGGGTGGCGGTGGCCCACGGCCAGATGGACGAGGGCACCCTCGAGCAGGTCGTGCTCGACTTCTGGGAGAAGCGTTTCGACGTGCTCGTGTGCACCACCATCATCGAGTCGGGCATCGACATGCCCACCGTGAACACGCTGGTGGTCGACCGCGCCGATCGCCTCGGCCTGGGCCAGCTCCACCAGCTCCGGGGGCGCGTGGGGCGCGCCGGGCAGCGCGCCTACGCGTATCTGCTGCATCCTGCCGACCGCGTGCTCTCGGAGGCGGCCTACGAACGGTTGCGGACCATCGGCGAGCAGACCGAGCTCGGTGCCGGTTTCAAGATCGCCATGCGCGACCTCGAGATCCGCGGCGCGGGGAACCTGCTCGGGCGCGACCAGTCCGGACACATCGCGGCGGTGGGCTACGACCTGTACGTGCAGCTCGTGGCCGAGGCCGTGGCCGAGATGAAGGGCGAGCCGCTGCGGCCCCCCGTCGAGGTCACCATCGACGTGCCCTCCGACGCGCACCTGCCCGCCGACTTCGTGTCCCGGGAGGACCTGCGCCTCGAGGCGTACCGGCGCCTGGCATCGGTCACCGACGAGGCCGAGGTGGACGACATCCGCGCCGAATGGCTGGACCGCTTCGGCCCCCTCCCCGCCCCCGCCGAGGGGCTCCTGGCCGTGGCCCGGCTGCGCGTCGAGTGCCTGCGCACCGGCGTGCGCGAGGTGTCGGCGACCCCGGCGCGCCCCGGCCAGGGGGCGGGCCGTCCCGGTCGGCGAGGGCTCGTGGCCCGGATCGCGCCCCTCGACCTGCCCGCGTCGGCCCGGGTCCGGCTGCGGCGCCTGCGCCCCGAGGCCGTCGTCAAGGAGGAGACCCACCAGGTGGTGGTGCCCCTGGGCCCCGACGAGCGCCCCGTGGACGCCTTGACCGACCTGCTCGCAGACCTCGTGCCGGCGTCGGGCGCCCTGGCCGGGGCCGAATCGTCTGGCGCCGGGGCGCGCCGATAGAGTGCCCCTTCCGTGAAGCGCCTCCTGGCACTGGTGGTCCTGGGAGCGCTGTGCGCGGGGGCGGCGGGATGTGATCTCGGCCCCACCGCGGCCACCGTCAACGGGCTCACCATCAGCCAGTCCTCTCTCCAGGACCAGCTGTCGGCCATCACGGGAAGCTCCGTGGCGCAGTGCGCGCTGTCGATCGAGGAGTCCCAGAGCGGGGGCACGCTGCCCCCCGTGGGGGGCACCGGTGACGCCACGGTGTCGACGCAGTTCACCGCCTTCGAGCTCAACGGCCTCATCGAGCAGAGCCTCGAGCAGTGGTCCCTGGCGCGTCACCACGTCGAGGTGACCTCGTCCGACGTCGCCACGGCCCGCCAGGACTACGCGTCCCAGCTCGAAGCGGCCGCGGCCCAGACCGGCTCGCCGTGCGACCTGACCGGCGCCAGCCTCGTCGGCGCGCTGCCCAAGAAGTTCCTCGACCGGCAGGCGCTCTCCCTCGCCTACCAGGAGAAGCTCGAGGAGGTCGTCGGCCACGTGGACGTGAGCCCCGCCGCCCTGCGCGCCTATTACGACGCACACCTGACCGACGTCACCCAGCTGTGCCTGAACCTCATCATCGCCACCGACCAGGCCTCGGCCCAGGCCATCCACGACAAGATCGCGGCGGGAACGAGCTTCGCCACCGCCTCGCAGGATCCCGGCGTCAACTCCAACAGCCCCGCCGGAGGGCAGGGCCCGTGCGTCTACCCCTCCGACGTCGTGGCCCAGCTGGGCCCGGCCGCCGCCACCGCCGTCGAGGGGTTGGGCGACGGCCAGCTGGCCCCACCCCAGGGCATCCCCGTCCAGAGCAGCACGGGGGCGACCACGGTGTGGGTCGTGATCGGGGTTCGCCAGCATCACCTCGTGCCGTTCGCCACCGCCGAGTCGGGATTGCGCCAGGGGCTGCTGGGCATGGGCGGGGCGAAGCTGACCGCCGCGCTCACCAGCGTGGTGCGCAGCGCCCGGGTGTCCCTCGACCCCCGCTACGGGACGTGGAGCCCGGGACACGGCGTGGCGCCTCCGACCTCGCCCAAGCCCGCCTTCTTGCTCAACCCCGCTGTCGACCAGACCTCGGGCCCGTCGATCCTGGGCCCGAGCAGCCAGTCCACCGGTTGACGGGGCCGTGGGCCCTTCCGCGCCCCGGGGGGACGGCCGCCCGCGGGTGATCGTCGTGGGGCTCGGGCCCGCCGGGCCCGAGTTCGTTCCCGCCGGCGCGCTCGACGCGTTGCGGGGCGCGGCCCGCTGCATGCTGCGCACCGCACGCCATCCTTCTGCGGTGGTGGTCCGGGACGTCGCCACCGGGCCCGTGGACGTCCTCGACCCCCTCTACGACGCCGCGGACAGCTTCGACGACGTCTACGCGGCCATCGTCGAGGAGGTCGTGGCCGCCGCGGGTGCCGTGGGGGGGACCGGGTACGTCGCCTACGCCGTCCCCGGTTCGCCGCTCGTGGCCGAGCGCTCGGTGGTGCTCCTGCGTGCCGATCCCCGCGTCGCGGTCGAGGTGGTGGTGGCGCCGTCGTTCCTCGACCTGGCCTGGGAGCGCCTGGCCGTCGACCCCGTGGACGCCGGGGTGCGGCTCGTCGACGGGACCGTCTTCGCCACCGAGGCCGCCGGCGAGCGCGGCCCGCTCCTCGTGGCGCAGTGCCACAGCCGCGCCGTGCTCGGCCAGGTCAAGCTGGCCGCCGACGACGCCGCCGGGGAGGACCCCGGGCGCTCCGCCGTGCTCCTGCACCACCTGGGCCTTCCCGACGAGCAGGTCGTGGAGGTGCCGTGGGCCGACCTCGACCGCACCCTGGAGCCCGACCACCTCACCGCCTTGTGGGTGCCGCGCCTGGCGCCACCGGTGGCGGCCGAGCTGGTGGCGCTGGAGGAGCTCGTGCGTACACTGCGGGCGCGCTGTCCCTGGGACCGGCGCCAGACCCACGGGTCCCTGGCTCGCCATCTCCTCGAGGAGGCCTACGAGGCCCTCGACGCCATCGAGGTGGTCGCCGCCACCGCGCCCGAAGTGGCGCCCCGGGACGTCGCCCATCTCGAGGAGGAGCTCGGCGACCTTCTGTTCCAGGTGTACTTCCACGCGCTGCTGGCGACCGAGGAGGGCCACTTCACCCTGGCGGATGTGGCCCGGACACTGCACGACAAGCTCGTCGCCCGCCATCCGCACGTCTTCGGGGACGCCGTGGCCGAGACCCCCGAGGACGTGGCTGCCCGGTGGGAGGTGCTGAAGAAGGCCGAGAAGGGCCGGTCCAGCGTCACCGACGGCATCCCCCGGGCGCTGCCGGCGCTGGCCCTGGCGGCCAAGCTCCAGCGCAAGGCGGAGTCGGTCGGGATGGACACGGGATCCCTCGACGATCGCCGGCGACAGATCGTCGCCGGCCTGGACGCGCTGGCCGGCCCGCTCCCCACGGGCGACGGGCGCACCGGGCCCGTGGCGGAGTCCTCGGGTGAGACCCTGGAGGCCTCCCCCGTGACGGTCGAGGCGCTGGGGGAGATGCTCTTCGCCCTGGCCGACGCGGCACGGCGCCTGGGGGTCGATCCCGAGACGGCGTTACGGGGCTTCGCGGCCCGATTCCGGCAGCGCATCGAGGCCTCCGAGGCGGGCCCGGGCTGACGGCTCCGCCTTCCACTCGTGGCCAGCGAGTAACTTCTACAACACTTACAACAGGGACAACAGATGACTGCCATCGAGAAGATCGAAGCGCGCGAGGTCTTGGACTCCCGCGGCAAT
>JARLGQ010000277.1 GCA_031292675.1 Acidimicrobiales bacterium
CGATCGGCGCGCACCGCCCGGTCCCGCGCCCTGGCCCAGATGCGCCAGCTGAGCTACACGGGCCCCGACCAGCTCCGATCCCAGTTCAAAGGCCTGTCGATCACCGACCTCGTCGACCAAGCGGCCGCCCTACGACCCCGGGCCTCGGGCGACCCCGTCCTCTACGCCACCAAGGTGTCGCTGGCCGCCCTGGGACGGCGAGTGCTGGCATTGGAAGATGAGATGGCCGCCGTTGACGAGCTGCTCACCGATCTGGTGACGCAGTGCGCGCCACAGATGCTCGGGCTCTTCGGCGTGGGGGTCGACACCGCCGCCACGTTGCTCGTGACCGCCGGCGACAACCCCGAGCGGCTGCGCTCGGAGGCCGCCTGGGCCCATCTGTGCGGCGTGGCACCCATCGAGGCGTCCTCAGGCAAGGTCACTCGTCATCGCCTCAACCGCGGCGGTGATCGCCACGCCAACCAAGCTCTGTGGCGCATTGTCATGACCCGTCTCGCCTGGGATCCCCGGACCCGTGGGTATCTGGAACGCCGGACGAAGGAGGGCCGTTCAAAGCGCGAGGTAATCCGCGTTCTGAAACGCTATGTCGCGCGTGAGGTCTTCAAGCACCTTCCCCGCGGTTAGAGATCTCCGAGGGCGGACCTGGCTCACCGAGTACCTGCCGCCTCTTGGCTGGCCTTCGTACGATCTGCCGGTCCGCCACTCGGACGTTCGAAGAGCATCGACGCACGGCTTGATAAGAGCTTGGCCTCGACCCCTCGAGTGGCTCTTGATTGGTTTGCCTGCAGTCCATGCTTCCGAGCAAATCAACTCTTGACAACCATAGGAGCTTCGGATGCCCTGCCGCCACCGGTCGTCTTTGTTATCCGCTGGGAAACCCACCTATCCGGTCGCAGTCCTGGACGACTGCCTTGGCTGCCACTCTCCGCGCACCCGGTTCGGTTGTGGCAATCCACGTCCCGACAACGCGGGCAAATGCCGCGCCACCGGAAGCCTCGGCCCTCTTCACCGTCGCGATTTGTATAAACGCTATCTCTGAAGGCGACGGGTGGGAGTCCATAAGCGCGGCCTGGCATACCGATACCACAGCGACGGTCGGGCCATGTGTTGGGCTACCGCCGCAGGCCGACAAACCACTTACCAATGTCCCTATCAGAACGAGGCGAACGGAGAATGGACTCACCACCGAGGCAAGTCTGCCACGCTCATCTGGGACCTCTGCTTTTCCAGCCACAACTGTCGCGACCAGGATGCCCTGGCGAACGGGTCAAGGCTCACGCACTCCGACCTGACCCCAGACGGTATCCCCGATGTTGCGCCACCTGGCCTCACCCTCGCCGTTGCGCCGGACCCCGGTCGCTGCACGTACCGTCGGTCGGCCTTAGGCTCGGCTGACGTGAGGACTGATGCCGAAGCCGTGATGGAGGCTGCTTCCGAACTCAAGCGTGCACCGAAGAGGATCACCAGTCCGGGCCTGGACCCAGACAGGGTGAGCTTCACTCACCTCAGGGTCGAGGTGGCTCCGCAGGAGGTTCTCCGGCGTCTCCGATCGTCGGCAGTCGAGGCTCTCCTGTCGCCCGATGGGACGCTTCTCAACGACCCCACCGAGGACTGGTACATCCCCATCACTCCGGTCCACGCCCAACCAGAACTACTGGTGGACGCCTATGTGAGCGCATCCTTGTGGCAACCGCCGACATGGGACTGGTCCGCTGGAGAAGTTGAAGTTTGTATTGTATTCGACGAAGGCGGCAAGAGGGCGTACGAGGCTGTTGGGGTTTGGGCTGCCCCCGACAAGGCGACCAATCTCTACCGCTACTCGTTCGACACCCAGCGGGCCGAAACCGGTTATGAGGGTGCAGGGCGAATCTCGCTGACAGCCACACCGACGGCTGTGGTGGACTTGCTTTCGGTAGCAAAGGGCGTTGTCGGGGGTACGTCGTAACCGTCCGCAACTGCCTGTGGTACAGGGCGCTCTGAAGGGGTCCCGGTGCCCACTCTCGCACCGGTCGGTATCAAGCCCGGACTCGGGCGGGTGACGCTCCGTCTACAAGTAGCGAGTCAGTCCGAAGGGGACGGACTCGGTTCCGCCCTAACCCATCCGCTATCGCTCAGCGACGCGATCCCGCTCGCTGGCGCTATTGGGCAGCATTTCAATCCGGTGGCCGTCCAGGTCAGAAATGAACACCGAGTTACGTGGTGTGAGTTCGAAGGGTTCGATACCAGCCTCAGAAAGACCAGCTACGAGCGACTCGACATCGGCAACGTCGACGTTCAGGGCCATGTGGTTCATCTCCTCGCCGCCGTGGACGTCGCAGTCAACCATCTCGAAGAGGTCGAGGCCCTGCATGCCACAGCGCAAGAAGGAGGCCCTCATACCCGGGACGGACCCGCGGTCATCGAAGCCCAGTGCTTCCATGTAGAACGTCCGGGAACGGTCAAGGTCTGTGACGTGGAGCACCACATGATTGATGCCCGTCACCTTAAGCTTCGATGTGCTCATTTGTGCACTCCGTGTCGTCACCGAGGGGTCAGCAATTCTCAGGGTTGTCAGCCCATCGAAATCAGTTCGAGCTGGATGTTGTCCGGATCGCGGAACACGAGCACCGCATACCCCTCCTGATCGTTGATTGGCGATTGGAACACGTTGTGGTTTTTGAAGTGTTCTGCCCAGGTGTCGAGGTCGGCACGTTGGGCGACCCCGAAGCTAACGTGATCGAGCCCCGTCCGCGTCTCGTTGCATGGTTCGGATGTGTTGGCCGAGTGCGTGTGTAGGCCCACGCACATTGAAAAGTCCGGCTTGCCAAGAACGATGGCGTAGCCGTTCCCGTCGGGATGGTCCTCCCTCATCAGCTCCGCCAGCCCTAGGACTTCTCTGTACCACGCCACACTGCGATCAAGGTCGGTGACGGTGAATGAAACGTGGTGGATCGACGCGATGTCAGGCATGGTCCGGTCCTCTCTGGGCGAACTTGCGGCTCAGCGAGCTGTCGCCAGCAGTTGGTCGGTGTCTTCGGCACTGAGCGGCGGTCCGGTGGGCCTCAGATCATGGGCCCCGGCCACACGTGCGAGTTCGTCCATCGACGGAAAGACTGGCTCGATCGGCACGATCCGAGCGCCGGCTGGCACTCCGACCTCGCGGATAAAGTCCCGGAAGCTGACGTTGTCGTGCACAAGCAGGATGCGCGCCTCGCAATCGCCGACGACCCGGAACGTGTGCGGCACGCCACGGGGCATGGACACCCAGTGCCCCGCTCCGACCACCAGCTCCTCGTCGCCACAGCGCACCACCATCTGGCCCTCGAGTATGTACCAGGTGTCGTCGAGGTCGTCGTGGATGTGCAGCGGGGGCGCCGCGCCGACTGGCAAGGTCATCTCGAGCACGACGGTGTTCATTTCGGACGCGCAGCGGTGCTCAACGACCAAGGTGTCGAGGAACCACCACGCCAGGCTTTGTTCGCTCTCGGGGGAGTCGACAACTGCCGTCGTCACTTCGGCCACCTCCTAGTTGGGAACTGTCGCGGATCGGATCGTCAGGTATCCTTACGATTGAGGATATGGTACGGTAACCTTACGACTATGTCAAGCGGTTCCCCTGACCACCCCAATGGCGAGCCAAGCCCGTACGTCGGCGCCCTGCTGGGTGTCGTTTGGCAGTGGGTCCGCGATCAGCTGTATGCGGGCGTCATTGCGGCGGGATACGACGATCTGAACGCAGCGCACGTCGGGCTCTGGCGCTATCCGGGCCTCGAAGGATTGCGTCCAAGCCAGCTTGCGGACCGGAGGGGGATCACGAAGCAGTCAGTCAACGACTTGCTCGGGTACCTGGAACAACACGGGTACCTGTTGCGCGTGCCCGATTCCGTCGACGGAAGGGCTCGTGTGATCCGACTTACTCCGAAGGGATGGCGACTCCAGAAGACAATCTATGCCGAGGCTGCTTCGGCCCAGCTGCGGATCGAAGAGATCCTTGGGCCGCGGCGCTACGCCCAGATGCACAGCTCGCTCGAACTGCTGACCGAGCAGCTCGCCGGTTCACCAGCCGTCCCCTGACGCCGGTCGCGGATCTTCCCGAAAGATGCCGCGCCTGCGGTCACTCCAGTGTGAACTATCGCCCGACCTTGGCACACATAACGATCCTCACAAGTCACTCACGCACGGACAAATAGTTGGCGATCTACTCGCGGGTGGCG
>JARLGQ010000278.1 GCA_031292675.1 Acidimicrobiales bacterium
GGCGCGAGGACGCCGGCGAGGTCCTGGGCGAGGTCCCCGCCCAGGTCGTCGTCGAGGTGCGCCGGTCACGGTGGTTCCGGGTACCTACCGGCATCGTGTCGGGGCGGTGCCCGGGAGGTCCGGGGTGCTGCGGGTGGCCAAGGTGCGTCGAGGTGGGCACGCGTATTACCTCGAGGTGGCCGGCAACGGTGCCGGCACCGGCATCGAAGCTCCCGGGGTCTGGCTGGGCACGGGGGCACCCGCGCTGGGGCTGCGAGGCGAGGTGGACGGCGACGCGCTGGGAGCGGTGCTCGCAGGAGACGACCCCGTCACGTCGCGGCGTCTGGGTCGTTTCCATGACCGGGTCACAGTGGCGGGCTTCGATCTCAGCTTCTGCGCGCCGAAGTCGGTGAGCATGCTCCACGCCCTGGGCCCGACCGAGGTCGTCGACGACGTCCGCGCCGCCCATGTGGCGGCGGTCGACGCCGCGCTCGACTACGTCGAACGCCGCGCCGTGGCCGTGCGTCGACCCGCGCTCGGACGACTCGTGCCCGTCGAGGCCCGGGCCGTGGCGTCGGCCGGGTTCGTGCACCGGGTGAGCCGTGCCCTCGACCCCCATCTGCACAGTCACGTGGTGATGGCCAACCTCGGGCGCGGGCCCGAAGGGCGGTTCTCGGCGCTCGACGGGCGCGGCGTCTACGCCCACAGCCCGGCGGCGGGCGCGCTGTACCACGCGCAGCTCCGCCACGAGCTCACGTCGCGCCTGGGCGTGGCGTGGGAACCGCTACGCCACGGACGCGCCGACGTCGCCGGCATCGGCCCCGAGACCCGACGCGCCTTCTCCCAGCGCGCCGCGGCCATCGCCGAGCACCTCTCGGCCCGGGGCCTCGGCGGGGCCACGGCCCGCACCATCGCCGGCCATGCCACCCGGCCGGGGCGCGACACGAACCTTTCCGCCGACGACCTCCGGCCTTCGTGGCGGGTCCGGGCCCGGGCCATGGGGCTGGGCCCCGCCGATTTCGGCGCCGTGCTCGACCAGGTGCCGCGCCGGCCCGGGCCCGGGCCCGATCCCGCACTCGGGGAGAGGGTCGTGGAGGAGCTGGCACGACGGGGGCGCAGCGCCGCCCGCCGTGACGTGGTGCGGGTGTGGTGCGGGGCGCTCGGCGAAGGAGCCCCCGCCGCGGCGGTGGAGGAGGTCGCCGACCGGCTCCTCGAGTCGCTGCCCATGACGGCGGCCCACGCCGGGCAGGCCGAGCGCTGTGGTGTGGGGGAGCGGCGTCACGTGGTCGGCGGCCCGGAGCTCACCCCCGGGCGCGGCGAGCTCCAACGGCTGCTGGCGGCGCGTGGCATGCAGATGGCAGTGGGCCCAGACAGGGTCGTCGGCCGGGGACGGGGCGAGGACCTCGGCTTCGGCCTGGGCTGATCAGGGCCGGGCGGGCAGGATCGGCCCGGCGTCGCCGTATCCCTGGCGGACGCCCTGCCCGGCCCGGCGCGTGAGCTGGTCGGGCTCGAACACCATCCAGTACGCGTTGCGGGCGTGCTTGCGGGCCCGGTCCACGCACACCGCGGCCAGTCGCTGCGGGTCCTCCTCCTCGTTCTCGTGGACGAAGACCTCGAGGACGTGGGTGTTCGTGAGCAGCTGGGCCAGCATGATTCCCTGCGACGCCTCATGGGCGCACACCTGGTCGATAGCGGCCTTGCCCGGCATGCCCAGTGCGACGACGATCGAACAGCGCTCTTCCTCGATGAGCTTCTTGCACGCCACCCCGAGGTCCTTGAAGCCCGGCACCGTGCGTCGGACCACCTCGAAGCGTTCCCCGAAGCCCGGGCACTGCTTGAGCTCGTCGACGGCCTCCGCGCCCATGTCGTAACGGGCGAACATGGTGTCGACGACGCCGATGCGGTCCATGTCCCGATTCTCCCACGGCACGGGCCGATCCTCAGCCGGTGCCCTCCACGCCGTGGTCCCGGCACCGCGCCACGTATCCGTTGGGAGTGACGGTGACCGCCATGCGTCGCCCGCACCTCGTGCAGAACCGGGGTGGGTCGAGCTCGCGGCCACATCCCGCACACTCCCCCGACGGCCGACCGCACCCCGCGCAGAACGCCGGGGCACTCCCGGTGCTCATCCCGGCTCCGGTGCGTCGAATCCTTGGCTCACGGTGATGCCTTTTCTCGATCTCCGGGTTGCCGTGCCTCGGGCCGCTGCTTCGCCCCTGCCACCGGCACCTCCGCCCCCTCCGACGATCGAATCCCGGAGTATGACTGATGAGACATCCCGCCGTCGCCCCGCTCGTCCGGTCGGCGACGACTCCACCGGGACCCCTCCCGGTCCGGCACCGCCGCGGGATGGACACGCGCCGTGTGCGACGGGTAGACGGGTGCCGAAGGAGGTGCGCGGCGTGGCCAACGGGGAAGTCGGCGGGCCTGTCGTGGGTCCTGACGGCGACAGCGACGGCGAGGGCGAGCTCGACATCCCGCCCGCCCCTCTGTGGGCCATGAGGGTCCGCATGCATTCGCATCGGCACCCCGATCCGGGGGAGGAGGGCCGCATCCGGCGCCGTCTCGGAACCGGTGACGACACCCTCTACGTCATCGACGACGGGCTCGATCACTGCATGGTCGGTCGCCGGGTGGGCCGAGCCTCGGACGGGTGCACCTACTGCCTGGTGGCCCGTATCTCACTGGACCGGTACACCGACCTCGAGGCGGGCGACGTCGCGCCGGCCGCTGCGTTCGCCGAATCCCGGGACATCTCGTTGTGCGGCGTCTTCGAGGAGGAACAGGCCGCGAACGTGGTCCTGGTCCAGCACTACACCCGCCCCCGCGACGTGCCTTTGGACTACCTCCCGCCGAGCCCCTTCCTCGAATTCACCGAAGATCCGGAGGATCCGGACGACCCCGGCGATCCGGACGACCCTGACGA
>JARLGQ010000279.1 GCA_031292675.1 Acidimicrobiales bacterium
AGGAGGGCCCGCCCCGCCACGCCGATCTCCTCCATGGCCTCCTGCGCCGTCGCCCGTACCCGCTCGCCGTGCTCGCCGTCACAGATCCCGAGGAGCGTGGGGCCCGCCCCGGACCAGCACGATGCCAGAGCCCCCGCCTTGACCAGGCGTGACAGCAGTTGGGGCGCTTCGGGGAACAGCGGGCTCCGGTAATCCTGGTGCAGGCGGTCCTCGGTCGCCTCCCGGATCAGGAGCGAGCGGTCCGCCAGCCCGGCCAGGAGCAACGACAGGCGCCCCAGGTTGAAGGTGGCGTCGGTCCGGCTGACCTCCTGGGGCAGGGCCTGGCGGGCCTTGGTGGTGGGCAGCGACCGGTCGGGCACCATGGCCACGAACACCAGGCTGCCGTCGAGTGGCATCCGCACCGCCCGGACCGCACCCCGCACCAGCGTGGCGGCCACAAGGCCGCCCACCACGGACGCGGCCGCGTTCTCGGGGTGCCCGTCGACCCGGGCTGCCACCCCCAACGGGTCCTTCGAGCCCGCCGCGGCGGCGGCGGCCACGGCGAGGGCCGCCGAGGAGCCGAGCCCACGGGCCACGGGGATCGCCGACCGCACCGTCACCGCGAGTCGGTCGTGGCCCACCACGTCGATGGCCACGCGTGCCGCCAGATGCATCTCGTCCTCTTCGAAGTCGGCACCCTCGCCCTCGGAGCGGACCACGAGGCGGGAGGCCGGTTCCACCTCCACCTCGACGTAGAGGTCGAGCGCCACCGCCAGGACGTCGAAGCCGGGGCCGAGGTTGGCCGCCGAGGCTGGGGCCCGCGCGCGCATGGCCTTCAGGGTAGTGCCGTCCCCGCAGAGCCCCCGTGGGTCAACTCACGAACGGGCCAGGCGCCAGGGCACCGAGGGGCCCACCAGGCTGTCCGCCACCCGCACGGGCACGAGGGCCCGCTGGGGCCCGAGCGACACCGACAGGGTCCCCACGCGGGACCCGGCTCTGAGACCGGGATGGAGTGGGTCCAGGGTCATCGACAGTCTCGGCACCTGGCCCGGCCACCCCAACAACGACACCGCCCGGGAGGCCACCACCGGAACCCGCTTCGGCGACCACGGCAGCGTCACGGACGCCACCTGGACACCGCCCGGGGTGAGGGGGACGGGGCGCAACGCCGCCGCCACGGCGTCGAGCAACCGGATGTCGGCCCGGTTGGCGGTGGCCAGGGGATTGCCGCCGGGTTGGCCGGTGACCGCGGCCAGCACCAGCACGCTGTGACCCGCCACGGTCCGCTGCGCGGCGAGCACGAGACACCCCATGGCCGCCTGCGTGAAGCCCGACTTCACGCCCACGATGCCGTCGGTCCCCACCGACTGCACGTAATTGTCGAGCACGCCCGCGACGGGCAGTGTCACCGAGTGCTGGTCCACGACATCGGCGAACGTCGGGACCGCCATCGCCGCCCCGGCGACGCGCAGCTGGTCGGCGGCGGTACCGGTGGTCCCGGGGTCGAGCCCGCTGGCGTCGGCGTAGTGGGTGTGCGCCATCCCGAGGGACGCGGCGGTGGCGTTCATGTCGGCCACGAACGCCGGCACCGTTCCCGCGTCCCACCGGGCGAGGATGTCGGCGAAATTGTCCGCCGAGTGGACGAGAAGCCCGTTGAGCAGTTGCCGCTCGCTCAGCACCTCCCCGGGCTGCACCGGGACGTTGGTGTCTCCGGCCTCCCCCTCCACCTCGGCGGCGGCCTGGTCGGCGGCCGTCATCGCGAGCGCCGGGCCCTGTGCGCCCGGGGCCAGCGGATGGTCGCGCAGGGTGAGGTAGGCGGTCATGATCTTGGTGAGGCTGGCGATCGGTACCGGCGCCTCGGCACCGGACGCGACTGCGACGCCGAGCTGGGGAACGGCGATGGCCGCCTCCCCTGTCGCCGGCCACGGCAACACCGGTGTCGTGCCCGCCACCGCGACTGAGACCGGGACGGTTCGTTTGACCGACACCGTCGGGAAGGCACGGCTGAGCTGGAAGCCGAGGACCACGGCCGCCATCACGAGCAGCGTCGACGCCACCCAGGGCCAGCGCCGCCGACGCCCGCCCGTCTCGGCATCGTGCTTCGCGGCCAGGTGCGCGGGCACGTGCGGCACCGACACGACCGAGGACGCCGTGGACGCGATCGTCGTCACGACGGGAGGCGACACCGACACCGGGGCGGGGTCCGGAGCCGCCTCGAGGACGGCCGCCATGGTCCCCGTCGCCATGGTCCCCGTCGACATCATGCCGGGAGCTGCGGGAGCGACGGCCGACCCGTTGCAACCCACCTCGCCCGGCTCGGCGGCTGCGGAGGGCGCGGCGGCGTCGGTCGGGCTCGTGGCCGGGGGCGTCGTCGTGGTCGGGGTCTGGGTCGAGACCGCTGCATCGACGGGGCCGACCTCGGTGGCGTCGGCCCCAGAGCCCACGCCGCGACTGTGTCGGCCCCGGTGAAAGACCATGGACTACCGGTCGGCGAGTTGCTCGAGCTCTTCGGGTGTCATGAGCACGGCACGAGCCTTCGATCCCTCCGAAGGGCCGACCACCCCCCTGCGCTCGAGGAGGTCCATGAGGCGTCCCGCCCTGGAGAAGCCCACCCGGAGCTTGCGCTGCAACATCGACGTGGACCCTAGTTGAGATCGGACGACCAGCTCCATGGCGGCGGGAAGCAATTCGTCGTCGTCATCGAGCGCGTCGGCGCCGCCGGCGGAGCCCTCGACGCCGGCGATGCCGGCGACGTACTCGGCGCTGCGTTGGCGCTGCCAGTGCGCGACCACCGTCCGCACCTCGCTCTCGGCCACCCACGGTCCCTGGATGCGGCGCGCCACCGACGACGAGGCCGTCAGCAACAGCATGTCGCCCTTGCCGATCAGGCGCTCCGCTCCGGGCTGGTCGAGGATGACCCTGCTGTCGGCCAGCGACGACACCGAGAAGGCCAGGCGCGACGGGACGTTCGCCTTGATCACGCCCGTGATCACGTCGACCGATGGACGCTGTGTGGCGAGCACCAGATGGATGCCCACGGCTCGGGCCATCTGTGCGATGCGGCACACCGACTCCTCTACGTCGCGTGCCGCCACCATCATGAGGTCGTTGAGCTCGTCCACCACGATCAGGATGAACGGCAATCGCTCCCGGTGCACGGTCGGTGTCACCGCGGCGCGCGTTTCGGCGACGCGGGCGGCCACCCGCTGGGCGACGTCGTCTTCGAGGTCGCCGGGCTCCTCGTCCTCGAGGCCGTCCTCGAGGCCGTCGTCGATGGCGCCGGAGTCGTCGAGCTCTCCCCGTTCGACGGCGGCGTTGTACCCGGTGATGTCCCGCATGCCCGCCTCGGCCAACACGTCGTAACGGCGCTCCATCTCGGTGACGGCCCACGACAGGGCGTTGGCGGCCTTCTTGGGGTCGACGACCACCTGCGTCAACAGGTGCGGGAGCCCGTTGTACTGGCCGAGCTCCACCCTCTTGGGGTCGACGAGGATGAGGCGGAGCTCTTCGGGCGTCGTCCGCATCATGATCGAGGTGATCAGCGAGTTGATGCACGACGACTTTCCGGCGCCGGTGGCGCCGGAGATCAGGATGTGGGGCATGTCGGCGAGGTTCTCGATAACGGGCCGCCCCGCGATGTCACGCCCGAGGGCGACTTCGAGGGGGTGGGTGGCCTTGCGCGCCTCCTCGGTGGCGAGGACGTCGCCCAGTGTGACGAGTTGACGCAGCCGGTTGGGGACCTCGATACCGATGGCCGACTTGCCCGGGATCGGGGCCAGGATCCGGACGTCGGGTGACGCCATGGCGTACGCGATGTCCTTGGCCAGGCTCGTGACCCGGGCCACCTTCACCCCGGGCCCGAGCTCGAGCTCGAATCGGGTCACGGTGGGGCCCACGGTGTGCCCGAGGAGACGGGTGTCGACCCCGTGCGCGGCCAACGCGCTCACCAGGGCCCGGCCGGCCGCGTCGATCTCCCCCCGGTCGAGCTCGTGAGCCTTGGACCGTGACAACAGCTTGGACGGCGGCAACCGCCACTCTCCGATGGCGGCACCGGCGTCCATCGAGAGCGACCCCTGGGCCGCGCCGGGGCCCGGCGACACGGTCACCGACGGCTCGGGGGCCAGGTCCGGCGGCGACGAGGCCTCCGGGGCGACGTCGGGCTCGGGCACCTCGGCCACGGTCCCGACGACGGGTGCCTCGGGAGTGGGCACGTCGTCGAGGTCGAACAGCACCGGCCGTTCCGCCACCGCACCCCGCCTGCGGGGGGCGCCGGTCACGACCGGGACGTCGACGGCCTCCTCGGCGTCGTCCTCGAATTCATCGGCTTCATCGGCACCGGCATCGGCCTCGGCGTGAGGCACCGCCATCTGCCACAGCTCGGTGCCGGCGCGGGCCAACCCGCCCAAGGCGGTCCGCAGGGTCACACCCGTGAACAGGACCAGCGCCAGCGTGACGAGGGCGAGGAGCACCACCGAGGCCCCCCAGTCCCCGATGCCCGACCGCATGGGGTTCCCCACCGCGGCCCCGATGAAGCCGCCCGCGCCCGCCAGGCGCGAGGACGACGCGGTGAAGCGGGGGGCGCCCCCGGCAAGGTCGGCGAGCCCTGCCACCGACACCAGGGCGAGGACCAGCCCCACACCGGCGCGCCCGGGCTCGTGCCGGGGTTGCCCGGCGACGAGCATCACCCCCGCGGCCGCGAAGGCGGGAGGCACCAGGAAGCGCCCGACTCCGAGGACCATCCCGAGGCCCTGGCGGGCCCCGTGGCCCACCGGCCCGAGGGCATTGGCGTAGACGGCGAGCGCGGCGAGGATGCCCACGGTCACCAGCGCGATCCCCCAGGCGTCCTCGACGTGGCCCTCGAGGATCGAGAGCGCGGAGGACACCCTGGTCGAGCGGCGCCGGGTCCTCGACACTGCCTTACGGCGGCGGCCGGCGGCGGGGCGCTTCGGAGGCCGCACCCCCCGGGCTCGACCCTTCGCTTTTCGCTTGCGCCCCGCGGTCGCCGACCTCGAGGAGGCGCGTGCGCCTGCCGGGCGGCGTTTTGTCGTCACCACAATGGCCCCAACGCTAACAGCCGCCTCAGCGCCATCCGAGGACCGGGCCGGAGCCGCCCGAGCCCACCAAACCCCGCAGGGTGCCCCGGACCTGCTCAGACGGTGACGACGACGGGGACGATCATGGGCCGGCGCCGGGTGCGCTCGCCCACCAAGCGACCCAGGGCCTTGCGGGCGTGGCGCCGCAGTGTCTC
>JARLGQ010000280.1 GCA_031292675.1 Acidimicrobiales bacterium
CCCCGGCGCGGCGCAGCGCGGCGCGCCCGTCGTCGCGCAACGTCGGCGCGCGCCCCTCGTGCTCCACCACGTCCCCGCGCCCCGAGATCCAACCCAGTCGCGTCGGAGCCAGGCCGCCGCGGGGGTCGGATCCGGGCCCCGAGGTGTCGTAGAGGAGGACCGGCGCGTTGGGGATGGGCTCGGGTCCGGGGGTGGGCGACAGCGAGACCTCGACGAAGGGGACGCGCACCCCCGGGGTCGTGCCCTGCCGGTACACCTTGCGGCGGTTGAACGCGTTCGTCTCCGCGCCGTGTGTCTCCGCGCCGTCTGTCTCCGCGCCGTGTGACTCCGCGCCGTGTGACTCCGCGTCGCGCGCTTGGGTCACGTCCGTGATGCGCATCTCGGTCCTCCCTCCGCCGGCATTACCCGGATCAGGTCGACGGTCGGCGCCGGCGAGGCGCCCTCTCAGCCCGGTACCTCCGAGCTCCCGCGCCCCGAGTCTCGCACGGGAGCCGCCGGCCCGCGCCACGCCCGGCGACCGGCGGCGCTGTGCCAGTGTGGGGCCCGCACCGACCAGGAGGAGCTCCCCATGGCAGACGACACCGACGGCAGGACACGCCTCGGCCCGGGCGACAAGGCGCCGGCCTTTTCGCTGCCGGACCAGGACGGCACCAAGGTGTCGCTGCGCGACTTCGCCGGCAAGCCGGTGGTCGTGTACTTCTACCCGGCCGACGACACGCCGGGGTGCACCAAAGAGGCGTGCCAGTTCAACGACAACCTCCGGGCCTTCTCCCGGGCGGGGGTGGCCGTCCTCGGCATCTCCCCCGACGGCGCCGACAAGCACGTGGCCTTCCGCAAGAAGTTCGGCCTGCGCTTCCCGCTGCTCAGCGACGAGGACCATGCCGTGATGGAGCGCTACGGCGCCTGGGGCGAGAAGACCCTGTACGGGAAGAAGGCGGTGGGCGTGATCCGCTCGACCTTCCTCGTCGGCCCCGACGGCAAGGTGCGGCGGGCCTGGTACCACGTCAAGGCCGACGGCCACGCCCAGAAGGTCCTGGCCGAGCTGGCCTACTGAGCCCGGGCCGTCCTCCCCCGGCGCCGGTCAGTGCTGGTGGCGGGGGCACCACCAGCTCGTGCGGCCCCCCACCGTCGACCGGACGAGCTCGGTCCCGTCGCGCGGGCACCGACCGCCGGTGACCCGCTCGGGCATGAGGTCGCCCAGATGCGATCCTCCCCGCGCGATGAGCTCTTCCAGGGTCCCCCGCAGATGACGGTGGAGGCGTCGGTGTTCCGCCGGGGTCAGTGAGCCGGAACGTCGGTGGGGCGCGAGCGAGGCGCGCCACAGCACCTCGTCGGCGATGAGGTTGCCCACGCCCGCCACGCGGTGCTGGTCCATGAGCCGCGCCTTGAGCGCCACCACACTGTGGTCGAGCGCCCGGCGCAGCTCCGGGGCCGAGATGCCGAGGGCATCGGGCCCGAGCAGGGACTCGTCGGGATCGAGCTCCACCCCGCCCAGCAGACGGGGGTCGCGCACCACCAGGCTGCCCCCGTCGGCGAAACGGACGCCGAAGCGGTCCCACGCCGTCTCGTCGCGCTCGCTCGAGTAGATGAGCCGCTCGACCCCGGCGCGCCCGTCGACGAGCAGTCGGCCCGTCATGCCGAAACGGAGGCCGAGGCGCCGTCCCTCCCCGCTCCCGCCCATGTCCAGGACCAGCAGCTTGCCGTGTCGCCGGGCGCGGGTGAACGAGGATCGGGCCAGCGCGGCGAGGAGGTGGCGGGGTGACGACCGGCCGCGCACGAAGCGACGGTCACCGAGCACGGCGCGCTCGATGGTCCGGCCGACGGCCCCTTCCGCCAACCTGCGATAGGCCTCGACCTCGGGCAACTCGGGCACGAGTGCCGACGCTACTGTGGGCGCCGTGCCTCCCGAGAAGCCGCATTGGGCCCATCTCTACAAGGAAGTCGTGACCTCCGGACTTTGCACCGGATGCGCGGGCTGCATCATCGCCTGCCCCCACGACGTCCTGAAGTACGACGACGAGGGCGGGGTCTACCGGCCGTGGAAGGTCGACGAGGACGGCGGCCCCACCGACTGCACCCACGGCGTGAAGGGCTGCACCATGTGCACCAGGGCGTGCCCGCGCTTTCGCGACTGGGAGACCGACATCGACTCGTTCCTCTTCGGGCGCGACCGGAGTGCCGACGAGGTGGCCGGCATCTCCGGCGACATCGTCCTCGCCCGGGCGACGGACCCCGACGTGCGGGACTCGGGCCAGGACGGCGGGCTCGTGTCGGCCATCCTCATCTGGGCGCTCGAGCACGACGTGATCGACGCCGCACTGGTCTCCGCGCTCGAGGGCGAGGGGACGTGGAAGGCGATACCGGCGGTGGCCCGCAACCGGGCCGAGGTCCTGGCCGCGGCGGGCTCGCGCTACACGTACTCGGCCAACACCCTCGCCTACCCCCAGGCCGTCGAGGCCGGGGCCGAGCGCATCGCCCTGGTGGGGATGAGCTGCCAGGCCTCGATCCCCGCCGTGATGAAAGCCCGCAAGACAGGCAAGGTGGCCCGCCGCCTGGCCCTGTCGATCGGCCTGCTGTGCTCGAAGACCTTCGACGACGCCATCTTCCCGGAGCTCTTCGAGGCCAAGTACGGCCTCGAGCGCAGCGCCATCACCAAGATCAACATCAAGGGCGTGTTCCAGATCTGGACGCGCGACGGCGGATACCACGAGGTGCCCCTCAAAGAGGGCCACGCCTGGACCCGCGAGGGCTGCAAGTCGTGTCCGGACTTCGCCGCCGAGCACGCCGACATCTCCACCGGCGGGATCGGCGCCTTCAGCGACTGGACCCTCACCATCGTGCGCACCGACCAGGGACGCGACATCCTCGCCGGCATGGTCGCCGACGGGACGATCGAGACGCGTCCCGGAGACGACGACCCCGGCGCGCTGGATTTGCTGCGCAAGCTGGCCCGCGTGAGCAGGCGGCGGTGGCCGCAGACCGCGGTGGAGGGACCGGGCCTGACTCCCGCGCCGGCCTGAGCCGGCGCGTCACACCGGCGGCCAGCCCCGGCCGCGGTTCGGGCCCTCGAGGCCCGACAGGGTGCGGGCCCGGTCGAACACGGCGTCGAGCATGGGCTCGGTGAGCCTGCCCGTGAAGGTGTTCTGCTGACTCGGGTGGTACGAGCACAGCAGCGTGGGCCCGACGGGTGTCGGTGCCTCGACCCCGTGGCCGAATTTCGGCCGGGGCCGGAGCCCGAGCACGTCGGCCGCCACCTGGTAGGCGAACTGGCCGAGGGCCACCACCACGCGCAGCTCGACGAGCAGGTCGAGCTCGCGCACGAGGAACGGGCGGCACCGGTCGCGCTCGGCCGGCGTCGGCTTGTTCTGGGGCGGCGCGCACCGCACCGCGGCGAGCACATAGGCCCCCGACAGCTCGAGGCCGTCGTCGACCGCCACGCTGGTCGGCTGATTGGCGAGCCCGGCGCGCCACAGCGCGGCGAAGAGCCAGTCCCCGGACCGGTCGCCGGTGAAGACGCGCCCCGTCCTGTTCCCCCCGTGGGCGGCGGGGGCGAGGCCCACCACCGCCACCGGGGCCCGGGGATCGCCGAAGCCCGGGACGGGCCGGCCCCAGTACTCCTGGCCGGCGAATGCCGCCCGTCGCCGGCTCGCCACCTCCTCCCGCCATGCCACGAGCCGTGGGCACCGCCGGCAGCTCGTGATCTCGCTGGTCAGCTCGTCGAGCGGCGGGACGTGCACGGCCGACAGCGTACGATGACGCGTCGTGCCCGCCCGCCGAATTCCGGCCCCTGCCCTCGCGCTCCTCGTCCGGCACGGCCGCACGCCCACCACGGGGTCGGTGCTGCCGGGGCGGGCCCCGGGCCTGCACCTGTCGGAGGAGGGCAAGACCCAGGCCGACCGGGCGGCCGAGCGCATCGCCTCGCTCGGGAAGCCGCCCGTCGCCGTGTACGCGTCACCCCTGGAGCGTGCCATGGAGACGGCCAAGCCCATCGCGAGCCGCCTGGGCCTGCGGGTGCGCGTCGAACGGGGCCTGCTCGAGTGTGACTTCGGCACCTGGACGGGGGCCAAGCTCGGCACCCTTCGCAAGCGCCGTGAGTGGCGCACGGTGCAGGCGTTCCCGAGCTCGTTCCGCTTCCCCGACGGGGAGTCGTTCGCCGAGATGCAGGCTCGCATGCTGTCCGCGCTCGACCGGCTCGCCGATCGGCATCGGGGGGAGACCTTCGTGGCCGTGTCCCACGCCGATCCCATCAAGGCGGCCGTGGCCGCCACCGCCGGCGTCCCCCTCGACCTCTTCCAGAGGCTGGCGGTGTCCCCGTGCTCGGTCACCGCGCTGGTGCGCGGCGAAACCGGTTCCTACGTGCTGTGCGTCAACGCCACCGCATCACTGTCAGAGTTGGCGGTGTCATGAGCCCGGCCCTCGACCTCGGAGACCTCGATCGCTTCACGGTCGGCACCGAGGGCGAGGTCGGCCAGCGCGTGTTCCTGCTGCAGTGCCGGAGCGGGCTCACCGTCGTCACCTTGAAGGCGGAGAAGCAGCAGGTGTCGGTGCTGGCGGAGTACCTCGGGCGCCTGCTCGCCGATCTCGACCGGCCCGAGGACCTCCCTGTCGACCTCGAGCTCGAAGAGCCTGCCGACCCGCACTGGGTGATCGGCACGCTCGGGGTGAGCTACGACGACGCGCTCGACCGGATCGTCCTCGTGGCCGAAGAGCTGGTGGCCGAGGACGAGGAAGGCGATATGGCCCGTTTCACCATCACGCGCTCCCAGGCCGCCGCCTTCGCCATCCGCGCCACCACCCTCGTCGAAGCGGGGCGTCCACCGTGCCCGCTGTGCGGGGGCCCCCTCGACCCGTCTGGACACGAGTGCCCCAGGACCAACGGCCACCGGCCGCCCGCCACTTGAGGCTCCTGACCGACGGCGACATCGAAGTCGTCGGCCGGCTCCCGTGGAGCTCGAACCACACCTTTCTCGCCACGTGCGTGCTGGGAGAGGAGGAGGCGGGCGCGGTGTACAAGCCCGGGCGCGGCGAGCGTCGTCTGTGGGACTTCCCCGAGGCGATCTACCGGCGCGAGGTCGCCGCCTACGAGCTGTCGCGCACCTTGGGGTGGGACCTGGTCCCCGAGACCGTCGAGCGCGACGACGCGCCCCTCGGGCCGGGGTCCCTGCAGCTGTTCATCCCCGCGGACTTCTCCCAGCACCACTTCACGCTGGTGGAGCGGGAGGAGCATCTCGACCGGCTGCGCGCCATCTGCGCCTTCGACGTCGTGGCCAACAACGCGGACCGCAAGAGCGGGCACTGCATCCTGGGCGAGGACGGCCGGGTGTGGGCCATCGACAACGGGCTGTGCTTCCACACCGAGCCCAAGCTGCGCACGGTGATCTGGGAGTTCGCGGGCGAGCCTCTTCCCGCCGACCTGGTCGAGGACCTGTCCCGGGTGGCCCGGTCCCCGCCCGAGGGCCTGGGTTCCCTGCTCTCGGCACGAGAGGTGGCCGCCGTCAGCCGGCGCGCCGGGGCACTGCTCGAGGCGGGCCGGTTCCCGGTCCCCGATCCCGACACCCACCACTACCCCTGGCCGCTCGTCTGAGGACGGGGCGCCCGGTCGTCACCGGGTCCGGGAACCGGGTGCGATTTCCTCAGCTCGAGAGTGCGAGCGCTTCACGAGCTCGTGCCTCCAACGCTGCGTACCCGTAGCGGTGCGTCAACGCCAGGGCCGAGCGGAGGGTGGTCTCGGCGCACACCAGGTCGTCCGACGTCCGGCGGGACAGGAGCATGCGGCCCCCCTCGAGGTCGGTCATGGCGATCAAGAAGGGGGCGGCGAGCTTCTCGTGGATCCTCAGTGCCTCGGCGAAGTGGGCGTCTGCATCCTGATACCGGCCGAGCACCGTGGCGAGGGTCCCGAGGCAATGGGCGATGGCTCCCGAAATGTTGACCCCGGTGAACCCGACCAGCTGCGGCCAACATGCCAGAGCCACCCGTGCCCATGCGTCGAGGCACGTCGGCACGAGGAAGTTCTGGGCGTCGGGAAAGCCCGAGGATCTCTCTGCATCGAGCATGCCTCGGGCTTCGTCACCACGTCCCGACTCCATGCACACGAGAGCGGCCAACGAACGAAACCCCGACACTCCCGGATTGTCGTGGACGATCTTCACGACCATGTCGGCGATCTCGCCGAGGCGTCCTTGATGCCAACGGATGCTGAAGAGCTGGGCTCCGTAGATGGTGAGCGCGTCGCGTTGTCTGGTGTCGTTGCCGATCTGCAACGCCTCGTCGGCAAGCGCCTCGGCTCGGGCGACGTCCCCGGCGAGGAGGATGGACCAACTCCGACTGAACGAAGATGTCCACTTGAAAATGGGTTGCCCCACGTCGGACGCGAGTCGAGCCGCTTCCTCGTGGCATCGGGCCACCTCTGCGATGTCACCGACCTGTACGCACACCGTGCCACGGAACACGACAGCCCAGAACTTGCTCACCGGGTCGCCCAACTGGTCGGCCAGCGCCTCGCATTCAACGGCTTTCACGGAGCAGTTCGTCGATGGTGTCGGCCCTCCAGATGGCAGCCTGGCGGTTGTGGCGCTCGACGGCCTGGTGCATGGTCACCGCACCGTTGAGGGCGGAGACCGCGGCGTCGAACCCGACCATGAGCCCGTCGCCGAGGTTCTTGACCTCGGTCCCACTGGTGGCCGCGATCACCACTCGAAGCGTGGCGAAGTGCGCCCGGCGCACCTCGTCGGCGGCTCCTGGTGAAAGTGAGGACGAAAGCTCGGTGGAGCCGACCAGGTCCGTGAAGAGCACCGTGACGTTCTCGGTGGCAGGCACCGGCCCTCCTCACCCCCGCTTCGGGGAGATGGGTACCCGACCTCGTGTGGCGCGGGACCGTCCGCTTCCCCCGCCCGGAGCGTCAGCGGGGAGGAGTGCGCACCTCGAGGAGCGTGCCGGTCCCCATGGACAACCGCCCCCACGGGGGAGCGGGGACCGCCACCACCGCCAGGGCGGCGGTGGGGAAACCCTCCTCGAGCCGGGCCCGCCCGGCGTCTTGAGGATCGACGAGGAGCAGGGCGAACTCCTGCAGCGTCGGGTTGTGGCCGACCACGAGCACCGACGGCGCGCCGGCGCCGAGCTCACGGAGCACCTCGGCGACGTCGTCGGCATCGGCGTCGTACAACCTGCGCTCCACCACGAGCTCCACCGGCGTGGTCATCTCCGCCATCACGAGCTTGGCGGTCTGCAGGGCGCGCCGGGCCGAGGAGGACAGCACGAGCTCGGGGACCGCGGCGCCGGCGATCGGCGCGCCGGCGAGGTGGCGCCCCACGTCGGAGGCCTGGCGTTTTCCCCGCGCCGTGAGCGGCCGGCTGTGGTCGTCGGGCCCCTGCGATGCCGCCTTGGCGTGGCGCAGCACCCACACGGACCCGCCCGTCACAGGACGAGTCCCCACTCGTGTCCCATGAACGCCAGGGCGGCCTGGGACAGGCGCTGGGCGCCGGGCCCGGCGATGTGCGTGCCGTCGGGATCCCTGATCTGCACCTCGTTGCCCGAGGCGTTGGGGAGGAACGCGGCGAAGCGGCCCTGGGGGTCCGAGAGCACCGGCCACGAGGCGAAGTAGGTGACGCCGGGGTGCAGCGCCGCCTGGCTCTGGGCGATGCCGTTGAGGGTCTCCATCTTGGCGTTGAGCACGGGATCGGCCATGGGCGGCATGCCGACCCACAGCACCCGGGCCCCGCTGTCGCGCGCCGCCTGCATGAACGTCCCGACGCGCTTGGCGTAGGCGGCGTCCCATGCTGCGGTGCCGTAGCTGAGCGCCGTGCCGCCGTCGACGAAGCTCTGGGGATCGTTGGCGCCGATGAACACCACGACGGCCTGCGGCTGGTAGCGGCCAAGGTCGGTCTGGAGCTCGGTCTGCCAGTCGAAGTAGTCGGGCCGCGACAGGCCCGTGTCGATGTGGCCGTCGAGCACGGCGCTCACGACGTCGGTGGCGGCCAGGTCGTTCACGAGCGGTTGGCCGAAGTCGATCCCCAGAGAGTCGCCCACCACGAGCAGGCGCAGGGGGGCCGACGGTGTGGGCGTCCCCAGGGGCGCCAGGCCGTCGGGCGCGGTGACCGCGGTCGTCGGGCTGGCCCCGGTGACCGGGGTCGTCGAGCTGGCCCCGGTCACCGGGGGCGCCACGACGGGCGGGTGCGGTGGGAGGGCCCGGTGCGCGTGCGCCGGCGGGCCCTCGACCTGCAGGACGCCGCTCCCCGTGTTGCCCGTGTGCCCGATGGCGCGGTTGGCCCCCCCGACGACGTGGGAGAGGCCGAGCGCGTCCGAGACGTCGGCCACGGGGCGGAGCACCGCCATGGCGACGCTGCGGCGCGTTCCGAGCGGCGATTCCTGGGCCGAACGCAAGAGGGTCGGCGCGTCGAGGAGCAGCCACACCGCGAAGCACGTCACCCCCGCCGCCAGCGCGTGGCGCCACGTGACGTGCACCCGGCCCGGGACGGGGCGCACCTTTCCCTCGGCCACGCCCGGGACACGCACGGGCGCGTCGGTTTCGTTGGCAGCGTCCCGGGTGCCGATGAAGAGATCGTCGTCACCGGCTCCGAGGCGCCTCTCGACGTGGGCGCCATCACCAGGGGTGTCCCGGACGGGGCGCGCTCCCAACCTGCCGGTCGCCACGGGCCCGTGGCCTTCGCCGCCGTGCCCGTTGGTGCGGAAGGTGGGGGTATCGGTCATGTGGTCCGCGTGTGCATGGGCAAGCTCGGAACCGCCCCCCGGCAACCTCGATGACGACCCGGGGCCGCAACCTCGGTGTCGGCCCTAGAACTTGTAATAGATGAACGGTGCGACACCCTGTGGCCCGAGTGTCGTGATGACCAGAAGGACGACCCCCAGTATGGCCCCTTGGACCGCCCAGGGTTGACGGGCGAACCCCCCCTGGACGCGGCCGCCCAGGATCGCAGGCATGTACTGGAGCGCGACCGCGCCCACGACCGTGATCACCACCAGCGGCGTCACGAGCGGGGCGCGGCCCCATGCCGTGAACAGGCGGCCGATGAGGGTGGTCGCCGTCGAGAACGAGTCGGCCCGGAAGAAGATCCAGCCCAGGCACACGATGTGGAACGTGACGAGCCGCTGGACGATCACCCGGAGCGTGCCGTCGGGCAGCGGGTCGAGGCCCCGGGCCTGCCGGTGGGACCGGCGGAGATGCCCCACGACCTGGCCCGACCCGTGGATGGCGCCCCAGGCCACGAAGGTCCACGCCGCCCCGTGCCACAGTCCGCCCAGGATCATCGTGATCATGATGTTCCTGGCCACCTGCCATCGCGAGCCGCGGCCCCCTCCCAGCGGGATGTACAGGTAGTCGCGCAGCCAGCGGGAGAGGGTCATGTGCCAGCGCCGCCAGAAGTCCTGGAGGCTGCGCGCCGTGTAGGGCCGGTCGAAGTTCTGCGGGAAACGGAAGCCGAGGAACATGGCCAGTCCGATGGCGATGTCGGTGTACCCACTGAAGTCCGCGTAGATCTGGACGGCGAACCCGTAGGTGGCGAAGAGGATCTCGAGGGCCGAATGCTGGTGCGGCGCCGAGAAGACCGGGGTGACGATGGCCGAGTCGACGTACGAGGAGATGACGACCTTCTTGAACAGGCCCGCCGCCACGAGCCACGCGGCCCGTCCGAAGTCGATGGAGGCCGGGTCGCGCCGGCGACGGATCTGGGGGAGCAGCTCCTCCCCCCTCACGATGGGACCGGCCACGAGGTGGGGGAAGAACGACAGGTAGACCGCGACGTCCAGCGCGTGCGCCGGTTCGAGCTTGCGACGGTAGACGTCGACCACGTAGCTGAGGGCCATGAAGGTGAAGAACGACACGCCCACGGGGAGCGTCACCGCCAGCAGCGGGACGAGCCGCCCGGTCCCGACGGTGTGGAAGAGGTTGTCCACGTTCACGGCCATGAAGCCGTAGTACTTGAACCATCCCAGGACCCCGAGCAGGGCGGTGACGCTCGCCACCATGGCGAGGCGCCTCCGGCGCTCGTCCTCGCAACGCTGCACCACCACGGCACCGACTTGGGCGATGGCCGTGACCGCCCCCAAGAGGAACACGAAGCGCCAGTCCCACCAGCTGTAGAAGACGTAGCTGGCCGCCACCATGAACACCTTCCACAGTCGCGGGTACGGGTTCAGCAGCCAGTTCCCCGTGAAGGCCACGGCGAAGAAGATGGCGAAGTCGGTGGTGGGGAACAGCATGCGTGCGAATCACCCGTTGCTCAGAGGGAGCGCACCCCCGGGTTACGCGGCGTACCGGACCTGGCACGCTACAGCAGGAACCACCTACGGATCACGACGCCCACCGGGCGCCGCGTTGTCATGACGTCGAGCTGGGGCGCCGCGTCGGGCGCCGGGTTCAGCCGCGTGCCTTGAGGGCCTCGATCAGCTTGGGAACGACCTTGTGGACGTCTCCGACGATGCCGAGGTCGGCCACCGAGAAGATGGGGGCGTCCTGGTCCTTGTTGATGGCGACGATGTTCTTCGAGCCCTTCATGCCGACCAGGTGCTGCGTGGCACCCGAGATCCCGCAGGCGATGTACACGGTGGGCTTCACGGTCTTGCCCGTCTGACCGACCTGGTGCGAGTAGGGCACCCAGCCGGCGTCGACGATGGCCCGGCTGGCGCCCGCCGCGCCCCGCAGCAGCTTGGCCAGCTCCTCGATCATGGCGTAGTGCTCGGCGCCTCCGAGACCCCGGCCACCGGACACCACGACCTCGGCCTCGTCGAGCTTGGGCCCGGTGCGCTCCTCGGCGTGGCGGGCGAGGACCTTGGTGCCGTCGGTGGCACCGAGCTCGGGGACCGGGGCCGGGGCGATCTGGGGGGCGCCCCCGCCGGCGGGCTCCGCCGCGAAGGACTTGGCGCGCACGACGAAGATCCACGGGCGCTCCCCGGTGAACCGGGCCGTCGCCACCTGGGCACCACCGAACAGCCCGTGCTCGGAGCGCACGTCGTCCCCGTCCACGCTCAGGTCCACGACGTTGGTGATCACGGGCGAGTCCAGCCGCACCGACAGGCGGCCGGCGATGTCGCGGCCGTCGTAGCTGGCGGGGACGAGTACGACGTCGGGACGGTTGCCCGATCCGATGAGCGAGGCGATGGCGCCGGCCACCGGCGCACCCGGAAGGGAGTCCCCGAGATCGCCCACGTCGTAGACGGTCGTGGCGCCGTAGTTCCCGAGCTCGCCGGCCACTGCGGCCGTGTCTGCTCCCCACGCCACGGCCTCGGTGGTGGCGCCCATCGAGCGGGCCTGTGTCAGCAGCTCGAGGGTGGTGCCCGTCGGGTTGCCCTCGGCGGACTCGGCGAGGACCCAAATCTTGTCGATCGACATGCTCTTCTCCTGGGGGTGCGTGCGAGAACGGGGGCCGCGGCCGGCGTCAGATGAGCTTGAGCTGCTCGAGGAAGCGGACCACGTGCTCGTAGCCCTCTCCTTCGTCCACGACGATCTCGCCGGCCTTGCGCTCCTCGGCCGCGCTCACGTCGGTGACCTCCTGGCGCGAGCCCGCCGCGCCGACCTGGCCGGCGTCGAGGCCGAGGTCGGCCACCGTCAGCTGGTCCACCGGCTTCGACTTGGCGGCCATGATCCCCTTGAACGACGGGTAACGCGGCTCGACCACGCCCGCGGTGACCGTCACGACGGCGGGGAGCGGGCAGTCGACCTCGTCGTAGCCGGCCTCGGTCTGGCGCTCGACGTGGACCCGGCCCTCGCCCACCGACACCTTCTTGGCGAAGGTGACCGAGGGGAAGCCCAAGAGCTCTGCCACCTGGACCGGCGTCGTCCCCGTGTACCCGTCGGTCGACTCGGTGGCGGCGATGACGAGGTCGGGCTGGGCCCTTTCGATGGCCTTGGCCAGGACCTTGGCCGTGGACAGCGCGTCGGAGCCCTTGAGGGCGTCGTCGCTCACGAGGATGGCTTTCGCCGCGCCCATGGCGAGGGCGGTGCGCAGGCCCGAGGTCTCTCCTGCCGGCGCCATCGAGACCAGGGTGACCTCCCCGCCGCCTGCGGCCTCGGCCAGCTGCAGGCCCATCTCGACGCCGTAGGCGTCGGAGTCGTCCATGATCAGCTTCCCCTCCCTGACCAGGGTGTGGGTCTGGGGGTCGAGGGCCTGGGGCGCGGCCGGATCGGGGATCTGTTTCACGCAGACGACGACGTTCATGGCCTCGATTGTCCCCGAGAACGGCGCCTTCGACCAATCCGCCCGACCGACGCCCGGAGTGTCCGAGGGGCCCCGGGACCGGATCTGTCAGAGCCGTCCCAGGTGGGTGAGGGTGTCGACCACCGAATCGGTGATCACGACGTCCACCCCGGCCTCGACGACGGCGTCGAGGTCGTCGGGGCTGTTCACGGTCCAGGTGGCCACGGCCACGCCCAGCCCGTGGGCCCGGCCCACGAGCTCCGGGCTCACCTGGGAGTGATGGGGGTGCAGCGCCGCGCAGCCGAGGCCCGCCGCGGTGTCGAGCGCGGACAAGGGGTCCAGCGCCGGGTGCACGAGGAGCCCGAGCGGTGCGGCCGTGCCCACGGCGGCGAGCGTGTCGGGCCAGAACGAGGACACCACGACGTGGGCGGGCCACGGTTCGGAGGCGCCGACCCCCCTGACCAGGACCGAGGCGACGTCGCGGGCCACCTGGTGGGCCGGGTCCCAGCCGGGGTCGGTGGGGATGTTCTTGATCTCCACGTTGACGACCGCCCCCGCACAGGCGGCGAGGGCGGGCCCGAGGGTGGGGACCCACGCCGGCAGCTCGTCGCGCCGGTGCTCGTGGATGAGCCCTGATCCCGGGACCTCGGCGTCGTGGTGCACGACCAGTGCCCCGTCCGCGCACCGCCGGACGTCGAGCTCCACGCCGTCGGCCCCGGCGCGCAGGGCACCGGCGAAGGCGTCGACGGTGTTCTCGTGCCAGGGCCCCGATCCGCCCCGGTGGGCCAGAACCGTCACCGGGTCCTCGGGGCGTCGTCGCGGCCACGGGCCCGGTGAGCGCCTGGGTTGTTCTTCCCGAGCCATGGATGAAGGCAGCCCCCGTCAGCCAGAGGAAACGGAGCCCGAATACTGCCTCGTCAGGGTCCCGACGTGCGTCGGGAACTCCATCGCGGCGGCCTTCGTCCACTCGACGCCCTGAGGTGGCGCTCGTCGCCCCATTTCGCCACTTTCCGCGCCTTTCCCTGACCTGTGAGCGCTCTCGAGGCCTCTCCGCGCTTGCAGGGGTGAGCGCTTGGGAGTAGCTTCACGTTCACCGTTTCCCGTGGCCTTTATACCCTGTGGCCAGCCAAGTGAACGGGATCACAAGGAAACGACACCCAGGATCG
>JARLGQ010000281.1 GCA_031292675.1 Acidimicrobiales bacterium
GGGGGCGCGGGCCCGGGGCATCACGACACCGGGATCGCGAGCTTCCCGGAACCGGATCCCGTCCCCGGGGCGCAGGACCGCGAACGGGGGCGTCCCGGGGTCGAAGAGCTCGAACCCCGTGCGGCCGAGCACCTGCCAGCCGCCCGGTGAGGCCTGGGGGTAGACGCCCGCGAACCCGCCCCCGATGCCGACCGAACCGGCGGCCACCGCGCTGCGGGGGGTCGCCCGGCTCGGCACGGCCGCCAGAGCGCGTGGCAGGCCCTCGAGGTAGGCGAACCCCGGGAGGAAGCCGACGAAGGCGACCTCGAGGTCGGTGTCGAGCAGCTGTTCGACCACGTCGTCGCGGGACATGCCGGTCACCGCGGTCACGTCGTCGAGATCGGGGCCGTCGAAGGCGACGGGGATCTCGAACCGCCGCCTGGCGCCCCGGTCCGGTGTCGCCGCGGGGATCCGGGCCAGCTCGTCTCCCATGGCGGCGATGTCGACGGCAGCCGGGTCGGTGACCACCGTCACCGACCGGTACCCCACCACGACGTCCTCGACGCCGTGCCACCCCGCATCCGAGACGGTCCCCGCCAGGCCGTGGGCGTCGGCCGCCGAGGCGACCTCCGCCACGAGGGCGCCGTCGCCGAACGGGCGCACGTCCCGGACCGCCCCGTGGGGGCTCACGTCACGAAGGGGAGCAGGGTCACCCCGGCGCTCTCGAGCGCCTCGCGGACTCGCCGCGCCAACATGCCGGCGCCCGGAGTGTCGCCGTGCACGCAGATCGACGACGCGTCCAGGTCGATCGTGGTCCCGTCCACGGCACGCACCCGGTGGTCCACCGCGATGGCGACCGCCTGCCGGACCACCTCCCCGGGGTCGGTGAGCACCGACCCCGGCCGCGCCCCGGGGGGCCAGTCGCCCGTCGGGTCGGTAGGCGCGGTCCGCGAAGGCCTCGGTGGCGATCCGCACCCCCGTCGACGCGACCAGGCCGAGGGTGCGCGAGCCCGCCGGGGCCAACAGGACCAGGTCCCCGACCTGACGGAGTGCATCGGCCACGGCCAGGGCACATTCCTCGTCGTCCGCCATCCGGTGGTAGAGGGCGCCGTGGGGCTTCACGTAGCGGACCCGGGTCCCGCATCGGCGCGCCAGGCTGTCGAGCGCCTCCACCTGGTGCCGGACTTCGGTGGTGACCTGCGCCGGAGCGATGTCCATGGGACGGCGGCCGAACCCCTCGCGATCGGGGTAGGAGGGATGGGCCCCGACGACGACGCCCCGTCGGGCGGCGGCCTCCACGGTGCGACGCATCGTGCCGGGGTCCCCGCCGTGCACGCCGCAGGCCACGCTGGCACTCGTCACCAGGTCGAGGAGCACCTCGTCCCCCGCCGCTCGGTCCCCGCCGGCCGCCCCGTGCGCCCCGGCTGCCGAGTCCCCGCCGGCACCCTCGCCGACGTCCGCGTTCAGATCGACCGAGGGCCCCGGAGAAGTCGGTGGCACGGCCCGGTCCGACGGGGGCTCAGCGGAGGAGGGCTTCGACGAGCGCCGGACCGGGTTCCGACAGGGCCCGCTCGAGCTGCTCGGTGAACTCGTCGGCCGTCGTCGCCCGCCACGCCGGGACGCCCATCCCCGACGCCAGCGCCACGAAGTCGAGGTCCGGATGCCCGAGGTCGAGCATGCTCCGGGCGCGCGGCCCCGGGTCCCGGGCGCCCACCCGGCTGAGCTCCAGCTCCAAGATGGCGTACGAGCCGTTGTTGAGGACGACCGTGGTCACGTCGAGACCCTCACGCACCTGGGTCCACAGCGACTGGAGGGTGTACATGGCGCTGCCGTCGGCCTCCAGGCACAGCACGGGCCGGTCCGGGCAGGCCACCGCCGCCCCGGTGGCGAGGGGAAGGCCCTGGCCGATCGCTCCTCCCGTGAGGCACAGCCAGTCGTGGGGGGGCGCGCCGGCCGTGGCCCCGGGCACGAAGATCCCCGACGTGTTCCCCTCGTCGCTCACCACGGCACCTTCGGGGAGCAGGGCCCCGATGGCCGCCGCCACGCTCTGGGCGTCGAGCGCGCCGGTGGGCCGCTCCGGTCGTGCCGCCGCCGCCCCCTCGACGCGCACAGGTGCCCCCAGCGTGTCGGCGAGCGCCTCGAGCGCCCCGGCCGCGTCGTCGGTCCCGGTGGCGAGGGTGTGCACCTCGCACCCCTCGGGCACCAGGTAGCCGGGCACGCCCGGATAGGCGAAGAACGACACCGGGGCGAGGGCGTCGGCGAGGACCAGGTGCCTCGCCCCTTGGAGCTGGGCGATGGTGAACTCGGCCAGGTAGCCGAGCCGCTCGACGGGGGGGAGCCCGGCGCCGCGCTCGATCCGGGCGGGGAACGTCTCGCACAGGAGCTTGGCGCCCGTGGCCTGCGCGCTCCGGGCCGCCGCCGAGAGGCCCCGCGCCCGGAGCGCGTTCCCCCCCACCAGCAGCACGGCGGGCTCTCCCGAGCGCATGGCTTTGGCCGCGTCGGCCACGGCGTCTTGGCCCACCGTCCCGAGGACCGGGCCGGGGTGACCCGAGAGGGGGTCCCCGGCCTCCTGCCACGACGCGTCGGCCGGGACCACCAGGGTGGCCACGCCGCCGGGCGGGCCGAAGGCTGCCTGGACCGCCGCGACGGCGTCACCGCTCAGGGCGTGCGGCGAGCGCGACGACCGGAACCACCGCGACACCGGTCGGGCCAGGCTCCCGATGTCCGAGGTGAGCGGGGGGTCGTAGGCCAGGTGGGTGGTGGCGTGATCGCCGACCACGTTCACCACCGGCGTCCGGGCCCGGCGCGCGTTGTGGAGGTTGGCGATGCCGTTGCCGAGCCCGGGCCCGAGGTGCAGCAACGTGGCGGCGGGGCGCCCTGCCATCCGGCCGTACCCGTCGGCGGCCCCGGTGACGACCCCTTCGAAGAGCCCGAGGACGCCGCGCATCTCCGGGACGTCGTCGAGCGCGGCCACGAAGTGCATCTCCGAGGTACCGGGATTGGCGAAGCACACGTCGACCCCGCAGCCGACGAGGGTCCTGATCAGTGCCTGGGCGCCGTTCACGATGGCACGCTCCCGCCGCTCAGTCGAGCAGGTTGCCGGGTCCGAGGATCCCGTGGGGGTCGAAGGCGCGTTTGACGGCCCGCATGAGCTCCACCTTCACGGGGTCCTCGAGCTCCAGGAAGTACTTCTTCTTCTCGGTGCCGATGCCGTGCTCACCCGAGATCGCCCCGCCGAGGTCCATGCCGGCCCGGAAGACGGCCCGCAACACCTCGGTGCGCCGCTCGGGGTCGGGTTGGAACACCGAGAGGTGGACGTTGCCGTCGCCCACGTGGCCGCAACCGGTGATGAGCGCTCCGTGTCGTTCCGCCACCTCGGCGACCGCCGCCATGTAGCTCGGGATGGCGGCCCGGGGCACGACGAGGTCCACGATGTCGTCGGCCCCGGCCGCCTTGGCCACGAAGAACGCCTTCTCCCGGGCGCTGATGAGCTGGGTGGCGGCATGGGCCGGCAGGACGTAGACCTCCATGGCACCGAGCTCCACGAGCAGCTCGCCGAGCGACGCCACGTCCTCGTCGAGCCGGTCCTCGTGGGAGTTCTCGAGCACGATCACGAGGTAGGCGAGGGCGGCCTCGCGCACGGACTCGGGGATACCGAGGTCGAGACCCACGTTGGCGGTGATGGCGGCCATCGAGATCATGTCGACGTATTCGAGGATCAGGGGTCCGATCCCCTGCGCGACGATCCGGGGTACCGCCGCGGTGACCTCCTCGAGCGTCGTGAACGGGGCGAGCACGGTCGACGCGTGGGCCAGACGGGGCTGGAGCTTCAGGGTCGCCTCGGTGACGAGGGCGAGAGTGCCCTCGGACCCCACGATGAGCTGGGTCAGGTCGTAGCCGGTCGAGGTCTTCACGAACTTCCCACCGGTGCGGATCACTTCGCCGCTGGCCAGAACGGCCTCGAGCCCGAGCACGTGATGGCGCGTCACCCCGTACTTGATGGCCCGCATGCCGCCCGCGTTGGTGGCCACGTTGCCCCCGAGCGACGCGGTGACCTCGCCGGGGAACACCGGGTAGACGAGCCCGTGGTCGGCGGCGGCGACGTTGAGCTCCTCCAGGGTGACACCGGGCTGGACCACGGCCACGTGGTTGTCGAGGTCGATCTCGATGATGGCGTTCATCCGTTCGAAGGAGACGAGGATCCCGTCCTCGGGCGAGATGGCGGCTCCCGAGAGCCCGGTGCCGCTGCCCCGGGCGGTGACCGGGACATGGAGCTCGTCGGCGATCTTGAGCACGGCGGACACTTCGGCCGTGCACCCCGGTCGCACGACGGCCAGGGGAACGCTGGGAGTGGCGGTGAGAGCCTCGTCGTGGGCGTAGTCGGGAGAGACGTCGTCGCCGGCGAGGACGTTCCCGGCCCCCACGACCTCGGCGAGCAACTCGACGATCTCGGCCACCACTGCCTCCTGCTCGGTCCTGTTGCCACCCTAGAGGTCGGCGGTCGAGTGTGCGCCGGCGGAGGTGCACATGCGACGTGGTGCATGTGGGGAAGGATCTACGGCGATGAACTGGGTCGACTACGCGCTGCTCGCCGTCGTGGCGCTGGCGGGCATCCGGGGGCTCCGGTCCGGCGCCGCCATGCAGGTGCTGACGTACGCCGGACTCTTCCTCGGCCTCTTCCTGGGCGCGCTCATCGCACCGCCGTTGGCCGGGCTGGTCCACGGGGACACCGCCAAGGCCATCGTGGCGATCATCGTCCTGGTCGGGGCGGCCACGATCGTCAGCGGGCTGGGCAGGCTGCTCGGGGCGCACTCGGGCCGCTTTCTCCATCGGGTGCGGCTGGGCGCGGTCGACTCCGCCTTCGGCGTCGTGGTGGCGGTCGCCGTCGCGCTCGTCGTCGCCTGGTTGGCCGCCACCTTGTTGCAGGCCAGCCAGTTCACCTCCCTCGACCGGTCGGTGCAGCAGTCGCGGATCGTGCGCGCCCTCGATGCCGTGCTCCCCCCGATCCCCACCGTGTTCGCACGGGTCGAGCGCTTCCTGGCCCACAGCGGCTTCCCCGTCGTCTTCGCCGGGCTCCCGCCCCAGACGGCGGGACCGGTGAGCCTTCCGACCGACGCGTCGGCCCGGGCCGCCGTCCAGCGCGCCGAGGGCTCGACGGTCCAGGTGGCCGGCACCGGTTGCGGCGTGATCCAGGAAGGCTCGGGCTTCGTGGTGGCCCCCGGGTTCGTCGTCACCAACGCGCACGTGGTGGCGGGGATCGCGGCGCCCAACGTCATCGACTCGACCGGGCGCCACCCGGCCACCGCCGCGCTGTTCGACCCCAGGCTCGACATCGCCGTCCTGCGCGTGCCCGGGCTCGCCGACCCCGTTCTTCCCGTCGACTCCGCGGTCGTGGCACGCGGCAGCACCGGTGTCGTCATGGGGTATCCCGGTGGCGGTCCCCTCACCGCTCGAAAGGCCGGCGTCGCCGCCGCCTTCGACGCCGTCGGGCTCGACATCTACGGGAACACCCAGACGACGCGCGAGATCTACCAGCTCGACGCCGTGGTGCAGCCGGGCAATTCGGGGGGCCCCCTCGTGGCGTCGGGCGACCGGGGCATCGCGGACGGCACCGTGATCGGCGTCGTGTTCGCGCGCTCGACGACCAACAACGACGTGGGCTACGCGCTCGCCATGCCCGCCGTCACCGCCGATGTCGCCCGCGCGCAGGGCGCCAGGGGGTCGGTGGGCACCGGGGGTTGCGTCTCGTAGCCCGCCTCACGCCCCTGGGGACGGCTGGGGTAAGAATGGCGCCCGTGGCACTGCGGATCGAGGACTACGGGATCATCGGGGACACCCACGCCGCCGCACTGGTCGGCCGCAACGGCTCGATCGACTGGCTGTGCCTTCCCCGATTCGACTCGGACGCGTGCTTCGCCCAGTTGTTGGGCGACAAGTCTCACGGGTACTGGCGCATCGCGCCGGCGACCGACGACTACCAAGTGCGTCGTCGCTACCGCGGCGACACCCTCGTGCTCGAGACGGAGTTCGAGACCGCCGACGGCGTCGCCAAAGTGGTCGACTGCATGCCCATCCGCGAGAACCATCCCCAGGTGGTGCGGATGGTCGAGGCCGTGCACGGCGAGGTCGCCATGCGCATGGATCTCGTGATCCGCTTCGGCTACGGGTCGATGATCCCCTGGGTGCGGCGCACCGACGGTCTGCTGTGCGCCGTCGCCGGTCCCGACGCCCTGTCGCTGTGGACGCCCATCGGCACCAGGGGGGAGGACATGACCACGGTGGCGGACTTCACCCTGTCGGGCACCGAGCACGTCCCTTTCGTCTTGACGTGGTACCCGTCGCACGAGACCCCACCGCGTCCGGTCGACGCCAGCTACGCCGTCCACGACACCCAGATGTGGTGGGAGGACTGGGCCGCCACCTGCACCTTCGAAGGGGAGTGGCGCGACCCGGTCATGCGGTCGCTCATCACGCTCAAGGCTCTCACCTATCAACCGACGGGCGGGATCGTGGCGGCCGCCACGACGTCGCTGCCCGAGACCCTCGGGGGTGAGCGCAACTGGGACTACCGGTACTGCTGGCTGCGTGACGCCACGCTGACCCTCGAATCGCTCATGCGGGGCGGCTTCCACGAGGAGGCCCTGGCGTGGCGCGACTGGCTCCTGCGCGCCGTGGCCGGGGACGTCACCCGGTTGCAGATCATGTACGGGCCGGCCGGGGAGCGGCGTCTCAGCGAGTGGGAGATCGACTGGCTCCCGGGCTACGAGGGCTCCGCCCCGGTGCGGGTGGGCAACGCCGCCTCGGGCCAGTTCCAGCTGGACGTGTACGGCGAGGTCCTGTCCGCGCTCTACGAGGCTTGCCAGGTGGGCAGCCCGCTGAGCTCCTCGGCCTGGGACCTCGAGACGGCGCTCGTGGAGTTCGTCGAAAGCAGCTGGGAGGACCCCGACGAGGGCATCTGGGAGGTACGGGGCCCGCGCCGGCACTTCACGCACTCCAAGGTCATGGCCTGGGTGGCCGTCGACCGGGCGGTGCGCACCATCGAGGACTTCGGGGTCGAGGGCCCGATCGAGCGCTGGCGCGAGCTGCGCGGCCGGATCCACGACGAGGTGTGCACCAAGGGGTACAACGACGACGTCGGGGCGTTCACGCAGTACTACGGGTCCGACGCCCTCGACGCCAGCCTCCTCATGATCCCGCTCGTGGGGTTCCTGCCCGCCACCGACGAGCGCGTGCGGTCCACCATCGAGGCTGTCGAGCGCGGGCTCACCGACGACGGCTTCGTGCTGCGCTACCGGACCCAGGACAGCGGGAGCGTCGACGGGCTCCACGGTCGCGAGGGGGCGTTCCTGGCGTGCTCGTTCTGGATGGCCGACTGCCTCTACCTGATCGGTCGCTACGACGACGCCCACGCCATGTTCGACCGGCTCATCGGGCTGCGCAACGATCTCGGACTGCTCGCCGAGGAGTACGACGTGGTCGCGGGGCGCCAGGTCGGCAACTTCCCCCAGGCGTTCTCCCACGTGTCGCTCGTCAACGCCGCCTTCAACCTCTCGGGTCAGCCCGCCATGGAGGATCAGGACGTGGCCGACGTCCACCTCCTCAGGGCCACGGGGCTCCGGTTCGGGCGCTCGAGGACCATTCGAGGGTTCCTGCCGGCCCGTCGCCCCCCGCTCGTGAAGGGCGCGGGTGCGCAGACCCCGGACCCGAGGCACCCCGGTCCCCCGGGCCCGGACCCCCTGGAACCGGACCCTGGCGACCCGGACATCAAGACGAAGAGCACGAAGAGGAGGCGAGCGCGATGAAGGCCTTGACGGTGCAGCCGCTGACGGCGGGCTCAGCACGGCTCGACGACGTGGACGAACCGCCCGAGTCCGACGGTGCGGTGCTCGTGGAGGGCCTCGCCGTCGGGGTGTGCGGGACCGACATGGAGATCGTGTCGGGCGCCTACGGGTGGGCACCGCCCGGGCGCGACCGCCTCGTCCTCGGCCACGAGTCCCTGGGCCGCGTCGTCGAGGCGCCTGCGGGGGCGCCGGTGGCGGCCGGAGACCTCGTCGTCGGCATCGTCCGGCTCCCGGACCCCGTGCCGTGCGGCAACTGTGCGGTAGGGGAATGGGACTTCTGCCACAACGGCTTGTACACCGAGCACGGCATCAAGAGCCACGACGGGTACTGCTCGGAGCGCTACCGCCTCCATCCCGAGTTCGCCGTCAAGATCGACCCGGGGCTCGGTGAGCTCGGGGTGCTCATGGAGCCCACGAGCGTGGTGGCCAAAGCATGGGAGCAGGTCGACCGCATCGGGGGGCGCGCCCACTGGGACCCCCAGAACGTCGTCGTCACGGGGGCGGGGCCCATCGGCCTGCTGGCCGCCATGATCGGGGTGCAGCGGGGGATCGACGTGCATGTCTTCGACCAGGTCAAGGCGGGCACCAAGCCCGACCTCGTGGCCGCGTTGGGCGCCACCTATCACACCGGTCGGATCGAGCGTTCCTGTCCCCATCCCGACATCGTGATCGAGTGCACGGGGGCGGCGTCGCTGGTGTTCGACGCCATGGAGCACCTGAACGCGGGCGGGGTGGCCTGCCTCACCGGGGTCTCGGGGGGCAAGCACGCCCTGAAGGTGGATGCGTCGATGCTCAACCGGTCGATGGTCCTCGAGAACCAGGTCGTGGTGGGCTCGGTCAACGCCAACCACCGCCACTACGAGGCCGCCGCCGCCGCTCTGATGAAGGCCGACCCGGCCTGGATCTCGAAGCTCGTCACCAGGCGCGTCCCGCTCGAACACTGGCAGGAGGCCCTGGCCCGGCAGCCTGACGACGTGAAGGTGGTGATCGAGGTCGCCCCATGACGACTTCGGAGATCGCCCCCGGGATCATCGAGATCGACACCCTCCTCGGGGGGTGGGACAAGGTGACGGCGGGATATCTGGTCCGGGGGGACGCGCCGGTGCTGGTCGAGACGGGCAGCCAGAGCTCGGTGGGCGTGCTGCTCGAAGCGCTCGGCACCCTAGGGGTGAGCCCGGCGGACCTGGCGGGCGTGGCCGTGACCCACATCCATCTCGATCACGCCGGCGGTGTGGGGGACGTGGCGCGTGCGTTCCCGGCCGCCACCGTCTACGTGCACGAGAAGGGGGCACGACACCTGGTCGACCCCACGCGACTGATCGACTCGGCGGCGCGCGTGTACGGGCCGCTCCTCGACTCGCTCTACGGCCGGCTCGACGCCACGCCCGCCGAGCGGATCCACGTGCTGGCCGACGGCGAGGAGATCCGGGTCTCCCCCGACCGTGTGCTCACCACCGTCGACTCGCCCGGTCATGCCAAGCACCACCTCGCCCTGCACGACTCGGTGAGCGGCATCCTCTTCGCCGGGGACGCCGTCGGGGTGCGCCTTCCCGACGCCGGGGTGCTGCGGCCCTCGACCCCGCCGCCGGACTTCGACCTCGATCAGGCGGTGCACTCGCTGCACCGTTTCGCGGCGCGTCGCCCCACCGGCCTCGCCCTCGCCCACTACGGGTTGCTGGCCGAGCCCGAGGTAGTGCTGGGCGAGGCCGAGGACACCTTGCGCCGGTGGGCGAGCGTCGCCGAGCAGGCGTGGCGTGCCGGCGAGGACATCGCCGCCGCCCTCGACGATGCGTTCGCGTCGGATGTCTCGGGAGTCGACGCCGTGCACCGCGAGAAGCTCGACACCCTCAACGGTGTGCACTCGAACGCGGCGGGCTTCAGGCGATGGCTCGACACCCGCGCCGACGCCGTTCCCCCCACGTGACCGTTCCCACCACGTAGGCGGCGGTCGCCCAACCGTGCCACTCGCCGACCCGAGCCCTTCACCGACGACTCTGGAAGACTGAGGCGCGTGCGCAGCGCCACGACATCGGTCGACGAGGTCATGGCTGCTCTTGACGAAGAGGGCTACGCGGTGGTGGAGGGCCTCCTCCGTGAGCCCGAGCTTTCCGCGGCGCGCCGGGACATGCGCCGGGTGCTGGCGCAGACTCCGGGGGGCCGGAACCCCTTCGAGGGGGCGAACACCAAACGCGTGTACGCCCTGTTCGCCAAGACCCGGCTGTTCGACGCCCCGGCCCTCGACCCCCTGGTCCTCGGGGTGCTCGACGGCGTGCTCGGCCACTGCCAGCTCAGCGCGCCCACCGGCATCGAGATCGGCCCCGGGGAGCAGGCCCAGATCCTGCACCACGACGACGCCATCTACCCGCTGCCGCGCCCCCATCCCGAGGTCGTGCTCAACACCATGTGGGCCCTCGACGACTTCACGGAGGCCAATGGCGCCACGCGCGTGGTCCCCGGCAGCCACCGCTGGGGGGACGACCAACCCGACGCGCACACGCGCAGCGTTGCCGCCGTGATGCCGGCGGGATCGGTCCTGTTCTACGCGGGGAGCGTGTGGCACGGAGGGGGCGCCAACACCACCGACCGGGCGCGCCTGGGCGTGATCCTCGAGTACGTGGCGTCGTGGCTCCGCCCCCAGGAGAACCACTTCCTCGCCGTGCCCCGCGACGTCGCCGTGTCGTTGCCCGCACGCCTGCAGGAGCTCCTCGGGTACAACATCCGGCCCCCGTTCATGGGGTACGTCGACGGGCGCCACCCCCGCCGGGTCCTCGAGGCCGGGACGAGCTAGCAGCTGGCGCAGGCGGGATGGCGCTGTCCCGGCCCGGTACGGTGCGCCATGGCCGACACCGTCCTCTACGAGCGAAGTGGCCACGTGGCCACGATCACCTACAACCGCCCCGACGCCCTCAACGCCGTGAACGGCGAGCTGCGCCGCCACCTCAACGCCGCCTTCGCGCGCTTCAGGGACGAGGAAGAGGCGTGGGTCGGCATCGTCACGGGCGCGGGGCGCGCCTTTTGCGCCGGAGCCGACCTGCGCGACGGGCGGGGTTCTACGGGCGAGTTCGCGGGCACGTTCTGGGAGAAGCCCACCCTGAACTCCTTCGAGAGCGGATGGGAGATCCACAAGCCCGTCATCGCGGCGGTCAACGGCCATTGCCTGGGATACGGCCTCACCCTCGTGACGTGGTGCGACTTCGTCCTGGCCAGTGACCGGGCGACCTTCGGCTATCCCGAAGTGCGCCTCGGCATCCCCGCCATCGTGGGGGCCATCCGTCTTCCCCAACGTGTCGGGTGGGCCGACGCCATGGAGCTGTTGCTGACGGGGGAGACCGTCGACGCCGAAGGGGCGCACCGGATGGGGCTCGTGTGGCGCGTCGTGGCGCACGCGGAGCTTCTCGACGAGGCCAGGGCCCTGGCCGATCGGCTCGTGGCCGGGGCCCCACTGGCGCAGCGGGCCATGAAGGAGGTGGCGGCGCGGGCCCCGCACCTCCCCGTGCTCGAGGCCATCCGCTTCGGAGAGACGATGCGCAGCGTCGTCGTCGCCACCGCCGACGCCGACGAAGGGATGCGGGCCGCCGCCGAGCGCCGGGCCCCGCGCTGGGAAGGACGTTGATCAGGCCAGCCGGTGGTGCCCGAAGAACTGCCAGATGATGCCGGTGGCGTCGATCTCGAAGGTCGACGGCCCGGTGATCGAGGACAGGGCGGCGCTGAGTTTGCTCCCCGGCCAGGCGTGCCCACCGCCCATGACGACGTAGAAGTCCACCGCCGCTCCCGGGGGGCACCGGTAGGTGCGCAGGATCACGTGCGGGGACACCTTGGTGTCGGTCGGGTGCAGGTCGCATCCGTCGTAGCGGGCCCAGGCCTTGACGTTCGCCGGGTAGCCCTTGCCGTCGAGGTCGACCGGCGGCGGCGTGGTGGTGGTCGGCGCCGGACCCTGTCCCAGGTCGTGGTTGAGAGCGGCGGTACCCACGCCCCCGTTGAAGTACAGGATCGGGTCGGCGGTGCCGTGGAAGGCCACGATGGGCACCCGCCGTCCCGGATCACACGGCTCGGGCATGACGGCCCCGGCCACGGCGGCGAAGGCCGCGAAGCGACCGGCCATGGTGCACGCCAGCAGCGAGGTGAACAACGCCCCGTCGGAGAACCCGGCGGCGTAGATCCGCGACGTGTCGACGCACTCGTGCGCCTCCAACTGGTCGAGCATGGCCTTCATGAAGTCGATGTCGTGGTTGGGGTGGGCGCTCGTTGCGGGAGCGATGTCCCAACCGACCGGGGACCCCGTGCCTTCGGGGAACACCACGATGAACCCGTCGCGCTGTGCCGTGGGGCCGAACTGGGTGGTCATCGCCTCGAGGGTGGCACCTTCGGCGAGGCCGTGGAGGTCGACGACGACGGGGAGGGGCCCGGCCCCGGCGCGCACCGGTGGTGTCGTGAGCAGGTACCACCTCGCCACCCCGTCGACGGTGAGGTCTGTCCGCTGCTCGGTCACCGCGGCCGCGGTGCTGCCCGCGCCGGCGCCGGGAGCGGAGCATGCCGAGCTCGGCACCGGCGCTCCCGTGCTCGCCCGGGTGCCGGCCGCCCTGGTGGTGGGGGAGCCCGCGCCGGGACCGGGTGACGAGCAGGCGCTGACCACGACCGCCAGCACCACGACGACGGCGGACCAGCGGCGTCCTCGGGTGCGCTCCCCCACTGGGCGAAGCAGAGCACATCCCCGTCGGGGCGTCGAGCAGCGCCGGTCGACCCCGGCAGGGCCCGTGGGCAGGGCCCCGATCCCGGCCCACCGGGGCAGGGAGGGGACAAGGGCGCCTGGCCAGCGGTTTCCGTCCCGTTCCCAGCGGTTTCCAAGACAAGCCCGGGGATGAGACAATGGGGCGAGGCTCCAAGTGGGGGGTGTTCCGGAGTGCGGGGTGGCAATCTCAAGGGTCCCTATGGCTACGCGCCGGTGTCTCGGGCCTCCTCCGCCGAGGTGCCCGGGGCCCGCCGGGCAACACGCCGGGCGTGGCGTTGTGCCCCCCTCCTCGCCGCGCTGGCGGTCACGGCCGCGGCATGCTCGTCCGCCCCGCCCGTCGGCCAGTTGGGATCCACGTTGCCGGCCATGGGTGGCACCGTGACGTTCGTCAAGGTCTTCTCACCGGCGACGCTCGCCCGCACCACGCTCGCCGTCCCTGTGCCGGGGCACAAGATGGTGGCGGTCATCCTCACCGTGCACAGCCCGACGTCGGCCGCCGCCAACTTCGCCGCCATCTACACGGACTCGAAGCTCGTCGACACCAACCATCAGGGGCACATCGCAAAGCGGGAAGGCAAGTACCAGGTGACCCAGTGCCTGACCTACCCGCCCTTCGCGCTCGTGTCGGCGGGTCAGTCCCAGACCGGGTGCGAGCTCTTCCTGTTGCCCTTGGCCGCCACTCCGGTGGAGCTGAAGATCTCGGGCAAGGCCGAGGCCAACTTCAAGATCTCCCCTGCCCAGATCGTGGCGGGCGCCGCCAGCGCGCCCATCGTGACCACGCCCAGGCTGAGGGCGCCCCTGACCGAAGGACTGGGCTCTTCGTCGTCGACGACGTCGACGACGGGAGCCGGAGGGACAGCCCCGGCCACGACCACGACGGGAATCGGCACGACCACGACCACGACGTCGCCGGGCTCGACCGGGCACCAGGTCCACCATCACGGCCAGGGCGTGAAGCCCCCCGTGATCAGCCATGTCGATCCCCGAGCTGGACTGGTGGGACAGAAGGTCCAGATCCTCGGCAAGCGCCTCTCGGGTGCGACGATGGTCACGATCAGCGGGGTTCCGGCCACCATCGTGAAGAAGGGAAAGAACAAGGTCACGGTGTACGTGCCGCTCGGGGCCACGTCGGGGTCCGTCGTCGTGTACACGCCGTCGGGAAATGTGACGAGCGCGATCACCTTCTCCGTGCTGTGACGATCGTCGGGGCTCGGGCCTCGATTCAGGCGCCGTCCGCCGACGCGGGGGCCCCGCGGAAGTACCGGTGGAGGGCGACTGCGCACCAGATGGCCTCGATGACGCCGAAGGGCCACGCCCCGCTGGCGAACCCGTAGCTGCTCGACAGGGCGCAGCCCAGCGCGAAGGCCACCACGAACCGCCGGTTCCGCCCCTCGAGGGCGTACATCACCATCATGAACGTCAAGACGGTCACGCCGTAGACGGTCAGCACGACACCAACCTACGGGCCCGGACCCGCTGTCGTGCCCAGCCGCTCCGATCCACGTGCCGGCGCGGGATGCGCGGGGTTGCGTCGGGACATACTGGTGCGGCACAGGCGGGCGACACAGGCGACGACGGGGAGGGAATGCCGTGAACGAGGGCGCGCCGACCGGCCCTCTCGCGTCGCTCGCGGGCCCGATCACAACCGGCCGCATGATCGAGCCGACCTCGGCGGTCCGAGTCGACCTGGCCGGGAAGGGATATCTCCAGGAGGAGTTCTTCGCCGCGGGGACGGCGTCGGCGTTCGAGGCGTCGGGGCCGCTCGGGCCCGACGGCAGGTGGTCGGTGCACCCCGGGACCGGCGCCCCCTACCGCACCAGGATCGTCGTGCGGCGGCCGGCGGACCCCGACCGGTTCAACGGCACGGTCCTGGTGGAGTGGTTCAACGTGACCGGGGGTCTCGAGGCCGGACCGGACTGGACGTACCTGAGCCCCCAGATCGTCTCCGACGGGTACGCCTACGTGGGGGTGTCGGCCCAGGCCTTCGGCGTCGACGGTGGCGAGGCGCGCATCGGTGTCCCGGGGATGGCGGCCAGAAGTGGTCTCGTCGCGTCCGATCCGGCGCGCTACGCCACTCTCGGCCATCCCGGAGACCGGTTCTCCTTCGACATGTTCACCCAGATCGGCCGGGCCCTGCGTGGTCCGTCGGACCCGTCTGCGCTCGGCTCCCTGCGTCCCCGGCGGATCGTGGCAATGGGAGAGTCCCAGTCCGCCTTCTTCTTGACCACCTATGTCGACGCCGTGCAACCGGGGGCGCGTGTCTTCGACGGGTTCTTCGTGCACAGCCGGGGCGGCAGCGGCGCCTCTCTGTCAGGGACGCCCGTCGGCGGCGGCGACGTCCCGTCAGGACTGCAGATCCGAAACGACACATCGGTGCCCGTGTTCATCTTCGAGACCGAGACCGACCTCGGCCCCATGCTCGACTACGTTCCGGCCCGTCAACCCGACGACGACCGTGTCCGCACCTGGGAGGTGGCCGGGACCGCGCACGGGGACGCCTACGTGGTCGGCGCGTTCGCAGCCGCACTGGGGTGTGACGGCGCCGTCAACGAGGGCCCCCAGCATTTCGTGGCCCAAGCGGCGCTGGTGGCACTCAACCGCTGGATCACCGACGGCACGCCACCCCCCACGGCACCGCCCCTGCAACTCTCGAGCCAGGTCCCTCCGAAGATCGCCCGCGACGACCTCGGCAACGCCCTGGGAGGTGTCCGGACCCCGCTCGTCGACGTCCCCGCCGCCACCCTCAGCGGAGATGCCCGGCCCGGCGCCAGCCCGATCTGCGCCCTGTTCGGATCGACGGTCCCCTTCGACACCGCCACGCTCGTCGGCTTGTACGGCGGCCAGGCGGGGTATCTAGCCGCCTTCGAGCGCAGCTTGGACGAGGCCATCGGAGCGGGGTTCCTCCTCGAGTCCGATCGCGCCGAGCTCATCGCGCAGGCGCGGAGTGTGGAGTTCCCCTCGTAGGCCGTGGGCAGCCTCAGCGAGCCAGCCCGAACAGACGCCACACGCCCGGCACGCTCCTCGACGGTGACGTAACGGGTTTCGGGCCGGTCCACCGCCCGACATTGTGGTGTCGGACCGGTGCTCGTGTCAGATGCGACCGGGCCACGGTCGAAGGTAAGGAGACAGGGCCGATCTAGCAGCGGTAGACGCGTTCCGCGTTGCCTGCAAAGAGCTTGCCTCGGGATACGCCGTCGAGGCCGGCCGTCACGGCGCTGAACGCGGCGTAGAGCTCGTCGAAAGTGCCGTACATGGCGTCGACGGGGAAGTTGCTGGCGAACATGCAGCGGTCGACGCCGAAGGCCTCGATGGCGTACTCGAGCCACGGGGCCAAGGCATCGACGCGCATGGACTCCAACGGCATGGCCAGGCCCGAGAGCTTGCACACGACGTTGTGGCCGAGGCCGGCCAGCGCGTCGATGCCGGCTTGCCACAGGACGCGCTCCTCGTCCGAATTCGAGCGGGGCCATCCGGTGTGCTCGACGACGACGGTCAGGTCGTCGAAGCCGGCGAGCTGCGCCGCCGCCAATCGGAGCTGATCGGGGTGGGTCATCACCTCGAACAGCAGGTTCCGCTCCTGCAGGGCAATGAGCACTCCGGCGTCGGGGAGCGGCCCTATGTTGGCGCCCATCGGGCGGACCCCCCGAAAGCGTGAAGCAGCCATCTGCCGGTCGATGAGCTCGATGGCCTCAGCCACCGTGTCGGTCGGCGGGAGACCGCCGATGATGGCGTCGGGACGGTCGCTGCCACGTGCCTCGTTGTCGAGCTCGATGGTCTCCTCGATCGAGTAGCGACCAGTCGCGGCGGCGACGTTGACGAACTTCTCGACGTTCCAC
>JARLGQ010000282.1 GCA_031292675.1 Acidimicrobiales bacterium
CGAAGTCGCCCACGCGGGCCAGTACCGCCGAGCGCTCGTCGTCCGGCAGGACCTGGACGTGGCTGCGGGTGGCGACCAGGTCCACGATGTCGGTGGGGGCCAGCTCCTGGGACCACCGGAAGTCCCGGGCCGCCACGGCGGTGAACGGGGCTCCGGGGGGAAGCATGACGTTGGCGGCGTGACGGTGCGCGTCCTCGCCGCCGAACACCGATCCGAGCTCCGCCATCCACTCCACCCGCTCGTCGCGCAGGTTCCACAGCAGTCCGAAGGTCCCCCCGGCCCGCAGCACCCGGGCCACCTCGGAGGTGGCCCGGACGAGCTCCACCCAGTGCCACATCTGGGCACCGAGGACCACGTCGACCGAGCCGTCCTCGAGAGGCAGCTCCTCGGCGCTCCCGGCCCGCACGTCGGCACGGGGCACCCGCTCCTCGAGCACGGCCCGCATGTGGGGGTCGGGCTCCACCGCCACGACGTCGAGGCCCCGGGCCACGAGGTCCCTCGTGAGCGCTCCCGTCCCCGCCCCGAGGTCCAGGACCCGGCGGCGCGGCGAGTCACCGGCGAGGCGCGACGCCACGGGGCCCGGGAGCGCCGATGCCTCGAGCAGCCACGACACGCCGTCGGGCGGGTACCCGGGACGGACCCGGTCGTAGGTCGTGGCGACAGGCCCGAAGGACTTGGCGCGACGGGCCGTGAGCTCGTCCATGGCGCACAACCCTACGGGGGCGCGCCGCAGGTGCCCATTCCGGGCCGGCCCGATCCCGGCGGCTCGATCGGCCGGGAGGGCTTGCCGCGCCCCTCGGCGCGTGCGAGACTGTACGGACCATGAACGGAGAACTGATCACGACCGACCGCCTTCTCGTAGTTCTCCGGTAGCGCACGTCGCCGCGACAGCGGTTCCGTGCGCCTTGCGACCTCCCCCACGGGAGGTCGTTTCATTTTCCGGCCACGGTTCCCCTGATCCTCGGCGCTGTCGAGCCACCGGCGCAGGCACCTTCACCGACCCGACCATTCCACCAGCGAGGCCCCCATCCCCATGAGACTCACCGCAGTAAACCCCCCGAGGCACCGACAGGCATGCCCAAGCAACAGCCACCCCCAGCCCGGCAACAGCCACCTCCAGCCCGGCAACAGCCACCCACAGACAAGAACAGGAACGCCATGCGACTGACAGGAGCCCAGGCCCTCATCAAGAGCCTCGAGATGCAGCACGTGGAGGTCATCTTCGGCCTCCCCGGTGGTGCGATCCTGCCCGTGTACGACCCCATCCTCGACTCGTCGATCCGCCACGTGCTGGTGCGCCACGAACAGGGTGCCGGGCACATGGCCGAGGGCTACGCGCACGTGACGGGGCGGCCCGGCGTGGCCATGGTCACGAGCGGGCCGGGCGCCACCAACATCGTGACCCCGCTCGCCGACGCCATGATGGACTCGATCCCCATGGTGGTGATCACCGGGCAGGTGCCCACCACCGCCATCGGCACCGACGCCTTCCAGGAGTGCCCCATCACCGGCGTCACGATGGACATCACCAAGCACAACTGGCTCGTCACCGACGCCCAGGACCTCCCGAGAGTGGTCGCCGAGGCCTTCCACGTCGCCACCACGGGTCGCCCCGGCCCGGTGCTCGTCGACGTCCCCAAGGACGTGTCCAACGCGCTGATGGACTGGTACTGGCCGGCCGGGATCGACGAGCTCGACCTCCCCGGCTACAAGCCGCAGACCGAGGGCGACCCCGAGCAGATCAGGAAGGCCGCCGAGCTGATGCTGGGGGCGGCGCGTCCCGTGATCTACGCCGGGGGCGGGATCCTCAAGGCGCGGGCCGCCGAGGCGCTGCGCGAGCTGGCCGAGCGCACCGGCAACCCCGTCGTCACCACGCTCATGGCCCGCGGCTCGTTCCCCGACCGCCACCCGCTGTGCCTGGGCATGCCGGGCATGCACGGCAACTACACCGCCGTCACCGCCATGCAGAAGGCCGACCTGCTCATCGCGCTGGGCAGCCGCTTCGACGACCGCGTCACCGGCAAGATCAGCGCCTTCGCCCCCGACGCCAAGATCATCCACGTCGACGTCGACCCCGCCGAGCTCGGCAAGGTGCGGCGGCCCGACGTCGCCATCGCGGGCGACGCCCGCGTCGTGATCGAGGAGCTGCTGCGGGCCCTGGAGTCTCTGGGACTGGGCCCGGTCGGCGGTCCGTCGGTGAGTGGTGACCGGTCGGTGAGTGGTGACCGGTCGGTGCGTGGTGACCGGTCGGTGCGTGCCGGCTCGGTGGCGCCCGGCTCCCCGGCGGAGGGGCGACCCGCCATCGCCCCCTGGATGGCGCAGCTGCGCGCCTGGCAGGAGGAGTTCCCGCTCACCTACGCCCAGGAGGAGGGCGGCGCGCTCAAGCCCCAGCTCGTGGTGGAGGCCCTGCGCGACGCCACGCCGCACGACACCATCGTCGTGGCCGGCGTGGGCCAGCACCAGATGTGGGCCTCGCAGTACTGGAAGTTCGACAACCCCTACACCTGGGTGAACTCGGGGGGCGCGGGCACCATGGGCTTCGCCGTGCCCGCGGCCATCGGGGCCAAGGTGGGGCGCCCCGACAAGATGGTGTGGGCCATCGACGGCGACGGCTGTTTCCAGATGACGGCCCAGGAGCTCGTCACGGCGTCGGCCGAGCGCATCCCTGTCAAGGTGGCCATCCTCAACAACGCCTACCTGGGCATGGTGCGCCAGTGGCAGGAGCTGTTCTACGAGGAGCGGTACTCCGAGGTGTACCTCTCGCCCGACCTCCCGGACTACGTGAAGTGGGCCGAGGCCATGGGGTGCGTCGGGCTCAAGGTGGAGTCCGCCGAGGAGGTGGCCCCCGCCATCGAGAAGGCGAACGGGATCGACGACCGGCCTGTGGTCATCGACTTCCGCACCGACGCCTTCGAGAAGGTGTATCCCATGGTGCCCGCCGGTGCCTCCAATTCCGACATCATCGTGGGACCTTCCGGCGGGGAGGGGGGCCGGTGAGCCCCGCCGTGGGGAACCAGCCCGCCGTGATCGGCAACCAGGCCGAGGGCACCCCGCCGCGCCACCACATCGTCACCGCCCACGTCGAGAACAAGGCCGGTGTGCTCGCCCGCGTGGCCAGCCTCTTCAGCCGGCGGGGGTTCAACATCTTCTCGCTGGCGGTGGCCCCCACCGACGACGACCGCTTCAGCCGCATCACGATCGTGGTGGACGTGGAGTCCGCGCCTCTCGAGCAGATCGTGAACCAGCTCGACAAGCTCGTGAACGTGGTGCGCATCACCGAGCTCGCCCCCGACGAGGCCGTCGAGTGCGAGATGCTCCTCGTCACCGTCGAGGCCGGCCCGGCGGGCCGCGACCGGGTGCTCGCGCACGTGGAGGCCTTCGGGGCCACCGTCGTCGACGAGGGCGACGAGGGCGACGAGGGCGCCGGGGGCGCCGGGGGCGCCGGGGGCGCTGGTGGAGCCGGTGGCGCGAGGACGGGGCTGATGACCGTGATGTTGGCCGGCACCCCGAGCAGCATCGACGAGTTCGAGAACCTCGTGCGGCCCTTCGGCATCGCCGAGCTCCAGCGGACGGGTCGGGTCGCCCTGCCTAAGCTGGGCCCCGGCGCCGCCCGGGGGCGGGACGCCGCCCCGTTGCACAGCGTCACCGGGGGCATCCAGGGAGAGGCAGGCTGAGATGGCCAAGCTGTACTACGAGTCCGATGCCGACGCGAGCCTGATCCAGGGCCGCAAGGTGGCCGTGATCGGTTACGGGTCGCAGGGCCATGCCCATGCCCTCAACCTGGCCGAGTCGGGTGTGGACGTGCGCGTGGGGTTGCGCGAGGGTTCGAAGTCCAAGACCAAGGCCGAGGAGGCCGGGCTGCGGGTCCTGCCGGTGGCCGAGGCCGCCGCCGAGGCGGACCTCATCATGATGCTGCTGCCCGACACCGAGCAGGCCTCGGTGTACGAGTCCGACATCGCCCCCACGTTGGGCCAGGGCGACGCGCTGTTCTTCGCGCACGGGTTCAACATCCGCTTCGGACAGATCGCCCCGCCTCCCGGGGTGGACGTGGCCATGGTGGCGCCCAAGGGGCCCGGGCATCTCGTGCGCCGCACCTACACCGAGGGTGGGGGCGTGCCGTCGCTCGTGGCCGTGGCCCAGGACGCCTCGGGCAAGGCGCATGACCTGGCGCTGTCATACGCCTACGCGCTCGGCGCCACCCGGGCCGGGGTGCTCGACACCACCTTCGAGGAGGAGACCGAGACCGACCTCTTCGGTGAGCAGGTGGTGCTGTGCGGAGGGCTGACAGCGCTGGTGCAGGCGGGCTACGAGACCCTCGTGGGGGCCGGGTACCAGCCCGAGTCGGCGTACTTCGAGTGCCTGCACGAGCTCAAGCTGATCGTCGACCTCATGTACGATGGCGGCATCGCCGGGATGCGCTACTCCATCTCCGACACCGCCGAGTACGGCGACGTCACCCGCGGCCCCCGGGTCATCGACGCCCACGTGCGCGAGACCATGGCCCGGATCCTGGAGGACATCCGGTCGGGTGCCTTCGCCGAGGAGTGGATCGCCGAGAACCGCGCCGGGCGCAAGCGCTTCGAGGAGCTGCGCGCCGCGGGTGCCGCCCACCCCATCGAGAAGGTCGGCGCCGAGCTGCGCGCCATGATGCCGTTCATCAGCGCCGGGCGGAAGCGCGTCCAGGACGTCTCGGGCGGCTGACCCCGGGGGTCGTGCGGTCGGCCCCGTGCGGGCCGGCGTGGATGCGGCTCCGGCGTGGCGCGGTGCGGTTCCGGCGTGGATGCGGTTCCGGCGTGGCGCGGTGCGGCTTGGATGCGGTTCCGGCGTGGTGCGGTTCCGGCGTGGGCGCATGGCGCGGTCCCGAGGTCGTAAGGTCCGGGCGTGACGTCCCGGGACAGCGACGGATTGGCGGGGTTGCCCCTGCAAGAGGTGCGGAGCGCGGCCCTGGAACGGGCCCGGGCGCTCGGCTGCAGCCACGCCGAGGTGCGGGTGGAACGGATCCGGTCGCAATTCGTGGCCCTGCGGGACGGCCGGGTGGAGACCACCGTGGACGACACCGAGATCGGGGTCGGGCTGCACGTGGTGCGCGAGGGCTCCATAGGGTTCGCGGCCACGGTGGAGCTCAACGCGGAAGCCGCCGCCCGGCTCGCCGACGACGCCGTGAACCTGGCGGCGCAGACGTCGGCCGCCCTCGGGACGCGCGTCGAGATGGCCGAGGAGCCCTCCCACGGCGAGGTGCGGTGGTCCTCGCCCTACGAGGTGGACCCCACGGCGGTGCCGCTGGCCGACAAGGTGGCGCTCCTCGAGGACTGGAGCCGGCGGCTCATGGCGTCGGACCGCGTCGACCACGTCGCCGCCCGCGTGCTCGCCGTCGTCGAGGACAAGCACTACGCCGATCTGTCGGGCACGGTGACGACGCAGCGACGCGTCCGCATCTACCCCGTGGTCGAAGCGGTCGCCGTGGACGCCGAGTCGGGATCCTTCGAGTCGATGCGGACCATCGCCCCGCCCGTCGGGCGCGGCTGGGAGTACACCTCGGGCCGGGGTTGGGACTGGGACGCCGAGCTCGACACCATCCCCTCCCTGCTGGCCGAGAAGGTGGCGTCCCCGACCGTCGAGGCGGGCACCTACGACCTCGTGATCGACCCCTCCAACCTGTGGCTCACCATCCACGAGTCCGTGGGCCACGCCACCGAGCTCGACCGCGCCCTCGGGTACGAGGCGGCGTACGCGGGCACCTCCTTCGCCACCTTCGACAAGCTCGGCACGCTGCGCTACGGGTCCCCGGTCATGCACGTGGTCGGGGACCGCACCACGCCGCACGGCCTCGCCTCGGTGGGCTACGACGACGAGGGGGTGGAGTCCCAGAGCTTCGACATCGTGCGCGACGGCGTGTTGGTCGGCTACCAGCTCGACCGGCGCATGGCGGCGGAGAACGGCTTCGCCCGGTCCAACGGGTGTGCCTTCGCCGACTCACCCCTGCACGTGCCCATCCAGCGCATGGCCAACGTGTCGTTGCAGCCCGCCCCCGGCGACGGGCCCAGCACCGAGGAGCTGCTGTCGGGCGTGGACCGCGGCATCTACGTCGTGGGCGACAAGAGCTGGTCGATCGACATGCAGCGGTACAACTTCCAGTTCACGGGGCAGCGCTTCTACAAGGTCGAGCACGGCCGGTTGGCGGGGCAGTGCAAGGACGTCGCGTACCAGGCCCAGACCACCGAGTTCTGGGGGTCGCTCGAGGCGGTGGGCGGCCGAGCCACCTACGTGCTCGGCGGCGCCTTCAACTGCGGCAAGGGCCAGCCCGGCCAGGTGTCCCCGGTGAGCCACGGGTGTCCCTCTGGGTTGTTCCGGGGGATCAGGGTCCTCAACACCCGGGCCGAGGCATCCCGGTGAGCCCGGGCCACCGGCACCTGCCCCCTTCCCCGGAGGACCGGCACCTGCCCCCTCCCCAGGAGGTGGTCGAGCGGGCACTGGCGGCCAGCCGGGCCGACGGGTGCGCGGTGATCGTCGAAGAGGTCAGCCAGGCCGAGGTGCGCTTCGCCAACAACACGACCACCACCAACGGCGTGCGGCGCAACCGCCGGGTGGCGGTGGTGAGCTTCCGGGTCCTCGCCGGCCCCGACGCCGACGAGGGTGGCCCAGGGCCGGCCACGAGAGCGGGTACAAGAGCGGCCACGAGACCGGGTACGGATACCGGTAC
>JARLGQ010000283.1 GCA_031292675.1 Acidimicrobiales bacterium
CGAGTTGCGCACGCCGTACGCCTCCGCCAGGTCGACCGCCTGGTCCCAGACCTCCTGCGCGGCCGAGAGCAGCTCGGGCGGCACGACGTCCTCGTCGATGCGGGCCGCCTCCCCCTGGTGCATCCGCAGCACGTCGAGCATGGGCCCGGTGTTCTCGTGGAAGCCGGCGAAGGGGCCCATGCGGGCCGCGGTGCGCGCCGAGGTGGTGTACGCGTGACCGGTCAGGAGGGCCGTGATGGCGGCCGCCCACGCCCGCCCGGCGTCGGAGTCGTAGGGCAGTCCCTGAGCCATCAGGAGCGCACCCAGGTTGGCGTAGCCGATGCCGAGCTGGCGGAAGGCGCGCGTGGTCTCGCCGATCCTCTCGGTCGGGTAATCGGCGTTGCCCACGATGATCTCCATCCCGGTGAACACCACCGACACCGCCGCCTTGAGGCCGTCCACGTCGAACTCGTCGTTCTCGTCGAGGAACGTCAGCAGGTTCATGGAGGCGAGGTTGCAGGCCGAGTTGTCGAGGTGGACGTACTCCGAGCATGGATTGGAGCCGTTGATCCGGCCCGTGTTGGGCGCCGTGTGCCAGCGGTTGATCGTGGTGTCGTACTGCAGGCCCGGGTCGGCGCACTCCCAGGCCGAGTGGGCGATCTGGCGGAACAGGTCCCGCGCCGGGAGTGTGCGGACGACCGAGCCGTCCGTGCGGGCGACGAGCTGCCAGTCGCGGCCGTCGAGCACCGCCTCCATGAACTCGTCGGTCACCCGCACCGAGTTGTTGGCGTTCTGGTACTGCGTCGAGTGGCTGTCGGCGCCGTCGAGATCCATGTCGAAGCCGGCGTCACGCAGGACGCGGGCCTTGCGCTCCTCGATCGCCTTACACCAGACGAAGTCCTCCACGTCGGGGTGGTCGGCGTCGAGGATGACCATCTTGGCGGCGCGCCTCGTCTTGCCGCCGGACTTGATCGTGCCCGCCGACGCGTCCGCGCCCCGCATGAAGCTGACGGGGCCCGACGCGGTGCCGCCGCCCTTGAGGAGCTCGTGCGACGAGCGGATGCGCGACAGATTCACGCCGGCGCCCGACCCGCCCTTGAAGATGATCCCCTCCTCGGTGTACCAGTTGAGGATCGAGTCCATCGTGTCCTCGACGGAGAGGATGAAGCAGGCGCTCCCCTGCTGCGGGACGCCGTGGACGCCGATGTTGAACCACACCGGCGAGTTGAAGGCCGCCTTCTGGTGGATGATGAGGTACTTGAGCTCGTGGTTGAAGACCTGGGCCTCCTCGTCGTCGACGAAGTAGCCGTCCTTGATCCCCCACGCCGTCAGCGTGTCGGCCACCCGGTCGGCCACCTGGCGCAGCGACCACTCGCGCTCCTCGGTGCCGAGGGTCCCGCGGAAGTACTTCTGCGACAAGATGTTGGTGGCATTGACGCTCCAGGACTCGGGCACCTCGACACCCAGCTGCTCGAAGGCGACCGTGCCGTCCCGGAAGTTCGTGATGCGGGCGTCGCGCCGCTCCCAGCGCACCTCGTCGTAGGGATGCACTCCTTCGGTGGTGAAGTGCCGGCGGATGCCGATCTCGGATCGCTGGGGGGCGATGGCCATGGCGCTGGGGTCCTCCTCGTTGACTCGGGTGCTGGGGGTGGCTGCTTGCTTGCTGTGCCTGCTCGTCGGCGCCGTCACCCCACCCTCATACAAGCGTGGAGGTGTCTCACGGCATGTGCTCGTATCCAGTGCCCGGGCGAGGCCCTGAGTCGCCTCACCACAATATATTGTGGCTGGCTCTCCCCCGGGACACGAGATGCTGTGTCATTACAGCACTGTAGTTACGCCCTTGTCAACCAATGGCGTTCAACATCGGTGCAGGTCATGGGCTGTTCGCGATGGTTTGCGCGGGACTGCCTGCGCGGCCCTTCCCCGGCACGCCGATTGCCCGCGAACGGTTAGCGTCAGCCCCCCATGGCCAAGGTCGTCGCCGTCGATGCGGGCACGACCGGGGTGCGCGCCCTCGTGGTCGACGAGCACGCCCGCGTGGCCGACGTCGCCTACCGGGAGCTGACCCAGCACTTCCCCCGGCCGGGCTGGGTCGAGCACGACCCCGCCGAGATCTGGGACTCCGTCCTGGCCACCCTGGCCGAGGTCGGGGGCCGCCTCGCCGAGGCGGGCGAGACCGTCGCGGCCATCGGCATCACCAACCAACGCGAGACCCTGGTGACGTTCGACCGCTCGACGGGGCAGCCGCTGCACCGGGCGATCGTCTGGCAGGACCGCCGGACGGCGCCGCTCTGCGCCGAGCTCGCCGACGCCGGCCACCTGCCGCTCGTGCGCGCCACGACCGGTCTCGTCCTCGACCCCTACTTCAGCGCGACCAAGGCCGCCTGGCTCCTGCGCCAGGGCGACCTCCCGCTGGCGGCGTCCGACCGGGACCTCTCCTTCTGCACCGTCGACACCTGGATCCTGTGGAACCTCACCGGTGGAGCCACCGGTGGCACCTACGCCACCGACCCCTCCAACGCCAGCCGCACCCTCCTGCTCGATACGGCCACCCTCTCCTGGTCCGCCGAGCTGTGCGACCTCTTCGGCGTGCCCGCGCACACCCTGCCCGAGGTGCGCCCGTCGGCCGGCCGCTTCGGCGCCGCCGCGCTGGCGGACCTCGGCCCCGCGTCCGCGGTGCTCGACGGGGTCCCCGTCTCGGGCGTGCTCGGCGACCAGCAGGCCGCGCTCTTCGGGCAGGCCTGCTTCGAGCCCGGCATGGTCAAGGTCACCTACGGCACGGGCAGCTTCGCGCTCGCCAATGCCGGCCCGGAACGCCCGCCCGCGCCCGAGGGCCTCACCGCCAGCTGCGCGTGGGACCTCGGCGAGCACGCG
>JARLGQ010000284.1 GCA_031292675.1 Acidimicrobiales bacterium
GTGGGTCGAGACGCCGACGAACCCACTCCTGAACGTCCTCGACATCGCCGCCATCGCCACCCTCGCCCACGACCACGGAGCGTTGGTCGTCGTCGACAACACCTTCGCCACCCCGTGGATACAACAGCCTCTGCGCCTGGGGGCCGACATCGTGGTGCACTCGACGACCAAATACCTGGGCGGGCACTCCGACGTCATCGGCGGCTTCGCCGCCACCGACGACGCGGACCTGGCGCAACGGCTCGGGTTCCTCCAGAACGCGGCGGGCGCCGTCCCGGGGCCCCTGGACTGCTTCCTGGTCCAGCGCGGGGTCATGACCCTCCCCTTGCGGATGGAGCGCCACTGTTCGAACGCTCTGGCCGTCGTCGGCCTGTTGCACGGCCACAGTGCCGTGCAGCGAGTCCTGCACCCCTCTCTCGAAGGCTCCGCCGGCCACGAGATCGCGCGCCGGCAGATGCGGGCCTTCGGCGGCATGGTCAGCTTCACCGTGCGCGGAGGCGAGCGGGCCGCGCTCGAGGTCTGTACCCGAACGCGCCTCTTCACCTTGGCCGAGAGCCTCGGTGGCGTCGAGAGCCTGATCGAGCATCCCGCCCGCATGACCCACGCGTCGACGGCGGGATCGAGCAACGAGGTGCCGGGGGACCTGGTCCGCCTCAGCGTCGGGCTGGAGGCGGTCGACGACATCGTCGACGACCTCGATCGTGCGCTGGCGCCGTTGCGCTGATTCGCGCACGGCGCCCGGTGTTCGGCGCGCTCAGGCGCCGGCGGCCCGCACCTCGTCGAGAGACAGCTCGGCGGTGGCCTGCGCGCCGCACTGGGAGCATTGCTCGGTGTGGCGCCACGACCGCAGCAGCCGGGTTCCCTCGGCGTTGAGCACGACGGCGAAGGACTCCGAGCGGGGGTCGAGGTCGAGCCCGAAGTACGGGCGCCAGTCCGTGGCGGCCGGATGGCGGCCGATGTCCACGCCCTTCAGGACGCGGCGGAACCGCATCCGGTCGGTGTCGAACAGCCAGGTGCTGTTGCACGATTCGAGGACGAAAGGCTCCACATCCCTATGGTGCCTGTTTATCCTGGCAATTGGCACAGAGAGGCATTGCGATTCCGTGAAGAATGGCCCGCCCAGACACACAGCTCTGACAACACCCAGGACAGCGCCCGTGACCAGCGCCCGTGACCAGCGCCCGTGACCAGCGCCCGTGACCAGCGCCCGTGACCGAGAGGACCAGCGCAATCCCATGACCGACGCCATCAGAGCCGAGAGCGTCACGGTGGCCGGGAACGGCGGCGACGAGATCGAGGCCTACCTGGCGCAGCCGTTGGCCGAGGGACCCTTCGGTGCCGTGGTGGTGATCCACCACTTCCCCGGCTACGACGAGGAGACCAAGGAGATCACCCGCAAGTTCGCCGACCACGGGTACCTGGCCCTGTGCCCCAACCTCTATTCACGAGAGGCGCCGGGCGCCGCCCCCGATGAGGCGGCCGCGGTGGTCAGGGCCCAGGGAGGGGTCCCCGACGACCAACTGGTGGGCGACGTCGACGGTGCCGCCACGTTCTTGAAGGGGCTGCCGTCGTCCAACGGCAAGGTGGGCACGATCGGCTACTGCTCGGGCGGCCGCCAGTCCTTCCTGGCCGCGTGCCGCCTCACCGTCGACGCCGCGGTCGACTGCTACGGGGCCTTCGTCGTGGTGGGCGCACCCGAGGGGTCGCCGCTCCGGGCGGGCCCCGTCTCGCACCTGGCCGCGCATCTCTCGTGCCCGCTGCTCGGCCTGTTCGGAGCCGAGGACCACAACCCCTCGCCCGAGCAGACCGCCGAGCTCGAAGCGATCCTCACCGCCCATCACAAGACCTTCGAGTTCCACACCTTCGAAGGCGCCGGGCACGCCTTCTTCGCCACCAACCGGGCCAACTACCGGCCCGAGGCAGCCGGCGCCGGTTGGAGCGGGATCTGGGACTTCTTCGGTCGGCACCTGTCGGCCGCGCCGGGCCGGGCTTGACCCGTGGACGAGAGGCAGGGCGGTCAACCGCATGGGGGCGGGGAGCCGGCCCCGGGCTCGGGGAACGCCATCCGCACCTTCGTCAGGAGCCATCGCGTCCTCGGGACCCCGGCCCGGCGCCTCAGCCGCATCGTGGCGTCGTCGTCGAAGTCCTCGCCCGTGGCCACGCTCCTCGGCCCCCTGAGGGACCGCCTCCAGGGCGCCATGAAGGTCGAGAACGTGCGCAGGGTGCTGCGCGCCCTCGAAACCCACGGTGTGCCTTTCCACCTGGCGGGCGGCTGGGCCGTGGACGCGCTCGAGGGATGGGAGACGCGTACCCACGACGGGCTCACCGTCGTGATCGACGACTTCGAGCGCGACGGTGAGCGCTCCGCCCACGCGTTGGCCTCTTTGGGGTTCCATGTGACGGCCAGGCCCCAGGGCGACCGGTGGATGCCGCGCCTGTTGGTCCTGGCCGACAGCGCCGGCCGCCGCGTCGAGCTCGCCTGTCTCGACGTGCCCAGCGTGGCCCGCGAGCTCCGGGCGCCGGGCGCCGAGACCGACATGCGTGTGTCGACCGAAGCCGGTGTGTACGCCGAGGGGACGATCGAGGGCCGACCAGTGCCGTGTCTCTCCGCCGTCGTCCTCCTGCTCCACCACACCCGCTTCGAGCTCGGCCCGTCGCAACGCGAGAGCGGCCTGTTCCTCCCCGTGCCCTCGGCGGAGCGCCATGTGGGCGTGCTGCGCCAGAGGTTCGACCCCGGATCGATGCCCGCGCACGTCACCATCCTCTATCCGTTCGTCGCCCCGGAGTCGATCACCGGCGCGGTGGTGGACGACCTGAGCGACCTTCTGGGGAGCGTCGAGCCCTTCGAGTTCTCCCTGGGCGAGATCAGGTGGTTCGACGACCGGGTGATGTACCTCGCTCCCGATCCGAGCGCGGCGTTCGTCGATCTCACGACTCGGATCTCGGCACGGTTCCCCGGGCACGCACCGTACCGGGGCGCGTTCGGCGAGGTCGTCCCCCACCTGACCGTCGGCGACGGGGGCCGGCCGGCCCGGATGCGTCGGGCCGGTGCGCGCTTGCAACGCCACCTTCCCATCAGGGCGCAGTCCACCAGGCTCTGGCTGATGACCCCGGACCGATCGGGGCGGTGGGCCCTGCGCCTAAGCTTCCCCCTGGGCCGGCCCCTTCGGTGGCGAATCTGAGCCCGCCCTCGAGGAGGAGGCGGTAGGAATGGCCCGCCCTGACGGCACCCGGCAACGACCTGAGCCCCCGCGACCTTCGATGCCGTGCACCAGCACCACCACGCGCTGTGAGTTCTGGACCTGGAGCGAAGACTGCCTACGCCCGGAGTGCTGCACGCAGCACCTCGTCGAGCTCGCCGTGTTCACCCACGACCTGCTGCGGCGCAACGACATCCTCCATTGGATCGACTACGGCGGGCTCCTCGGAGCCGTCCGCGGCGGCGAGCTCATCCCCTGGGATGGCGACATCGACTTCGGCTGCCTCCGCTCCGATCTCGACAAGATCGCGGCTCTCGGCCCCGAGATCGCGGCCGCCGGCCACAAGCTCGAGACCTCGGACCCTCTCGTGGCCCGCATCTACTTCAGCGAGGTCAACCTCCAGCACGCCGACATCTTCTTGTGGGACGAGCACGACGACGTCCTCGACCTGCATGCGTACCCCGGCTTCAGTTGGCCCGGGATGGAAGACCGCCGGTCCTTCCCGCGCCGGTTCGTGGAGCATCTCGAGACGGTGAGCCTCAACGGACAGCCCATGCCCGCGCCGTCGCCCGTCCACGAGTTCTTGTCCGAGTACCGCTACGGGCCCGACTACATGACCCCGGCGCGGGGCGTCTTCGACTACGAGCTGGTGCCCGAAGTCAGCGCCGAGGAGATGACCCCGGTGGTACGGGAGCTCCTCGAGGAGCTCGGGCGCGGCGAACGACGGCTGATCACCGTCGAGGCGGCCCATCCCCGACCCGAGACGGGTTTCCGGGCGCGCTGGGCGAGCGCGGGGCGTCCCCTGGCGGCGCCGCCGGCCGCGGTCGAGGCTGCCGGGGCGGAATTGGTCAGCGCCTCCGATCGCGGCCAGCCCGCCGTCGAGGAGCTTCTCCGGTCGATCGCCCGCATACGTCAGACGGCCGACGAGCTCGAGCATGCGGACGCCACGCTGTTCGTGCGGCGCCTCGGACGCCGGTCCGTCAGGCTGGCCCGCATGGCGAACACTCGGCTGCGGCGCCGAGACCGAGGGCCCGCACCGGCATGACCGTGTGGTGACCGGTCGTCGCCTCCTCGGCATGACGCCGTCGGCGACGACCACCACGCGCGGCCTGGTTCTCGGTGCCGGGAGGCGCCTTCTGTCGACATCGGATTGGTAGGCTCGCTCATGCTCATGCGGGGGGATCCGGGTCGCGTGCATCGGGGCGGTCGTTGGTGAGTCAGGAGGACCCGTGAAAGCCATCATCCTCGCCGCCGGTGTGGGCCGGCGCATGCGTCCGCTCACGAACCAGACCCACAAGACGCTCCTGCCCATCGCCGGCACGACGATCCTCAGCCGTCTGCTCGGAAGCCTCCGAGACTGCGGCGTACGCGACATCTGCATGGTGACCGGGTACCGCAGCGAGGAGCTGACGCGCGCCGTCAAGGACCAGTTCCCGGACCTGAACGTGGAGTTCGTGCACAATCCGCAGTACGAAGTCACCAACAATGTGTTCTCCATGGCGCTGGCCCTGGAGTCCATCTCGATCGACGACCACATCCTCCTCATCGAATCCGACCTGATCGTGGATCCCCGGGTCATGGAACAGATCGTCCACACCCGCCACGACAACGCAGCACTGGTCGACCACTACCATCCCGGGCTCGACGGAACCGTGGTCAGCGTGGCCAGCAACGACGCCATCACCCAGGTGTTCCCGTCCTACCTGCAAGACGACAAATTCGACTTCTCCGACAAGTACAAGACGCTCAACATCTACCGGTTCGACAAGGACTTCACACGATCGACGTTCCGCCAGCTGCTGTCGTTCTACTCCCGTTCCATCGATGCAAGTGGCTACTACGAGCTCCTGCTCGGTGTGCTCATCTACATGCGGGCGGCCACGGTGTACGCCGAGCACGTGCACCACCCGTGGGCCGAGGTGGACGACCCCAATGACCTGATGTCCGCGGAATTCGAGTTCAACCCCTCGACACGGCGGTCGACCCTCGAACACGCCTGGGGCGGTTACTGGAACATGCCCCACCTCGACTTCGCCTTCATCCGCAACACGTATTTCCCGACGCCTGCCATCACGGCGGAGCTGCGGGCCAACCTCGGCGCCTTGTTGTACAACTACGGCTCGTCGCAGGCCATTCTCAACCGCAAGCTGTCGTACTTCGAGTCCTGTGACGAATCGAACATCTTCCTGCTCAACGGCGCCTCCCAGGCCTTCCCGATCCTGCGAGGCGTTCTCGCCGGGGCCCGGGCCTTGATCCCGACGCCGACGTTCGGGGAGTACCCCCGCATCTTCCCCGACGCCACGACCTACTCCGACACGGGCTCCATCGACTTCGCAGCACTGCGCGCCGCCACGCTCGACGCGGAGGTCATCGTGATCGTGAACCCGAACAATCCCACCGGGACCGTGGTCCGCTCCGACGATGTCATCGAGCTCGCCGCCGCACACCCCGACCGCGTGTTCATCGTGGACGAGTCGTTCATCGACTTCTCGGACGAGCCGACGATCCTCCCCGAGGTCGAAAAGCGCGGTATGGACAATGTCATCATCTTGAAGAGCATGAGCAAGTGTCTCGGCGTGCCCGGCCTGCGGCTCGGGTACGTCTACACGTCGCACCCCGAGGTGCAAAAGCGGCTCTGGTCCGAGACCCCCATCTGGAACGTCAACTCGATCGCCGAGAATTTCCTCGAGGTGATCCTCAAGCACCGCACCGCCCTCGAGGATTCGTTCCGTCGCATCCGCTCCGATCGCGCCGCCTTCGCGGCCCGCCTCGAGGAAGTCCCCGTGGTCGAGCGGGTGTACGCCAGCGGAGGCGACTTCCTCCTGGTTCGGCTACGCACCGGGCCGGCTGAGACCGAGCGACTGGCTGACCGGCTCATGGAGGAGCACTTCGTCCATGTCAAGGACGCTTCGGACAAGTTCGACGACGGGCACGGATACCTCAGGCTGGCGGTCCGGCACCCCGAGGACAACAACCAGCTGTGTGATCTCCTGACGACGACCGGGCCCTAGGGAGACCGTGTCGCCGCCGCTCAGCCGGAGCGGGCCAGGTCGACGGTGTCGAGTGAGGCGAGCAGTTCCCGGTCACGCCCGTAGGTGAGGACCTGGACGGCGAGCTCCAGCTCCACCCACTGGAGAGCGTCGACTTCGCCGGACGGGGCGAAGTCGCCGCCCAGCACGTCCATGAGCCAATAGCCGATCACCTTGGGCCGGCCCCGACGGTCGCGGTACTCGGTGAGCCCGACGAAGCTCAACAGACGGCACCGATAGCCGGTCTCTTCGAGCACCTCGCGCAGAGCGCATTCCTCGTAGGACTCACCCGGCTCCTGCTTGCCCTTGGGCAGGGACCAGTCGTCCCTCCCCGGCCGATGGATCAAGGCGACCTCGTACCGGGTGGTGCCGATCTCGCGCAGCACGATCCCGCCCGCGCCGCGCACCACTTCGTCACGTGCCTTGCGAGGCCACAGGACCCGTTCCACACCCCGACGCATACTCCTGAACCTACCCACGTCGCCGGCCCTAAAGGGGGGACCCTCCACACTTTTCCGGGCGGCGCCGATCTCGGGCCCCGGGGCCGTCGCTACGATGCATCGATGCGTGTCGCGTACCTGGTCACGTCGTACCGGCCGCCACGCCAGCTCCTGCGCCTGCTGGGCACGCTGCGGCGCGCGCAGCCCGAATCGCCGTTGGTGGTCCACCATGACCGGTTCCGGTCCGTCTGGGATGCCGACCTGGTCGCTCCCGTCGGCGGGGTCGACGTCCTGACCAACGACACGCCCGTGTCGTGGGGCGATTTCTCGATCGTCGACGTCACGTGGAGGACCCTGTCGTGGATGGTCGAGCACCTCGCCTTCGACTGGGTGATCTTCCTCTCCGAGCAGGACTACCCCATAGCCCCTCTCGACAAGCTCGAAGAGCGGTTGGCGGGGTCCGATGTCGACGCCTTCGTGGCCGCCCAGCCGATACACCTCGTCGACGACCCCGCACTCCGGATGGACTGCGATCGTCGCTACAACTACCGGTACGCCAAGTTGCCGCGCCTCGGGATGATGGCGCGCCTGAGGCCGGGGACCAGGCGCCGCATCGCCGACGCCGCCAATTACACCAACTTCGTCCTCTACAAGCTGCAGCGCAGGGTCACCGTGTACCGCTACCCCGACCCCCTGCCCATGCGGCTCGGCCTCAGGCCGCGTCACTCTCCGTTCTCGGCGGAATTCCCGTGTTGGTACGGATCGCAGTGGATGGCACTGTCCCGCCGCGCCGCGGAGACCGTGGTGGGGTTCGTGGATGGGCACGAGGACTACGTCCGGCACTACTCCCGGACGGTCATCCCTGATGAGTCGGCGACGGCGACGATCGTGTGCAACGCCCCCGACCTGCGCGTCCGCGACGAGGAGCTCCACCACGTCCGCTTCAGCTCCGGAGATGGACACCCCGATGTCTTCGGCCTCGAGGACGTCGGCGAGTTGGTGAGCTCGGGCCGGTTCTTCGCCCGGAAATTCGACCTCGACGTCGATGCCGCCGTGCTCGACACCCTCGACCAGCACGTGTTCGGGATATCTCGACGCTGAGCGAAAACTTGGGCCGCCATGGCCCCCAACGGCCACGCAATCACGTAGAGTGGCGGGTCATGCGCTTGGCGGTGGTGGACGCACCGAACCCGGCATGACGACGACGCGCGATCTCGGCGGCGACTCCGAACGCACGGGGCCATCCGAACCAAACCCGAACACTCCGGACCGGTCCAACGCGCTCCCCGCCCGATTCGGTCGCAACGTCATCATGAACTACGCGGCGCAGGGAACGCTGGCGCTCACCGCGCTCGTGCTCACGCCGATCCTCCTTCACCACCTGGGCAAGACGACCTACGGCCTGTGGGTCGTGGCCAGCGGTGCCGTCAGCTACCTGGAATTGTTCGAGCTGGGATTCGGAGGGGCGACGACCAAGCTCATCGCCGAGGATGCCAACGTCCGTCCCGCCTTGGCCCTGCGCACACTCAACACCACTTTCTTCGTACTCGTGCCCCTGGGCCTGATCGCCATGGTCGGCGGGGTCGGCTTGGCCTTCGCCCTGCCCCATCTGGTCCACGTTGCCACCGGTGGGGAACGCGAGATCGTCGTCGTCGTGATCGTGCTCACCGTGGCCCTGGCCACCTCGATTCCGGGCGACACCTTCGGCGGAGCCTTGGTGGGCCACCAACGATTCGACCTGCTCGCCTCGGCCAACGCCTCGATGGCGGTGGTCACGACCCTCGTCAGCATCGCCGTCGTGGTGGGTGGTCACGGCGTGGTCCTGCTGGCCATCGCCACCACCGCCGTGTCGATCCTGTTCCAGCTCGTCCGACTGGCCATGGTCAGGCGGATCCTGCCGGGAACCCGGATCAGCCCACACCTGGTCGACCCGGCGCGACGGCGCCAGACGATGCATCTTTCGGGCTGGTTCCTGCTCCAGGCCGTCCTGCAGGCCCTGTACGCGACCGGTGACGTCATGATCGTGGGCATCGTCCTGGGCCTGCGGGACGCGGCCATTTACGCCCTGGGATCGAAGCTGGCCGGCGCCGCCATCGCCGGGCTCGACTCCATGGCCCAGGTGTTCTTCCCCTATGCGTCCTCCACATCCCGCAACAAGGCGCCGAGCGCCATGATCGCCATCGCCGCCGACGGGACCCGCGCCACCCTAGTGCCGGGGCTCATGGTCTCCCTCGTCCTGGTCATCCTGGCCGCCCCGGGGATCCGGGCCTGGGTGGGGCCCGGCTACGCGACCTCGGCCCAAGTGCTCGCCGTCCTGGCCGCGTCGACGGCATTGGCGTCGCCCGTACGCGCGCTGGGGAACATCATGATCGGCGCGGGGAAGCTGCCCATGGTGTGCGCCCTCAAGGGGGCCGAGGTGGCGGTGAACCTGGCGTTGTCGGTCACCTTGGCACTCGCCATCGGACCGGTCGGCGTGGCGGTGGGCACACTGGGCGGGATCCTCCTGGTCCGCCTGCCGGGTTACATGGTGGCCGGATGCCGGTCGACGGGCCTCCCTGTGTCCACATTTCTGCGGCGAGCCATCGTCCCCAACATCCTCCCCGCGTCGGGTTGCGCGGCGGTGCTCCTGGCCTTGCGAAATGTCGCCGGCCACTCGATCCCGGAGCTCTTCCTGGCGGCGATGGCAGGGTTCGCCACCTATCTCGTCGTGTACTTCACGATCGGGGCCACCGGTGGCGAACGTGAGCGGGCGCTCGCCTTCGTCACCCGCCCCCTGCCGGCCCGCTGGCGCACGCACGTCCAGCCGCCACGGCCCACCGACGACCCGCCTTCGTAGGGGGATCGGCGCGCCGAGACCGGTGCGACGTCAGTGCCGGAGCCGGCGGTACAGCGCCTCGAAATTCTTCGCCATGGCCGAGGCCGTGTAACTCTGCTCGGCCACACTCCGGGACCGCGCCGCGACGGCGGCCCGCAGCTCGGGGTCGCCGAGGAGCCGCTCCAGTGCGGCGGCCAGGGCTGGGGCGTCGCCGGGAGGGACCAGGAGCCCGGTCTCCCCGTCCACCACCATCTCGGGAATCCCCCCCACGTTCGAGGCCACCACCGGGATCCCGGCCAGCATCGCCTCCACGATCACCAGGGGGAACCCTTCGGTGAACGACGGGACCGCCAGCACGTCCACCGCCCAGCGGGCGGTCCATGGCGGCTCGACCCAGCCCGCGAAGGTGACTCGCTCGGTGAGCTCCAACTCGTCCACCTGTGCCTCGAGGCCGGCGCGGTCCACACCATCTCCCACGAAGACCAGACGGCATTCGGGAAGGGCGCGCAAGGCTTGGAGGAGAACGGGGTAGCCCTTCTCCTGCGCAAGCCGTCCGACGGCACCGACAAGGGGCGCGGGCGTCGCATCTCTGGTTGCCAGAGATGACGGGGGCTGGGCGCCGTTGTAGATGACGCGCGCCGATCCTGTCGGGAGTCCGAGGAGCGACTCGGTTGTTCGTGCCACCGCGCCCGACACCGCCACGTACGCGTCCACGCGGGGAGCGATCAGTCGTACGAGCCACTGCTGGCGTCGATTCCAAGCCGGTGTCGCACTGTGCACGACGGCGATGGTCACGGTGCGGGTGAGCACACCGGCCAACAATCCGTACGGGGCTGTGAAGGGGTTGTCCAGGTTGACGTGGAGGATGTCGGGCTTGATATGGCGAACAGCACGGACGTGTTCCCGTATCGACCGGAGGTCGAATTTGCTGCGCACCGGAGAGACGACATGGGTGGCGGTCCCGGGCCGAGCGCTCGCGACCCACGAAACGATCTCCTCTGAGGTGCCCAGGACGGTGACGTCGATGTCGGGACCGAGAGCACCGAGCAACACCGCGAGGCTGGCAGACGAACCGCCCTGCTTGCTGGCGTCCAGGTAGCAGGCCAACCGCAGTGCCCGCGGCTGGGCATCGGGCCGCGGGGAGCTCTGGCGGTCTTGCACGGTGAGCAGACTAGCGGTCCGCCCGTGTCTCCCTCGGGGCCACGGCGCGCATGGGCGTCGCGTCCGAACCCCGCGGTGCGAGTATGCGGGCACGCGACGCGTGCGCGCTCCGCCGGAGCACATTGCTCCCGTGACCGGTGCGAACCGGTCCCACCGCCGGCGACGCCAGGTCGGTGACGGTATCGGTTTGCAGGCCCACGTCCCGCACCGCGGGCGTGCTCGTCCGGGCCCTTGAAAAGCGGCTCTTGACGGTTCGACGCTGAAGCGAGCTTGCTTCGGGTGTCCTGGTAGGGATCCTTGCTCCAGTAGAATCTGGGGTCGTGAGAGCAGACGAGCCGTCGGGAATCCCACTCTGGCTCGAGCACGTGTTGGAGCCCGTCAAACCTCCGGTTTCGACCCTTGTCGGTGCTTCCATCGGTCGCAGCGGAGCCGACTCTACGAGTGCGACGGCCCGTCGGTCCTGTCTGGTCCTGGCTCCGCATCCTGACGACGAGACGTTCGGATGTGGGGTCACGATCATGCGCAAGGTCGACGCGGGGACCCCCGTGCAGGTGGCGGTGGTGACCGACGGCAGCACGTATCCGCCCCACAAGAGCGCAGCGGACAACATCGCCACCCGCGACGCCGAGCTCCGTGCCGCCTGCAAGTTGCTCGGGCTCGACGACGAGTCCGTCATCCACCTCTCGTTTCCCGAGACCCAGCTCCATCTGGCGGGAGAAGCCCTGGTGGACGCGGTGTCCGACCTCGTCAAGTCGAGCTCCCCCGACGACGTGCTCGTGACCTCGGAGGCCGATCCCCACCGCGACCACGCCGCGCTGGGCGAAGCCACCCGGCGAGCGCTGGCGGGGACGAGTGTACGCGTGTGCCTCTATCCGATCTGGCAATGGGAGCGCCCCCGATCGTGGCTCCGGACCCTGCAGGGGTCTTCCCGGCCCGAGCGCGTCAGCACCGCCGGATACCTCGACAGGAAGCGAAAAGCCGTCGGCGCCTACAGTTCGCAGTTCTCTTTGGCGGCCGGCGGAGAGCTCACCGAGAAGATCGGCCTCACTCCCGGCTTCATCCGCCGCTTCATGGGTTCCTACGAGGTCTTCTTCCCGGTCCCGCAGTGATCCCGGGGGAGCGTACCGTCACCGTGCTCATCGGCTCCATTTCGCCGGGCCCCGTACCACCACGGGCAGCGCGCGCATGAGCACGAACTCGACGGTGAAGCGCGTGGTGGGAGTGGCCGGCGACAGGTTCGGCCGGTTCGTCAAGCGCTACCGAGTGCTTTACGCTCCGGCAGGCTGGGTGAGTCGAATCGTGGGTTCGTCATCGAGCTCGTCGGTCATCGCCTTCACGCTCGGCCCCTTGCGGGCGCGTCTGCGGGGCAACATGAGTGCAACCGACGTCTTGTGGGTCCTGGACGCTCTCGAGGGCGAATCACTGCGGTTCTCGCTGGCCGGGGGCTGGGGAGTGGACGCGCTGATCGGTGCACAACACCGCCGGCACGACGACCTCGACGTGGTCATCGACGACTACGAACACAACGAGCCGAAGGCGCAACAGGCACTCGTCAAGCTCGGGTTCAAGCTCGTCGGGTCCCAAAGGCGCAGAACCTGGATGCCCGACTTGGCCTCCTTCGACGACGGCGCCGGGCACCGCGTCGAGCTGGTCAGCATCGACTGGGAGCGTCTGGCCGATGCCCTCGAGGCATCATCGTCGACCCGGCCCGATGACGACCTCACGCGAGAGGTCTTCGCGGAGGGAACGATCAACGGGGCTGTCGTGCCGTGCCTGTCCTCGCGAGTGCAATTGCTCTACCACATGGGGTATCCGCTCAAGGAGACGCTCCAACACGATGTCGAGCTCCTGCTGTCGGTCTTCGGGCCTCTTCACCCCTAGTGGGTACGGCGGTGATCTCTGATTTGGCTCGGTCCATGAAAGGTTGAGTGCGGGTGCCTGACGACGGTCGTGAACATCAACCGGTTTCCGGGCCCGCGCCGCGGCGAGGGCCACTCAGGGTCGGATTGGTCCGCGCCCGGAGATTCCTCATGCGCAGACCGACGTTGCGTCGAGTGGCACATGGGGTGCTCCGCGCCGCGGACGCCTCACCGTCCTGGCTGCCGACACGGGCCCTCTTCGACCCGATCAAGGCAGTGTTGTCGAGGGAGACGGGGCCCGACGCGCTGATCGAGGTGGCCGGCGCCCTCGAGGCCGCCGACGTGCGGTACTGGTTGGCAGGGGGCTGGGGCGTGGACGCGCTGATCGGAAAGCAGACACGTCCCCATCGCGACGTCGACGTCGTCATCGACGGCTTCGAAGCAAACGAGCCCAGAGCCCGGCACGCTCTAGAGGCGATCGGATTTCGGCACGTCAAATTCGACGAGGGCGGAGTATGGATGCCGTTGCGATCCACGCTGGATGACGATTCGGGCCACAAGGTCGAGCTCATGGGCATCGACTGGCCTCGACTCAGAGGCGAGATGCAGGCGCGGGCCGGTGGCGAGGGCGTCCAGCCGGAGTCCGACGCGCAAGTCGGAGACGAATTCACCGAGGGAATCGTGAACGGCAGAAGAGTTCCCTGCCTGTCGGCGCAGGTGCAGCGACTGTTCCACACCGGCTTCGATCTCGAGCCCTGGGGTCATCACAACGTCGACCTGCTCGACACCGAGATCGGGACTTCGCCCGGTGGCGACCGCGCCGACAGCGGTCTCCACGATCCGCCCCGGGGGACGAACCGAGGATGAGCCTCAGCGCCTAGTACCCCGACGGCGTTGCCTAGTACCCGACGGCGTTGCCCTTCACGCCAAGGCCGATCAGACGATGCCCGCCTTGGCGGCGACGGACTTCGGCAGCTGCTTCATGCGGCCCAGGGCGCGGCCCACCGATTGACGAGCGCCGAAAGGGAGAAGCTGTGCGGGGGTGTGGAACGGGAACAGGCCGCGGCGAACCAGGAGCGAGCTCTGGAAGATGGGGGCGTCACTGGTCAACCGGTTCTTGTGGTTGTACGCACCGGCGCCCAGGTCGAAGGTCGTGTCCCCGACCTCGGCAGCGTCCTCGATGCACAAGACGACGCTCACGAAACTCGGGGAAAGGTCCGCCCAGGTGTCGTCGAATCCCATGTACCAGGCGCTGGCGACGCCACCCGCTCTCACGACCAGAACCGCAGCGATGATCTCCCCTGGCCTCTCGATCGTCACCATGCGGAAACGCCCGGTGCCCGACAGCCTGTCGGCGGCATCGACGACAACGGCCGCGAAGGCGTCGTCGAACGGAGGCCCGTTTCCGTCTCGGCCCTCTCGGCGGGCCTCGTAGAGCCTGCGGAAGTCGGGCACACGCTCGGATATGCCATCGGAGTCGGACCAGGTCCGGCGCTCGAAGCCCGCCGCCACCAGTTTCCGGTAGCTGGACCGGAAGTGCTTGCGAAAATGGCTCGAGCGACCATTGAGAAACCCCTCGAATCCCCCGTCCCCCAGCTCGATGCGGGACCATGGGAACGAGTGGGGCGAGACCAGGACCGGATCAGGGTGGGGCCACCCTTGTTGCATGTGGGCGGGCAGCAACGACCCCGCGGGCAACGAGTCGACGAAGACCAGGTCGGGGACAGGTTTCGTCTGGGCCAAGGCGTGGCCCATCGCCGACGCGACCTCCTGCTCTCGATCCGGAGAGACCAAAGGCTCGACGCCGAAGAGGATGGGGACCGCCAGGTTGTACTGGTAGAAGCCGAAGGTCGTCCGTAGCGCGTAGAACGGGGCGACTCCGACGACTTCGTCGCCGTCGGTCACCACCACGACCCGGATGTGTGCGCCGGGCGCCAGCGCGTGGCGATACCACGCCAGGCTGAAAGCAGGAGCCGACCGTGGGCGTCGGCATCTGACAGCGAGCGCGTCCCACCCTGGCGCGACTTTCTCCAGAGCATCGAGGTCGGTGACGACCGTGGCCGACAAGGCGTCGGGCATTCCCTATGTGGCTTTCGGCGACGTTCGCATGATCTCTACGCTCTTCGATCGTACCGCTGCGGGATCTGCCAAGGTGACATACCGGTGCGGAAATAGGGCCGGGTGGACGGAGATGTGTCGTCCGACAATGCACCGTTGATCATCGAGCGCAGCCGCAGAATCAGGCGTTGACCGTGTCGGTCTCGGTCGATCGCGTTTTGGTCATCCGTTGTCGCAGATTCCGCGCCGACGTGGCGAGCCTCGTCATGGCCGGTAGTGCCGTCATGACGGCCCGGTCCAGCTTCCCGCCGGTGCCGAGGTAGAGCGTGGCCAGCGTCCGGGGCTCGGGAAGCATCTCCAACAAGAACGCGTTGCCTTTGTCGGTGCCCGAGTCCACCCACAGGGCGTCAGAGTGTTGCAGCAAGTACTCCATGGTGTCCGCCACGATCATCGCGCCTGGCCCATATCTCGAGTACGTCTCGTCGTATGCCTCTCGGAACAGGAAGACACCGTCGCCAGCCCGAACGCAGAACTGAAATGCGACAGGTTCACCCCCAAGCTCGAGACACAGGACGACGAGGCGTCCCGTCGGTGCCCAACGCTCATACCATTCACGGAACCAGGCGACCTTTCTCGGATCCTTGGCAAACGCCCAGCCGCCCTCCTTGCCCTTCCACCCCGCGGCTTCCATGACGACAAATTCCTCGACGACAGAGGGATCAAGGGTCCGATCGACGAGTTTCAACTCGGTGCCGCTGTCGCGAAGAAGACCTCTTCGTCCCTTGGCGACCTGGCGGGCCCGGGACTTGGTCAATGGGTCCTCCCACCGGCCCCCGCGGTGCACCCTTCCGCGTTCCCAGCTGTCCTTGGTGAAGACGGGTACGCCCCGCGTCCGGCACGCACGGAGCAAGGACTCCGCCACTGGACCGTCACTTCCCACGAAGTCCATGAAGAGGATCCCCGGCCAACCCCTTTCCTTGGCCGCACCTTTGAGCGCATCGAGAAGGGCGTCCGCAGCGAGATCGGGGCATGCCGCGTCGAGGAGCGGGGTGCCCAGCGCCCGATAGCCCCCGGGAGAGGTGCCGATGCGGGCTATCACCCGGGGCGGGATCCGTGGCTTTTCGAACTTGACGATGGGGAGCACGCCGCGAAAGGTGTCTCGCTCATGCGCCACGACAAGGGTCGTTTCGGCGTAGCTGTCGAAGTGCTTGGCCGACAACCCGAGGAAGTCGGGCTCGAAATACGGATTCGGCTCCAACGCCCGTCCAGCAAGCTCGCGCCACGCTCGCTCGTCATTCGCACCGATCTCTCTAACCTTGACCAGTCGCGTGTTCAGAGACATCGGCACCACTGCAGACCTTTCAACACGTAAGGGACCGGACCGACTGACAACGGGGTCACTCCGAGTGCTCACGGACCAAGCGCTTTCGAACCTGCTTCTCGGCCACGACGAGTTTTGTCATGGTCGGGAGTGCCGATACCATGGCTCTGTCCACAGCCCCACCGGTACCGATCAAGATTGTCGACAACGTCCGACGTTCGGGCATCATGCCGAGAAAGAAGTCGTTGTCCCTGTCCGTCGTCGAATCGATCCACGCCGCGTCGGTGTTGTCACGCAGAAAGTTCATCGCCAGTGACACCATCATCGCTCCCGGCTTGAAATGCGCATAGGCGTCGTCATAGGCAATTCTGAAACCGAATAGTCCCTCCCCGGCTCTGACGAAATACTCCATAGCCACCGAGATCGAGCCCACATTGAGAGCGAGAACGGACAGCCGACCGGCCGCCAACCAGCGACCGTGCCACTCCCTGAACCATGCCGCCTGCTCGGGGCTGCGAGCAAACGCCCGACCTCGCTCTCGGCCCTTCCACCCCGAGCTCTCCATCACGAGGAAATCCTCGGCGGCGGCGGCGTCAGAGGTGCGATCCACGAGCACCACCTCCGACCCAGCCTCTTCGGCGAGCAAACGCTGCCTTCGGGCAGTCTCACGACGTCGCTTTCCGTCGACCGGATTGGCCCATCGGCCGGCGCGGGTCACCGTCGCCCGTTCCCACGAATCCTTTATGAAAACCGGGCGGTGTCGCTCCACGCAGCAACGGGACAGGGAATCGAACACAGGCCCGTCCGAGGCGATCTGGTCGAACAACACAATGCCTGGCCACCCGTCGGACTCCGCTGCTCTGCGCAGTCCGTCCAACAGCGCACCGCTGGCTCGATCGGGGCTCGATCGGTCGACCAGCGGCGTGTCCAGACCGGCAACGACTCTCGGTTTGCTGCGGACGCTCGCGACCCTTCGGGGCGGCATTCGGGACCTGGTCATGCGCGAGATGGGAAGGACGCCTACGAAGTCGCTCCCTTCCTCGGCGATCAGGAGCCTTGCGTCCGCGTAATCCACAAAGTGCCGCGAAGACGGGATCAAGAAATCGGGCTCTGCAAAGGGGTTGGGCTCCAGCGCCCGCTCGGCACAACGACGCCACGCCTCTTCGTCGTCTTCGGTGATGTCCTGGACCCTGACGATGCGGGTCTTCATGGAGGCATGATGTTAACGAAGGGTGTTTGCCGGGTGTTGGAGGCTCGGGACGGAGTCGAACGCGCCCAAACCCACCACTCAGGCCGAGGCGCTGAAGAGCACCGCCGCCGACGAGGAGGCCCCCGCCGGTGACTGGGTGGCAACCGGGGACACCGCGCCCGAGACGCCGGTGTCGTAGGCGACCACGTTGGACTCGCTGGTCACGACGAAGGTGAAGCCCGAGGTGCTCCCGCCTGTGGCGTTGTTGGCGACCACGGCGTAGCTGACATAGAGCTCACCGGTCCCGCTCGGAGTGAGGCTGGGCAACGGCACCGAGGTCGACGAGGCGCCGTTGAGGGTCCCGGTCTTGTCCAGGGCCCAGACCGTGCTCGCTCCCAGGCCGGCGCTGAACTCCTGGGCCGTGTACTCGGGGTGGTGTCCAGAGATGGAGCTCGACCAGGTGAAGGTGACGGTGGAGGCCCCGACGGTGGTGACCTTGCCGTACCAGAGCTCGACGTCGCTGGTGCCACCGAGGGTCCCGGCGAACTGCACCGCCTTGGTCCAGGTGCTGACCCCGCCGCCCGAGATCGACGTGACCGTGTACCCGGCCAAGCCCTCCTGGGCGCTCACGACAAGCAGGTCACCCACGGTCTTGGGCGATACCGCCAGGGTCGTGAGGCCATTCCCGTTCGCCGA
>JARLGQ010000285.1 GCA_031292675.1 Acidimicrobiales bacterium
AGGCCGGACGAGACCACGAGGTCGATGCGGGCCTGCCACAACTGGTCGCCCGCCCCGAGGCCGGTGAAGACGGAATCGGACAGGTGCCTGGTGTCGGGCCCGGTCCCATGGGCCGATGCCCGGAACCCGGAGCTTGCGGCGAAGGGACCGGGATCCGCCGTCTGCCACAGACGTTCGTGGCGCGCCTGATCCCCTATGGCGTGCATGCGGTCGTCGACGATGGACATGGGCCCCCCGGCAGAAGAAGCGGCCGCCCCTTGTCCGGCCGCCTTCGTGGGTGCAACCCTGGCAGGCCCGGCTCACCGGAGGGTCTATCCAGCCTCAACAATCGGTCAACCGGGGCCGGTTCAGGCCTGGCACGTCAAGGGCCGGCCGCCGTTGAACGCCACCATCTCGGCGATCGCGGTGGCGACGTCGATGGGGTCGCCGGGGCGGGCACCTTCGCACTCCGCGAAGGCGCGGCGCAGGTTGCCGGCCAGGCGCTCGGGATGGGTGAGGGCGGCGAAAGGGCCGAGGTCGGCGCGGCGGGCGGCCTCGAGGGGGGTCAACCCGGACCGCTTGGCCTCGGCGGCGATCTCCTGCAGGAAGCGGAGGTACTCCCCGGCCGCGTCGACCACCTCGGGTCCGCACACTTCTCCGTGGCCGGGGACGATCACGGCGGGGTCGAGCTCCATCAGGCAGTCGAGGGCCAGGAGCGACCCGGCCACCGATCCCATGAGGACGAAGGGTGTGCCCCCGTTGAACACGAGATCACCGGTGAAAAGGACGCGGTGCTCGGGTATCCACGCCACCACGTCGTTGGTGGTGTGCGCAGCGGTGCCGAAGTGGTGGAGCTCGACGAGCAGGTCGTCGACGTACACGTCGAGACGGTGCTCGAAGGTCACGAACGGCGGTGCCGGTTCGAGATCGCCCCACTCCACGTGCTCCCACAGTCCGTCGGGACGAAGGATGCCCAAGGCCTGGATGGCTTCCCGGCAGCGGCGGTGGCCGATGATGGTGGCGTCGGGCAGGAGGCAGTTGCCGTTGGTGTGGTCTCCGTGCTGATGGGTGTTCACGAGCATGCGTGCCCTGCGGTGTTGGCCCTCTTCGCCCGGTTGGCGTTGTAACCCGTCCACCACCTCGAGGAAGGCGCGCGTGCGCCGCTCGGTGGCGCAGCTGTCGATGCACAGGACCGTGTGCTCGCCGAGGACGATGCCGGTGTTGTTGATCCACCAGCCGCCGTCGGGCTGGATGTAGGCGTAGACGCGCTCGGCCACCTGCTGGGCCCGGGGCGGCGGCAGCTCGTGGGAGCGGGGATGGTCCCGGCTCGTCGATGTCATGGCGTGGTCCTCACGACGTTGGTGCGCTCTCCCCTTCGAGGTGCGCGCGTCGGGCCACCTCGACGGCCTCTTCCCCGGGCCCACCGCTCGAGGCGTGTTCGGGGCGGAACTCGACGTCGAGCACGGCGGCGAGGCTGGCGCCCACCGACAGGCGGAGGGCGTCGAGGTCGTAGCCGCCCTCGAGGATGAGAGCGAGCCGGCTCGGCCCGGGGGCGAACCCCTTCACGCGGCGGGCGAGGTCGGCGAAGTCACCCGCGGTCAGGTGCAGGCCCGCCATGGGATCGGACCGGTGGGCGTCGTACCCGGCCGAAACGAGCACCCAAGTGGGGGCGAAACGGTCCACGACGGGCGCCACGACCTCGTCGAGAGCCTGCAGGAGCACGTTCCCCGTGGCGCGCGGCGGCAGGGGGATGTTGACGGTGAGACCGGGGGCCTGCGGGCCGCCCGTCTCGGCGACGCGGCCCGTGCCCGGGTACAGCGGCCACTGGTGCGTGGACACGTACAGCACCCGGGGGTCGTCCCAGAAGATCGCCTGCGTGCCGTTGCCGTGATGGACGTCCCAGTCGACGACGAGCACCCGTTCTCCCCGGGCGGCGAGCGAGGCGGCCGCCACGGCGACGTTGTTCAGGAGGCAGAAGCCCATCGGCTCCGCCGCCAGCGCGTGATGCCCCGGTGGCCGGGCCGCCACGAAGGCGACGTCTCCCTCGCCCCGCGCCAACGCGTCGACCACCTCGAGGGCGGCACCCGCCGCCAACAAGGCGGTGTCCCAGGAACCGGGTGACGCCATCGTGTCAGGGTCGATCGCTCCGCCGCCGGCTTCGCAGAAGGCGTGCAACGCCTCGAGGTACGACACCGGGTGGACGAGCGCGAGCTCCTCCTGCGTGGCCCGGCGCGGCTCGAGCGTGACGACGGCGTCGCCCAGTCCGGCCGCGTCGATTCCCTTCAGTGCGGCCTGGACCCGAGCGGGGCGTTCGGGGTGATGGGGCCCCACGTCGTGGTGGTCGAGCGTGGGCGAGGCCGCGACGAGGAGCACCGCCTCACTGTACGGCGTCGGGGCCGATCTGCGGTCGGGATCGTCCGGCGGTCAGGGCCGACGCGGCGGTCAGGGCCGACGCGGCGTCAGAGCCGATGGGCGGTCGCGAGCGTCAGTGCGACGGCTTCAAGGGGTCGCAGCGTCGGCACGCCGTGGGGCGGTCCGCTCCCTGCGCCATGCTCCACGCCTGCAGTGCGTCGGCACTCGGGCCGCACACTTTCACCGTTCCCGCCGTCAGGGCCTCGACTCCGTCGCGGGGCGCCACGGCGGCACAACCCACGCGGTGCAGGGTCGGTGCCTTGGGGCGCGTCATCCGTGGTTGGTTCAAGACGTACCCCTGGGGGTGGCTTGCCACCCAAGCCAGGTAGCCGGAGTCGTCGTCGCAGAACTCGTGGCACAACGGGGTGACCGACGCGGGAGCTCCCCCGGAGGGACCAGGCCCGGGCTCGAGCCTGCGGCGCGCACCGTTCGACGGGTGTGCGTCTTTCGGCTGGCGAGTGGCGTTCGCCGCACCACCGGGTCGGTTCGGAGCGCCCGACGCTTCTCGGGAGCGTCGCACGATCACAGGCGGCTTGGGCAACGGCTCGGCCGACGGCATGGGCCGCAAGTCGCGGATCGTCGACGACGCGTGCTTCGACCCGCGCGATGCAGCGCGCTCCGAGGGTTGCATCGAGGGTTGCGCGGGGGGCTGAGTGGAGGGGTGTGCGGAGGGGTGGTCCGGGGAGCGCCTCGAGGAGTGCGCCGACGGATGGCGCGACATCGCCCCGTCCTCGATGGTGGACATCAGCCGGACATGGGCCTCGGCCGCGGCGACCGGAACGAGGCGCTCGATGCCGGCGGTCAGCGGTCGCAGTGTCGGCCGTCGCCGCGTGACATGCTCCGACGCATCCTGAGGTGTGGCCAACAGCGTGACGTGGGTTTCGCGCGCCGCCGTCGGTCGAGGATCGGAGAGGTGGTTCATGGCACCGGTGAGCGGGGCGCAGAGCGCGGCGATGGCGTCGATCATCGCCCACATGTACTCGGCGGACCGTCCGGCGGGGTCTTCGCCGAAGTGGTGCCACCTTCGTTGCTCGTAGAAGAGGCATCCCCGGAGCTCGTCGATGGTGGCCGGCAACACGCGGCTCCGGGTCCAGCTCTGCAGGACCCGGTTGGCCAACTCGTGCAGGTCGTCCCAGTAGCCGTACCCGTCGTAGGAGAGGGCGAAGTCCGACACCACGTCCCAGGAGTTGCCGCGCCGGGGGACCCCCGTGCTGGCGAGCTCGACGTTGAGGATGGCCGACGCCGCGAAGTCGCCGTCGGGGGCGCGGCGCCGATCGGTCCATTTCAGTCGCGGCTCGGGGCGGTGGTTGCGAGTCCCGTTGGCATTGGAGGTGACGACCGAGAGGACGGGGGTCGTGACCGACTCGGATCGGGCGAGCAGGTGCTTGACGACGTTGCGGAGACCCCGGAGCGGGTGGGGCAGAGCACCCATGACCCAGGGGCGGTCGCTGCCGAAGGCACTCGGGAACAACGTCATCCCAATTGTTATCGGCATCGCCTGAAGATGATTGAGCCAGGTCACCGAGCGTGTCCGAGAACCGGGTGCCCGGGGCACCGGCGTGCGGGGACCGACCGCGAGGAGCGTTGATCGAGCCTGGCACGCCTGAGCTGCGGCCCGTTCTCCGGGACCGGGGTCCTGCGCTGCGGCCCGTTCTCCGGGACCGGGGTCCTGCGCTGCGGCCCGTTCTCCGGGACCGGGGTCCTGCGCCGCGGCCCGGACGGAGGACGCTCCCGGTCGCCATTCCGGTGGCGACCGGTCGGTAGCCTGCCGATCCAATGACGCGAGTGGTCGTCGCCAGCTACAACGTGCACGGCGGCGTCGACGGTTGGGGCCGGCCCTTCGACGTCGTGGCCGCGTGCCGTCAGGTCGACGCCGACGTCTTGATGCTCCAGGAGACGTGGTCTCCCGACGACGGGGTCTCCATGGCGCAGAGCGTGGCGCGCCGGTTGGGCTACGACGCGGTGGAATTGTTCTTCGCCCGAGGGCGGATCGTGGCCCCTCCCGATGTCGCCCCGGACCGGTGGGGCCCGCGTCTTTGGGCGCGAAACGTCCACGGCATGCGGCTCGACCGGCCGCACCCCGAATCGGCCCGGCACCGCGACCGGGACGGAGCCCGGTCCGACCACAAGGCGGTGCAACGGGGCGCCTGGGGGATCGCCGTCTTGTCGCGCTTGCCGGTGCAAGGCTCACAGACCATCGACCTGGGCAAGCTGCCCACCGATCCATGCCGTCGGGGTGCGATCGTCGTGGACGTCGAGCTCCCCGGGACCGGGATCCCCTTCCGCGTGGCGGGTACCCATCTCGCCCATCTCAGCCAGGGGTCACCGCTCCACATCACCGCCTTGCGCGGCGCGCTGCACGACCTGGCCCCGGTGCCCGCCGTGCTGGCGGGCGACATGAACTTGTGGGGACCACCTCTCACGATGTTGTTCCCGGGTTGGGTGCGGGCGGTGAGAGGTCGAACGTGGCCCGCATGGTGGTGGCGGCCCTTCGCCCAGAGCGATCACATCCTCGTCAGGAGGTCCGTGAAGGTCGAGTCCGGAGAGGTCCTGCGCATCGGCGGCTCCGACCATCTCCCACTTCGGGCCACGCTTGTGATCCAATGAACGAAGACATTGCACACATGTGACGAAACGAAGCGCTAGGTTCTGGTCCAGTGATCACAGGGGTGCACCCGAGGGGAAAGGACGTTGCAGTCTGTTCGTCGGCGTCACCAGGGAGTTTCGGCCCTGTTGGCCTGAGGCAGATGAACACGTGGCGAGGGGGCACACGTGACGGCGTCAGTGTTACGGACGGGTTTTCGCCGCTTGCGGTCGTGCGAGCAGGGGACTGATGAGTGTAGCCACGCAGGCTGCCAACTAGGGAGGTCACAGAACATGGACATTGTTCGCAAAACCCGCATGAAGCGGTGGGGGGTCGCAATCGCAGCCCTCTCCATAGCGGGGACGACGGCGGCATGCAGCAGTACTCCCAAGACCGCTTCGACGACGACGACCTCGGCGTCGTCGGCGGCAAGCGTGCCCGCCGGCTTGAGTGTGAAGTCGTTCGACGTCACCTTCTCGGAGATGGCGAAGTTCAAGCCGCTCACCGCGGCCGGCAAGGGCTTGGTGGGCGTCATCCTCCCGGACACCACCTCGTCGACACGGTATGTCAACTTCGACGCCCCGTACCTGACCAAGGCGTTCCAGCAGGCCGGGTACAGCTCCTCCGACTTCAAGATCGACAACGCCCAGGGAGTCGACGCCACTGAGCTCGCCGACGCCCAGGCCGACGTGTCGCTGGGCGCCAAGGTGGTGGTCTTCGACCCGATCGACAGCACGGTCGGGGCCGAGGTCGAGTCGTACCTGTCCTCGCACGGCGTCGCCGCCATCAGCTACGACCGGGCCACCTTCCAGGGCACCAACACCTACTACGTCAGCTTCGACAACGTTCAGGTGGGCAAGCTCATCGGCCAGGGGTTCGAATCGTGCGTCGCCTCGTGGGGCGTCTCGAGTCCCAAGGTCTTCGAGCTCGACGGCGGTGAGGACACAGACCCGAACGCAGTGTCGTTCGCCCAGGGCTACAACTCGGTGATCTGGAATTCCACGACGACACCGTTGACGGCGGGCCTGACCAACAGCAAGGGCTACACCCTGGTCGGCGACCAGATCACGCCTGGCTGGGTGAACGCCACCGGTGCCACGATCTTCACCCAGCAGTTCACCGCTCACCCCACGATCAACGCCACCGTCGAAGCCAATGACGGCCTGGCCGAGGCCGTGGTCACGGTCCTGAAGAACAAGGGTGTCGGTGCCAAGAAGATCCCCACCACCGGCCAGGACGCCACGCTGCAGGGCATGGAGAACATCCTCCAGGGTTACCAGTGCGGATCGGTCTACAAGGCCGTCTACCTCGAGGCACAGGACGCCGTCTCCCTGGCGACGATCCTGCGTGCGGGCAAGACCCCGCCCTCGTCCCTGGTGAACTCGACCACCACGCCTCCCAAGGGCGTGACGGGGACGGCACAGCCCGCCTCCCTGCTCACCCCGACGTGGGTAGACGCGACCAACATGGCGTCGACGGTGATCAAGGACCAGTTCATCTCGGCTTCGACGCTGTGCACCGCAGTGGGCACCAGCGTCTGCAGCGCCGCCGGCATCACTCCGTAATCCGCAGGATCCGGACCTGACGTGTGGGACCGTCGCCGCTTCGTGCGGCGGCGGTCCCGCGTCTGGTCCGAGAATGCCGTAGCGTGGGCACGACGAAAGTGACGAGATGGCCGAGGCGACGGGGGACGAGCCCCTTCTGAAGGTGCGGGGCCTCTACAAGAGCTTCGGCGCGGTCCAGGCGCTGGCCGACGTGGACCTCGACGTGCCGGCCGGCCAGGTCACCTCGCTGTCCGGTGACAACGGCGCCGGCAAATCGGTCCTCATCAAGTGCATCTCGGGCATCTACGAGCCGGACCGGGGCCACACCTACTGGGAGGGGCGGCCGGTCCGCATCCGCAGTGCGCACGACTCCGCCGCCCTGGGCATCGAGACCGTCTATCAGGACCTGGCCCTGGCCGACAATCTGGACATCGTCCAGAACATGTTCCTGGGGCGCGAGCGGCTTCGTCACCGTCTGCTCGACGAAGACGCCATGGAGCGCGCCGCGGCGGAGACCCTGGCCGGCCTGCGGGTGACGACGGTGCGGTCGATCCGCCAGCCCGTGGGTTCGCTGTCGGGGGGACAGCGGCAGTCGGTGGCGGTCGCCAAGGCAGTGATGTGGAATTCCAAGCTGGTCATCATGGACGAGCCGACCGCCGCCCTGGGCGTGACCCAGACGGCGATGGTGCTCGACCTCATGAGACGCCTGCGAGACCACGGGCTGGCCGTGCTGGTGATCTCCCACAACCTCAACGACGTCTTCGCCGTCTCCGACCGCATCGCCGTCCTCTACCTGGGGAGAATGGTCGTGCAGGACAAGGCGTCAGCGTTCGACCGACAGACTGTCGTCGAGTACATGACCACGGGGGGTCTGGGCGTGGCGGGAACACGTGTGGGTTCCGGCGATGGAGCTGTCGGGGATGGCTGACCCCGTGCCCAACCCTGCCGACGCGCCGTTGGCGCCGGTCCAATCACCGACCGAGCCCGCTGTCGACCTGACCGCCGCCGAGGGTGGTGCGCCGCTGGTCCCGGCCGAGATCGGCGCCCAGACCATGCGGGAGTACGTGCGGGCCGCGCTGCTCCGTATCAGAGGCGGGGAGAGCGGGATGCTCCCGGTCGTACTGGGCTTGGTGGCCATCGTCATCGTCTTCCAGGCGATCAGCCCGCACCACGTCTTCCTCTCGGCCGGCAACATCGTGAACCTCTTCCTGCAGAGTGCCGTGTTCATGGTGCTGGCTATGGCCGAGACCTTCGCCCTGCTGCTCGGCGAGATCGACCTGTCCATCGGCTACGTCGGCCCCGTCGGCGCCGTCATCGCCGTGCAGCTCGTGCAACCGAGCACGTCCAACTGGCCGTGGTGGGCGGCCATCATCGTGGCGCTGTTGGCGTGCGCCCTCATCGGATTCCTGCAGGGCACGTTGGTCACCCGGCTACGGCTTCCCTCCTTCATCGTGACCCTGGCCGGGTTGCTCATCTTCAACGGGGTGCTGCTCATCGTCCTCGCCATCGGGCCGTTCTCCGGCTACCCCAGCCTGAGCGGGCCCCAGACCAACGTGCGTGCGCTCTACAACCTCATGTGGGGTCACATCACGCCCACACAAGGGTGGATCGTCATGGCCCTCATCGTGGCTGGCCTGGGCGCGAACCTCTATCTGCGCGACTCTCGTCGCAGGCGGAGCGGGCTCGTGGCGCCTCCGGTGAGCCTGAGCGTCGTGAAGATCCTCTTCATGGCGGTGGTGGGCATCGCCGTCGTATGGGTGTGCAACGTCAACCGCGCCGCCGTCGGCACGCTCGAGGGGGTCCCGTGGGCCATTTTCATCGTCCTCGGCGTGCTCGGCGCGTGGACGTTCCTGCTCCAGCGCACCCGCTACGGCCGCTACATCTACGCCATCGGCGGCAACCCGGAGGCAGCCCGTCGAGCGGGCATCAAAGTGACCAGCATCCGCACCTGGGCCTTCGTCCTGTGCTCGTTCACCGCCGGGATCGGCGGCCTTCTCTATGCCTCGTACCTGGGCGGCATGTCCAACAACGTCAACGGCGGCCAGCTCGTCCTGTATGCGGTGGCGGCTGCGGTCATCGGGGGCACCTCGCTGTTCGGAGGCCGGGGAAAGGCCGTCCACGGCGTGCTGGGCGGCCTCGTGATCGGCGGCATCTACAACGGCATGTACCTGCTCGGGCTGGCGGTGCAGTGGGAATTCATCGTCACCGGTGGCGTGCTCATCGGGGCGGTGACCATCGACGCCGTGTCGCGGCGGGGGAGCGCGTCGGCCGGCGTCGGCCGCGTCTGAGGGGGCCCGGCGCCACCACCTCCTCGTTCACGGCGGGATCCGGGGCCCGAGCTCCGGGTCGCACTGCTCGGCTACGGCCTGGCCGGCTCGGTCTTCCACGGCCCGCTGTTGGCCGCCACCCCGGGCCTCGAGGTCACGACGATCGTCACCGCCGACGCCGACCGACGGGCCCGGGCCGGACGCGATTTCCCCCGGGCCGCGGTGGTGGCGCACGCGGACGAGGAGTGGCCCCGCGCCGATGA
>JARLGQ010000286.1 GCA_031292675.1 Acidimicrobiales bacterium
CATCGGATCGCTCGACCGTGACCGGACCCGCGCCGACATCGTGGCCGCTTCCGACCACCTGCGTCGGGAGGGGGCCAGGTCGGTCGGCGTGACCGGGTTTTGCATGGGTGGGCTCCTCACCTACCGGGCGGCCCTCGCCGGGGACGGCTTCGAGGCCGCGGTGGGGTTCTACGGGGCCGGGATCGCGGCCGAGCTCGGTGAGCCCGCCTGCCCGACCCTCCTGATGTTCGGAGAAGAGGATCCGTACATCACCCCGGCCGAGATCGAGATGGTGCGCGACCGGCATCCGGCAACGGTCGTGTACCCCGGGGCGGGCCACGGATTCATGCGGGACGGCTCGAACAGCTACAACCAGGCCGCTTCGGTGGACGCCTGGAGCCGGATGCTCCGTTTCTTCACCGAACAGTTGCTCTGATCGCCAGCGCCCGAATCTCCGGTGCCCCGGTCGCCAGCGCCCCGGTCGACATCCCGGGCCGCGCCCCGGTGTGGCGTCACGCCGTCTCCCTCGCCACGTGGAGAACAGCTGCACCGGTGAGCCGGTCGCCGGCGAGATCGGCGAGGGCCACGTCGGCGCGGTCGAGCGGGTACAGCGTCGTCGTCGCCACCACTCCCATGCGCGTCGCCAGCGTGAGGAACTCCTCGCCGTCGCGGCGCGTGTTGGCGGTGACACTGCGCACCTCGCGCTCGTAGAAGAGATGGTCCTCGTACCGCAGCGGAGGGACGTCGGTGAGATGGATGCCCGCGATCACCAGCACCCCTCCTCTGTCGAGCGCGGCCAGCGCGACCGGCACGATCTCACCGGCGGGGGCGAAGACGATGGCGGCGTCCAGGAGCACGGGGGGTGCGGCATCGGCCGGGCCCACCGACGCCGCACCCAGATCGAGCGCCAAGTGCCGGGCGTCCTCCGAGCGGGTCATGACGTGGACCTCGGCGCCCTCGTGCAGTGCCACCTGGGCCGTCAGATGGGCGGAGCCTCCGAACCCGTAGATCCCGAGGCGGCCGCCGGGGCGAAGTCCTGTGCGGCGCAGGGAGCGGTACCCGATGATGCCCGCGCACAGCAGCGGGGCGGCCTGGTCGTCGGAGAGACCGTCGGGAATCCGGTACGCGTAGCGCTCGTCGACGATCGCCGCCTCCGCGTACCCGCCGTCGTGGTCCCATCCGGTGAACGTCGCATAGGGGCACAGGTTCTCGTCGCCGCGTCGGCAGAACTGGCACCGTCCGCATGTGCTCGCCAGCCAGGCGATGCCGACCCGGTCGCCCGGCGCGAAACGGGTGGCTCCGGCGCCGAGCACGTCGACGATGCCGACCACTTCGTGGCCGGGGACGACGTTGCTGCGATGCACGGGGAGGTCTCCTTCGGCGACGTGGAGGTCGGTCCGGCACACACCGCAGGTCGAGACCTGCACCCGGACCTGACCCGGGCCGGGCCGAGGCGGGTCGCGCTCGACCATCCGCAAGGGTGTGGTGACCAAGGGACCCGGGGTGTGGACCTCCCACGCGCGCACGGCCCATGGTCGCGCGTCCGGCGCCGCGGCCCCGCAGCGGCCTCAGCGGGGAGGGGCGAGAAGCCCGCGGACCTGACGGGCGATCTCGAGGTCCTCCCTGGCGTGGACGACGAGCACGGCGGGGACCTTGCCAGGGCTCGAGACGACCCGGTCGGCCTCATGATGGCCGTCATCCTCGTTGCGGTCGTCGTCGAGCTCGACGCCCAGGAACCCGAGCCCTCCGCAGGCGTCACGGCGCAGCCGGGCCGATCCCTCCCCGGCGCCCCCGGTGAACACCACTCCGTCCATGCCGCCCATGGCGGCGGCCATGGCGGCGACCCCGGCACGCAGCCGGTGCACGTAGACGCCGAAGGCGAGCGCGGCACGCCGCTCGCCCCGGTCGGCGGCGTCCAGGACCGCGCGGAGGTCCGACGACACCCCCGAGAGCCCCAACAGGCCCGAACGACGGTCCAAGGTGTCCTCGAGCTCGTCGACGGTCACCTGCGTATGACGCAGGAGCCAGAGCACGACGCCGGGGTCGACGGTCCCCGCACGCGTCGCCATGACCAGGCCCTCGAGGGGCGTGAAGCCCATGGTGGTGTCAACGGAACGACCCTCCGCAACCGCGGCCAGGGAGGCGCCCGAGCCGAGGTGGGCTGTCACCAGCCGGAGAGAGCTCGGGGGGCTCCCGAGGAGCTCGAGGGCCCGGCGGCTCGCCCAGGCATGGCTGAGGCCGTGGAACCCGAAGCGCCGCAACCCCAGGTCTCGCCACGTGTCCGGCAGGGCGTAGGTTGAGGCCTCGGGCGGCATGGTGGTGTGGAAGGCCGTGTCGAAACACGCCACCTGGGGGAGGTCAGGCCAAAGGGAGCGCAGGCTGACGATGGCGGCGATGGCAGCAGGATTGTGGAGCGGGGCCAGCTCGGCCAGGTGTTCGAGCCGGCTCTCGACAGCGGTCTCGAGGAGCAGTGGGCTCGTGAACTCGAGGCCTCCGTGCACGACGCGGTGTCCGACGGCATCGACACGCGGGACGTCTCGCAGGGCCTCCTGCACCACCTCGCCGGTCGAACCCGGCTCCGGCATGGGTAGGTCAGCGGTCCAGAGGGCGGCATCGTCGGCCCCGAGGGCACTGAGCTTCAGGCTGCTCGACCCGGCGTTGACCACGAGGACTCGCACGTCCCCACCATGCCAAGGAGGAACAACCGATGCACGATTCGGCCCGCCCGTCTTCTGACACCACCGGGCCGGGGGCCCCTGCCACCGCAGAGGACCTCACGAGGCTCCACGCCTACTGGCGGGCCGCCAACTATCTGGCCGTCGGCCAGATCTACCTCCTCGACAACCCCCTGCTTCGTGAGCCGTTGCGTGTCGAGCACATCAAGCCGCGCCTCCTGGGCCACTGGGGAACGAGCCCCGGGCTCAATTTCGTCTACGCCCACCTGAACCGCGTGATCAACCGGCGCGACGCCAATCTCCTGTACATCTGCGGGCCCGGGCACGGTGGGCCCGCCATGGTGGCCAACGCCTGGTTGGAGGGGACCTACAGCGAGCTGTACTCGCACGTGTCGAGAGACGCCAAGGGGATGGCCCGCCTGTTCAGGCAGTTCTCGTTCCCGGGGGGGATCCCCAGCCACGCCGCTCCCGACACGCCCGGCTCGATCAACGAGGGCGGCGAGCTGGGTTACGGGCTGGCGCATGCCTACGGAGCGGCCTTCGACAACCCCGACCTCGTCGTGGCCTGTGTGGTCGGCGACGGGGAAGCCGAGACGGGCGCCCTCGCCACCAGCTGGCACGCCGACAAGTTCCTCGACCCCGTCACCGACGGTGCGATCCTGCCCATCCTCCACCTGAACGGCTACAAGATCGCCAACCCCGCCGTGCTGGCCAGGATCCCCGAGGTCGAGCTGTCCGCCCTGTTCACGGGATACGGGTACCGGCCGCGCTTCGTTACGGGAGGTTTCGACGACGAGGACCCCATGCTCGTCCACCCGAGGATGGCGGCTGCACTCGAGTCCTGCTTCGACGAGATCGCCACGATCTGGTCCGAGGCCCGCTCGGGGGCGGTCCTGGAGCGCCCGGCCTGGCCCATGATCGTCCTGCGCACCCCCAAGGGCTGGACGGGCCCGAAATTCGTGGACGGCGTCCGTGTCGAGGGGACCTGGCGAGCGCATCAGGTGCCGCTCGGGGAGGTCCGGACCAACCCTGCGCACCTGGCGCAGCTCGAGGAATGGATGCGCAGCTACCGTCCCGAAGAGCTCTTCGACCAGGTGGGCCGTCCGGTGCCGGAGATCGCGGAGCTGGCGCCCCTCGGCGACCGCCGCATGAGTGCCTCGCCGCACGCCAACGGCGGGGTGCTGTTGCGGGACCTCGAGCTCCCCGACTGGAGCGCCTACACGGTGGAGGTGCCGTCACCGGGCACCACGCTGCACGAGGCGACGAAAGTGCTCGGAGGGTTCCTCCGCGACGTGATCCGGGACAATCCCGCCAATTTCCGCCTTTTCGGCCCCGACGAGACGGCGTCGAACCGCCTGCAGGACGTCTTCGAGGTCACCAACCGCGCCTGGATGGGGGAGACGGTCGACGGGGACGACCACCTCGCCCCCGACGGCCGGGTCATGGAGGTGCTGTCCGAGCACCTCTGCCAGGGGTGGCTCGAGGGCTATCTCCTGACCGGCCGGCACGGCCTGTTCAATTGCTACGAGGCTTTCATCCACATCGTGGACTCCATGTTCAACCAGCACGCCAAGTGGCTCGAGTCGGCGCGCCACATCCCTTGGCGTCGCTCGGTGGCGTCACTGACCTACCTGTTGTCGAGCCACGTGTGGCGTCAGGACCACAACGGGTTCTCCCACCAGGACCCGGGTTTCATCGACCTCGTGGTCAACAAGCAGGCTTCGGTGACCCGCGTGTACCTGCCGCCGGACACCAACTGCCTGTTGTCGGTGGTCGACCATTGCCTGCGCAGCCGCGACTACGTCAACGTGGTCGTGGCCGGCAAGCAGCCCCAGCACGACTGGCTGTCGCCCGACGCCGCCCTGGTGCACTGCACGCGCGGGCTCGGGGTGTGGGACTTCGCGTCGAACGACGCGGGATCGGTCCCCGACGTCGTCATGGCGTGCTGCGGGGACGTGCCCACTCTCGAGACCATGGCCGCGGTCGACATGCTCCGCCGCAACCTCCCCGACCTGCGGGTGCGGGTGGTCAACGTCGTCGACCTCATGCGGCTCCAGCCCGACTCCGAGCACCCCCACGGGATGACCGACCGCGAGTTCGACACGGTCTTCACGGTGGACCGCCCGGTCGTGTTCGCCTTCCACGGCTATCCCTGGCTGATCCACCGTCTGACCTACCGCCGGGCCAACCACGCCAACCTGCACGTGCGCGGCTACAAGGAGCAGGGCACGACCACCACGCCATTCGACATGGTCATGCTCAACGACCTCGATCGCTACCATCTCGTCCTCGACGTGATCGACAGGGTCCCGGGCCTCGAGGTGCCATCGGCGGCATTGCGCCAGCAGATGGTCGACGCCCGCCTCGAGGCCCGCCGCTACACCCGCGAGCACGGTGAGGATCCCCCCTACATCACCGACTGGTGCTGGCCGGGCTGAAACCGCCCGACTCGGGGCGGCTACGTTCGCGGCGTGGGGGTTCGAGCTGCGGTGTGGGACCTCGGGAGCAGCTCCTTCCATCTTCTTGTGTGCGAAGCCGGCCCCGGTGCCGCGCTCACCCCCGTGCTCCACCGCCGGGCGCTGCTCAACCTGGGGTTGAGCGTGGGAGCGCGGGGGAGCATCCCGCGTGACCGGGTGGCGGCGTCGGTGGCGGCTGCCAAGCGCCTGCGGGCCGGGCTGGCCGAGTCCCGGGCCGAGATCGTCGTCGCCGTCGCCACCGCCGCGCTGCGAGACGCCGCCAACAGCGCCGAGGTGGTGGACCGGCTGCAACGGGTCGTCGGGACCAAGGTGGCCGTTCTCGACGGGGAGGAAGAAGCGCGCCTGTGCTTCATCGGCCAACGCGCCGGGGTGTGGACCGGGCCGGGTCTGACCCTCGGTTTGGATCTCGGCGGCGGGAGCCTCGAGGCGGCCGTCGGGGACTCGGACCACCTGGCCATGGCCACCAGTGCGGCGGTCGGCCCCGCTCGGCTGCGGGGCGAGCTCGGGACCGGGGACCCCCTGTCCGACGGTGATCAGGCCGCGTTGCGGACGAGGACGGCGGAGACGATGGAGCCCATCGCCCTCGCCGTCGCCCGATACGGGGGGGTCACCGACCGGGCCGTGGTCAGCGGGGGCACGGTCCGTGCGCTGGCCCGGCTGGCCACCGCACGCGCCCGGCGTCGCCCCTCGGCGGGGCCCGGTGAGGTCAACCAGGTGGAGCTTCCTGCCCGCCAGGTCGCAGAGCTGGCCGAGCAGCTGTCGAGGCTCGACCTTCGGGCCCGCCTGGCGCTGCCGGGGATGCAGGCTCGCCGCGCACCTCTGCTCCCGGTGGGGGCGGTGGTCCTGGCCACGGTGGCGGCGGAGCTCGGGATCGGACGCTTCGTGGTGAGCGAGTGGGGACTGCGCGAGGGTGCCATCCTCGACGCCCTCGACCGTCGTTGAGCGACACGACGGGGATCTCAGGGCGGGCCGCGCTTGCGCAGGTTCCCGGAACCGCCGTCGCCGGGATGTCGTCAGACCCTGGGTGTGCTGGAGGGGCGGGGCCGGAGGACCCTCAGGTCTTCTTTCCCAGGATCCTGTTCATCTTGGTGCCGCAGTTGGGGCAGGTACCCTGCGCCGCCCGCCGCCCGTTTGCAAGCTCGACTTCTTCGCCTTCGAACTGCCGCTTTTCACGGCATTTCACACAGTAGCCCTCGTACGAAGCCACGCTCGTCCTCCTCACTGTGCGCCCCGCCAGATGTCGGGTCGAAGCTATCCCCGTGCCCCCCGGCAGACGCGGATGGTACGAGCCGGGCCGGGGGGCGTTCGGATCGTGGTGTCCGCTGCCTGGGGTCCCGCCCGTCCGGGGCCGGGCCGCTGGCCGGCTGGGCGGCGGGTTGTCACACTGGGGTCGGGCACCGGGAAGCTCGCCCGGCGCACCCACGCCGAGAAGGGGGCCGCTGTGACCACGGGGACGGAGGAGCCGGTCGTCGCCATCCTGGCCGAGGAGTGGGACGCCATCGACACCCTGGCTCGAGGGCTCGGGGACGCCGAATGGGAGATGCCTTCCGAGTGTCCGGGGTGGACGGTGCGCGATCTGCTGTCGCATCTGATCGGCATCGAACGCGTGCTGCTGGGCGATCCGCCCCCGCCGCCGCTCGATCCGTTGCCGCCGCACGTCGAGAACGAGGTCGGCGCCCGTAACGAGGCGTGGGTGGCGGCCCGACGGGCGCGGTCTGGCCCCGCGGTTCTCGAGGAATTCCGCGCCGTCACGGCGCGCCGGGTGGCCGAGCTGCGGTCGTTGCCGCCGGCCCGCTTCGACGAGATCGGCCCGAGCCCGGTCGGCGAAGTCCCGTACCGCGAGTTCATGAACGTCCGGGTGATGGACTCCTGGGTGCACGAGCAGGACATCCGCGTGGCTACGGGCCGGCCCGGTCACGACTCGGGGCCTGCCGCCCAGCTGTCGTTGGACCGACTGTGCTCGGCCATGCCTTTCGTCGTGGGCAAGCAGGCCGGAGCGCCCGAAGGAGCCTCGGTGCGCTTCGAGTTGCACGGGCCCTTGGGGCGGCAGATCGACGTCGTGGTGCGCGACGGCCGTGCGAAGGCCGTCCCCTCCCTCGACGAGCAGCCCACCGCCGTCCTCGACATGGCAGTGGAGGTCTTCTGGCGCCTGGCATGTGGGAGGGTCGACGGACAGGCTGCCCGCGTCGCCGGGCTCGTGACTGCTACAGGCGACACCGAGCTTGCCTTCCGCGTGCTCGACGCCATGGCGTTCATGATCTGAGGCGCCCACGGTCCGTGGCCGTTCCCTCCTTTGCGACGAGCGCATTCCGGGGGCTTGTAGACTCTGCCTTCCTTATGCGCGCCACCGCTGAGCCGGTCGAAGGCAACAGGGTCCGCCTGTCCGTCGTGGTCGACGAATCCGAGGTGGATCAAGCGCTCGACGCGACCGTTCGGCGCCTCGCCACGCAAGTGCGCGTCCCGGGCTTCCGTCCCGGCAAGGTGCCGCGTCAGGTCCTCGAGGCCCGGATCGGCGGTGCTTCTGCTCTGCGGCAACAGGCATTGAGCGACGCCTTGCCCGACCTCTATGCACGCGCCGTCGTGGACACCGAGCTTGATCCGATCGCGGCTCCGGAGATCGACATCAAGTCCGGGGAGGACGGGGGCCCGGTGACCTTCGACGCCCTCGTCGAGATCCGGCCCACGGTGTCTGTCGCCGGGTACGCAGGGCTCGAGGTGACGTTGCCGAGCATCGAAGCCACCGACGAGGAGGTCGCCGCCCAGATCGACCGGCTGCGTGAGCAGTCCGGCGAGCTGCACGCCGTGGATCGCGCCGGGCGCGACGGCGATCATGTCTCGATCGACCTCCACGGGACGCGACAGCGAGGTGAGGACCTGCACGTCGAGGACTATCTCTACGAGATCGGCAGCGGTGAGCCGGTCGTCGGGCTCGACGAGCAACTGCGGGGCGCCAAGCCGGGGGACATTCTGCAATTCGCGGCCCCTGTCCCCGCCGAGGGCTCCGAGGAAGAGGCCCAGATCCGGGTCCTCGTCAAAGACGTGAAGGAGAAGGTCCTCCCCGAGCCCTCCGACGAGTGGGCGGCGGAGGCTTCGGAGTTCGACACGTTGGAAGGCTTGCGAGACGACGTGCGTGGGCGGTTGCGCCAGCTCAAGGTGGTCCAGGCGCAACTCGCCATGCGCGAGCGCACGGTCGACGCACTGGTCGGGCTGGTGGCCGAGGACCCGCCCGAGGCCCTCGTGGAAGAAGAGGTTCGCGAGCGCCTGCACGACCTCGGGCACCGCCTCGAGGCGCGTCGCCTGACCGTCGAGCAGTTCCTCCAGGCATCGGGCCGCGAGGAGGCGGACCTGATCGCCGAGATCCGGGCCGACGCCGCCCGCGCCGTGCGCCTCGACCTCGCCCTGCGGGCGCTGGCCGACGCCGAGGACGTCGAGGTCACCGACCAGGAGCTCGACGAGGCCGTGGGCGAGATGGCGCAGCAGGCCGGGACCAGTCCGGCGGACCTGCGACGCCGACTCGACCGCGCAGGCAGGCTGCCCGCGGTACGCTCCGACAGGAGGAAGGCGAAGGCACTGACCTGGCTCTTCGACCACGTGGACCTGGTCGACGAGGACGGGAAACCGCTGTCCAGGGACGTCTTGCACGTGGACGTTGCAGCGCAGGAAGCAGGTGAGGCCGAGGCCGGCGGGGGAGAGGGCACCGCCGATGCGGTCGAGCCCGGTGAACGAGGGAGCGCAGACGTGCAAACTGAGGGAACACCGACCGGGGAGGCCGAGTCGTGAGGATGACCGCCGACGCGCAGGGGTATCTGGTCCCCACGGTCATCGAGCAGACGAGCCGGGGAGAGCGCGGCTACGACCTCTACTCGCGCTTGCTCAAAGAGCGGATCATCATCCTCGGGACGCCTATCGACGACACCGTGGCCAACCTCATCTGCGCCCAGATGCTGTTTCTCGAGTACGAGGAACCTGACAAGGACATCCACCTCTACGTGAATTCGCCCGGGGGCGACATCACCGCCCTCTTCGCCATCTACGACACGATGAAGTTCGTGAAGCCCGACGTGTCGACGTTCTGCTTCGGCCAGGCGGCCTCGGCGGCGGCGGTGCTGCTGGCGGCCGGTGCCCGGGGCAAGCGGTTCGCCCTTCCCCACGCTCGAATCCTCTTGCACCAGCCCTGGGGTGGCGCGGCGGGCCAGGCGAGCGACATCGAGCTGCAGGCCAAGGAGATCATCCGGATGCGTGACCTCCTGAACTCGATGATCTCCGACGACACCGGTCAGGCCGTGGACAAGATCGCCCGCGACACCGACCGTGACTTCGTGATCACCGCCGACGAGGCGGTGGCCTACGGCCTCATCGACGAGGTCATCACGACCCGCGACGCCGTGGGTGCAGCCGAAGCCGTTGGCGCGGCGTAGGCTCGTACAGGGACGAAGTGGGAACGGTGGCGAAGTTCGGCGACGGCGGGGACCTCGTGAAGTGCAGCTTCTGTGGCAAGTCCCAGAAGCAGGTCAAGAAGCTGATCGCCGGTCCCGGCGTCTACATCTGCGACGAGTGCATCGACCTGTGCAACGACATCATCGCCGAGGAGCTCGCCGACACCACGGAGCTGAGCTTCGACGAACTGCCGAAGCCCAAGGAGATCTACGAGTTCCTGAACGACTACGTCATCGGCCAGGAGTACGCGAAGAAGATCCTGTCGGTGGCCGTCTACAACCACTACAAGCGGGTGCAGGCCGGCAGCAACGGTGCCCACGACTCCGACGTCGAGCTGGCCAAGTCGAACATCCTCCTGCTCGGCCCGACCGGGTGCGGCAAGACCCTGCTGGCCCAGACACTGGCCCGCATGCTCAACGTGCCCTTCGCCATCGCCGACGCCACGGCCCTGACCGA
>JARLGQ010000287.1 GCA_031292675.1 Acidimicrobiales bacterium
CAATACTTCCGCCACCTGGTCATACTGCTCAAGGGTGGCGCCTCGAAAGTAGATTTGCACTCCGACTGCCACAGGTCCCTCCATGCCGTGAAGTTGTGGGCCTGTCAGATGGCGAGCTGCTCCAATCCTAACAACGAAGAGCCCCAAACGGCGGGTCGAGCGGCGCTCACCTCGCCCCATGACCAGTCTGCCGACGTGACACCGGGGGCTGACACTGTGACACACCAAGGTGTCTGGCGGCGTTGCCAAGTGCAAGATGCCAATAGCGACGACCCCGCTCTCGGTGACCGGCATGTCCAAGTCCCACCGAGAGCCACTGCCAAGGAGACGGGGGGCTATCGCCCTTGGCCGGGTCGTCGCCTATACAGCGTTACCAATGGATTGGACAGTCAGACGAACCATGGGACCCCGAGCGGGCACCATCGCTCGGGTCCGGCCGCGTCATGGACCGTTCTCCTCGTTGTCCAACCATTTCCCGACGACCAACGACATGAACTCGGGTTGAGTGCGAAATCCGAGCGCGACGTAAAAGGGCTGGGTGTCGTTGGTTTGTAGTCCGATATGTTGACCCGGCACCCTGGCGGTGAGTAGGCGCACCAGCTTGGATGCAATGCCCCGACGTCGATGTGACGAAGCTGTCCAAACATCTAGCAGGTAGGCGTTGCACACACCGTCGGAAAGAAGGCGCGCCATTCCAACTACGCGGTCGTGGTCTCGAGCAAAGGCCACGTGTTGAGAACGCTCAAATGACCGCCGTAAGGCGTCTGGAGAGCGTCCGTTATCGAAGTCATCTCGGACAAGGTCCGCCTTTGCTCGTATCCAGTCGATTCCGGCAAACGAGTCGTTGATCGTTATCGGCATGGGGAAGAGCATGCCCCAACCGCGTCCCTAGCGGCCTCGCCGAGCCGAGACTCTAGGTAAGCGCGGTGACCATCCATGCGCTTGTCTCAAATTGCACACCAACATCGGGCTCGTAGCGCTCTGTGAGGGACAAGCGGACAGCCTCGACGACCTCTTCATGAGCGTCTGTCCCCGCCAGGCCGACCAGACCTCGGGCCATCCCCATTCCGAGTAGGAACTCCATCGCCTGGTCGACCGTGCCGCCCCCGCCGATGAGGATGGTCGGTGCGAGCGACTCCAACGCCACCTCGGTGAACCCCGCCGATTCGAGTAGCGCTGTCGTCTCGTCCTGGTCCATGAGCGCGAACATCCCGGGGCCCCTTGATAGACCGCCGAACTCGGGGATCTCGACGTGGTTCGCCACCTCGCTGGCGATGACAGTGAGCCATTTGTTCGCGGGGAGGCCCTGCCAACTGACGAACGCGAGCCTGCCGCCGGGAGCGAGCGAGCGTCGCAAGTTCGAGAATGCCCTCACGGGGTCATCGAAGAACATGACCCCGAACTGGCTGACCACGAGGTCGAACGTGTCTGGAGCGAAATCGTAGGTCTGGGCATCGGCGACCACGAACTCGACGTTGTCGATCTGCGCTTTGCACGCCCGCTCGGACGCGACCTCGGTCAGTGGCACGGAGATGTCGACGCCGACCGCCGAGTCGGCGATGTGAGCTGCGGCGAGGGTGAGGGCACCGCACCCGCAGCCCACATCGAGCACGGAGCGATGCGGTGTCAGCCGGACCTGTTCGAGCAGCGCCTCGGTGAACGGCGCTAGCTGGCGGTCGTATCGGTCGGCGTGGGCGACGTAGTGCACCGACTCGCCCCCATTCCACGCTTCAGACTGTTTCTTGTTAGGTGCCACGTTGTGTCCTCGGCCGGGGTGCGTCGTGACCGTCATCCTGACACGCCGGTCGGAGCGAGGCGGGTTGGACCGCCGTGCCGCTCCGGGCGCCGCTTGCCGCTCACCGTCCTGTATGTGCAGCCGTTCCCGGTCGAGGTCATGCTGAGGGTCGGGACGGGCTCAGATAATTTCATAGTCGGGGATGCCGAGCGGTGGCCGTAGCCCGAAAATATAATCAACCTGTCTGATACGGCCACTCGTCCTTTCCGTCCAGCCATCTGTCCACACTGGGCCCCCAGCGTGTGGCACCTCTGGCCAGGGCTTTTGCGGGCAGTGGACACCGGTGGACACCCAAAGTGGACACCTGATTGTTGAGGCGAATCCGTGCTCAACTGTGCCAGGCGGGGACGGGTCAGAGGATCCTGAGAGGTCACACACTGGCCGTAAGCCGTCCCTAATGGCCGGGAAGGGCGGGAGATGATGAACAGCGTTGCATCAGCAGTTCGGTCCGGTGGCAGACGGCGTCCGAGGGCACGAAGCCTGCGAGTGGGTTTGGCGCTCTTCCTGCTGACGGGCCCCTTGAGCGCGGTGATTGTGGCACTTGGATCTGGCCCGCTTCCGCCACCGGCTCTATCAGCTGTACCGGCCTCAACGGCACCATGACCTTCGGAACTCCCATCCACTACAACGGAACCCCGACCACCTCCAAGCGGGGCAACTCGACGGTGCTGCCCGACTCGATGGTTAGGTTCAACTGCGGCGGCGGGACTGCAAATAGCAAGCACGGCTATATCACCATCAAAGGGGACAAGAATGCCCGCAATCCCAGCTACAGCAAGAAGACCTGTAAGTCGAATCCCGACGACACGGACGTGTGTGACAAGCACGTGGAAGGAACTCAGGCTGAGTTCTCCGGGCTGATCTCCAAGAAGACGCTGAAGTTGATCTCGTTCAGGCCCGATGGCGCCGTGGCCATGTTCAAAACCATTACCGTGAGTACAGAAATACCAGGGCAGTCCATAGGAGATCCGTGCGAGTCTGAGGGCAACGGGTTTGAAGTTGCTTTCATCATCAAAGGTGAAGTAAAGGACGGCATCTACGCCGATAGCGACGCCAGTGTCACACTCTGTCTCGGGGGGGATAGCGGACCCAACACGACGGACAACTTCAAGGTCGACCTGGCCAGTACCAACCCAGCAGTGCAGATCGACACGGCGCAGATCGACTCGACCGATAGCGTGGCCACACTGTGAAAGGCAAATCGACCAGGAGTCCGGGGGCGGGACGGTGTCTGGGTACCATCCCGACGGATTAGTCCCGCAGGTGCTGGCAGTCCGAAGCACGCATAATCGACGGATCCCAGCTACCCCTCACCCCAGCCTGGCCACCCCGAACGTCTTCCCGTGGAGCTGCCGGCGACTGGGGGTCACGCACTAATAATCGCGAGGTCGCGTAATCCCGGGCGGGTCGGTCGGATCGCAGCTTGCGATGGATCGCCTCGCCGCTCCACTCGACCTCCATCCCAACCGGGTGATATCGGTCGCCGCCTGGACGCTGGTCCCGGCCCTATCTGGCGCCCTGGACCCGGCAGAGACGGGCCTTGGCCCTTCAATGCGTCTCCGGTGACGTTGTCATCACCGGACGGCATCCAGCTGGAAGCCAGTGAGATCCGGGCTGGGCAGAGCTAGCGGTGTCAGCGCCGCCGCGGGCCGGGCCTGGGAGCCTCAGGTAGGGCGCTCAGCACGGTGATCTCTTCGCCCAGATGGGCGCCGTGAAGAAGCTCGAGGTGGTCACCGCTCCAGAAGCGGCCGGGGTCGTACCAGTTGGCCGGGCGGTTGTCGGCGAGAAGGCCCATAGCCTGATAGGTGCCGGCGACAACCTCGGCGCAGTAGCTGGCCTCGACGTCGGCCGGGC
>JARLGQ010000288.1 GCA_031292675.1 Acidimicrobiales bacterium
CGGCCCAGAAGATCGGCGAGGTCCCCCGCCACCAGTCCTTCCGAAGGGCCCAGCTCGGCGGCGCGCCCGTGGACGTGGGCGGCGAGGGCGGCGGCGTGGTGCGGCTCGACCCCGCGGGCGACGAACGCCCCGATGGCGCCCGACAGCACGTCCCCGGTACCGGCCGTGGCCAGCCGGGGCGACCCTGCCGTGGCCAGCAACACGTTCCCGGCCGGGTCGGCGACAACGGTCGTCGGTCCCTTGAGCAGCACCACCGCGCCACCCCGTCGGGCCAGCTCCTGGGCGGCGCTGATCCGGTCGGGTCCCGGCGCGGCTCCGGACAACCGGGCGAACTCTCCGTCGTGGGGGGTGAGTACCGCGCTGCGCTCCCGGGCACCGGGCGCGGCTCGGGGGACCGAGCCCAGCGCGGCGGCGATCTCGTCACCCGTGCCCAGCGCGTAGAGGCCGTCCGCATCCACGACGACGGGCACCGTCGCCCGGCCGACGAGGTCACGCACGTCGGCCACGGTCGTCGCCGCCCGACCGAGCCCGGGACCGACCACCAACGCCTTGCACCGCTCGGCCATGGCGAGCGCGGCGGTGGACCATCCGTCCACCGCCAAGGGAGTGCCGACGGCTTCGCTCACAGGGAGGTCGGCGGGGTCCCCGCCGGGGATGCCGAGCCGGACCATCCCCGCGCCGGCACGGTAGGCGGCGCGGGCGCACAGGCCCGCCGCCCCCGTCATGCCCGGGGATCCCGCCACCACCGCCACCGCCGACTGCCACTTGTGCGCATCGCGTGGTCGCGGCAGGAGCAGGGCGGCCACGTCGGAGTCCTCGACCACCCACATGCGCGCCCGGCTGACGTCGAGGCCGATGTCGGCCACTTCCACCTGGCCCGCGAGCAGCAGGCCGTCACCTTGCAAGAGGCCGGTCTTGAGGGCGGCGAAGGTGACGGTGAGGTCCGCTCGCAGGGGCTCGCCACACGCCTCCCCCGTATCGCCGTTCACGCCCGAGGGAATGTCGACGGCGAGCACGGGTACACCGGCGGGGACGGCCGGGGCACGGTAGGTGCCCCGGAACCCTGTCCCATAGGCGGCGTCGATGAGGAGGTCGACGGTGCCCGGCCGCCCGAATCGCGCCGGGGCATCGGCGGCCTCCACCACGGTCACCTTGGCACCGCGGGCACGCAGACGGGCGGCCGCCACCCGGCCGTCTGCACCGTTGTTGCCCTTGCCGGCCACGACCACCACGTGGCGCCCGTAGGTGCCGCCGAGCAAGCGGATGGCCCAGGTCGCCACCGCCGTCCCGGCCCGCTCGACGAGTGTCTCCTCGGAGACCGCGCCGAGCGCGTCGGCGTCGACGGCTCGCATGTCGTCGACGCGGAGCACGGGTTTCACGGCGTCGGACCACCGCCTTGGTTCCCCGACCCCTCGGCGACGACGGTCGCCACCGCGACGGTGTCGGTGTGGGTCAGCGACAGGTGCCACCGGCGCACGCCGCGCCCGTCGCTGAGCTGCGCGGCGCGTCCGGACAGCACCAGGCCCGGTCGGCCGTTGTCGGCTCGGACCACCTCGACGTCGCGGAAACCCGCTGCGCCGACCCCCACTCCGAGGGCCTTGAGCACAGCCTCCTTGGCGGCGAAACGGACGGCCAGGCGCGGTCCCCGGTCGCGGCCGCGCTCCGCGTAGGCCCGCTCGTCGTCGGTGAACAGGCGGTCCACGATGCCGGGGCGACGTTCGAGGACCCGTCGGAACCTGCCCACGTCGACGGCGTCGACGCCGATGCCGCGGACGTCCCCTACGCCGAGGTCGCCGCCTTGCGCCGTCACTCCACCGTGACCGTCTTGGCCAGGTTGCGGGGCCTGTCGACGTCATGGCCATGCGCCCGTGCGATGTGGTACGCCAACAGCTGGAGGGGCACGACGTCGATCACGGGCGCGAACAACGGGTGGGTCCTGGGCACCCACAGGACCTCGTCGGCCTGGGCGGCGGTCTCCTCGTCGCCCTCGTTGGCCACCAGGACCACCGTGGCGCCGCGGGCGCGGACCTCGGCCACGTTGCCCATCATCTTCTCCCACAGGTGCGTCCGCGTGGCCACGCCCACCACCACGGTTCCGGGGACGATCAAGGCGATGGGGCCGTGCTTGAGCTCGCCGGCCGGATAGCCCTCGGCCCGCAGGTACGAGATCTCCTTGAGCTTCAGGGCGCCTTCGAGGGCGACGGGGAACCCGACGTGGCGACCCAGGAAGAAGAAGTCGCGGGTGTCGGCGAACTTGCCGGCGATCTCGGCCACCTCTGCGTCACGCCCGGGGGCGAGAGCCCTTTCGACGAGTTCGGGGAGCCGGGCCAGGTCGGCGAACAGGACTCGCGCGTCGGCGGGTTCGGCGAACCCCCGCAGCTGCGCGAGGTACAGCGCCAGCAGCTCGAGCGCGACGACCTGGGTCAGGTGCGTCTTGGTGGCGGCCACGCCCACCTCGGGGCCCGCCCGCGTGTAGAGCACGCCGTCGGCCTCGCGGGCCATCGACGAGTCGACGACGTTGGAGATGACCATGATCTTGGCGTCCCACTGCCGCGCCTCGCGCATGGCTTGGAGGGTGTCGATGGTCTCACCCGACTGGCTCACCCCCACCACGAGCGTCCGGTCGTCGAGCACGGGGTCCCGGTAACGGAACTCCGACGCGATGTCGATCTCGGTGCGGAGGCGGGCCAGGCGCTCGATGGCGTACTTGGCCACCATGCCGGCGTGATAGCTCGAGCCGCACGCCACCACGAACACCTTGTCGACGTGGCGCAGCTCGTCGTCGGTGATGCGGAACTCGTCGAGCTCGACCGTGCCGTCGGCCAGGAGCCGGCCGAGCAGCGTGTCGGCGATCGCCCGGGGCTGCTCGTGGATCTCCTTGCCCATGAAGTCGGGGTATCCGCCTTTCTCGGCGGCCTCGAGGTCCCAGTCGACGTGGAGTTCTTTGGGCTCGACCTCTTTGCCCTGCAAGGTCGTCACGAGCATCGACCCCGGTCGGAGCACCACCACCTGGTCGTCGTCGAGCACCCAGAACCGTCGGGTCCGGCCCAACAAGGCGGGGATGTCCGAGGCGAGCAGGCCCTCGCCCGACTCCCCGTCGCCCATGCCGATGATGAGCGGCGACACCCGACGTCCCGCCACGATGGTGCCCGGCTCCCCGGCGCACATCACCGCCAGGGCGAACGCGCCCCGCACCTCGCGCAGCGTGGCCCGGACGGCAGCGGCGAGCGAGCAACCTCCGGAGAGCTCTCGCTCGACGAGATGGGCGATGACCTCGGTGTCGGTGTCGGAGACGAACGTGTGGCCCTCGGTGCGCAGCTGCTCGGCGAGCTCCCGCCAGTTCTCGATGATGCCGTTGTGCACCACGGCGACGTTGCCGGTGCAGTCGGGATGGGATGCGCGTTGGACTCGGTGGGATGGCCGTGCGTGGCCCAACGGGTATGGCCGATGCCCGCCGTCACCGCGCCGGGGCCTTCCTCGACGACCTTGCGGAGATCCTCGAGAGAACGGGTCCCGGTAGCGGCCCGGGCCCGCCACAGGACCCCGGCGGACTGCAGGGCCACGCCGGCGGAGTCATAGCCCCGGTATTCGAGCCTCTCGAGCCCCTGGAGCAGAACGCCCAGCACTTCGCCGCCGCCGGTGGCTCCGATGATGCCGCACATGAGATCCCAGGCTACGGGGTCGTCGACCTCAGGCGGGAACGGCGGTGCCCCAGGCGCCCGGCGAGGACCTCACTCAGGAGCCGAAGCCACCACCAGTGCTTTCTCCACGACCGCGCACAGTCGTTGCGCGGCGGCGTGGGCCACGGCCTCGTCCTCGGCC